>JAHJTW010000160.1 GCA_018829565.1 bacterium | reverse complement strand
GCGGGCAGCCTCAAGGTCCAGGAGGCCCTGGAGGCGGGCGCCGTCGAGGTGGTCGGCAAGAACCTCACGAGCGAGGGGACCCAGGCCCTCATGCTCGAGATCGTGCGCAAGGTCCGGGCCGCCGCCGGGGCCAGGGTCCAGAGCAGGCCGCTCGGCCACCGGAGTCCCGGCGCGGACGGTTCCCCGCGGCCCCTGGCCAGGGTGGGGTGTCCCGCCGACCGCCTGCTGGCCATCGGCGCCAGCACCGGCGGAACCCAGGCGCTCACGGCCATCCTGAGCCGGTTGCCGGAAGACACACCCGGAACCCTCATCGTCCAGCACATGCCGCCCGGATTCACCGCCCAGTTCGCAGCGAATCTCGACCGCATCTGCCCGATGGAGGTGCGCGAGGCCAGGACGGGCGACGTCCTGCAGCCCGGCCTGGCGCTGATCGCACCGGGCGACCGCCACCTGTTGCTGACCAGACAGGGCGGACGCCTGATGGTGGAACTGCGCAGCGGGCCGAGGGTGAGCGGCCACAAGCCTTCGGTGGACGTCATGTTCCGCACGGTAGCCGATCACGCGGGCGGCAAGGCCCTGGGCGTCATCCTGACCGGAATGGGCAAGGACGGGGCCGAGGGGCTGAAACTGATGCACGACAGGGGCGCCCACACCATCGCCCAGGACGAATCCAGCTGCATCGTCTACGGGATGCCGCGGGAGGCCGTCAAACTGGGAGCAGCCACGGAGATCGTGAGGCTGGACCGGATCCCGGAGGCCATCTGCCGGGCCCTGGCGGCGGTTCCCGTCTGACCCTCCGGTACGGGGCCGGCAGGCCAGGGGTCCGACTTCGGTCGGGCCCTTTCTTGTGCCGGGATACGGTGATCAGGGAGCGATGATGGTCAGGGTGGCGGTCCCGAAGTCCGTCTCCCCCACGTAGTCCACCCGCTTGCCGGGATTGCGGACCCAGCCCACGAAGTCGTCGGGATCGGGCACCTTGTAGGGGAAGGTGGCCGTGGGGGCGACGTGAGGGTTCAGATCGATGTTGTTGAAGAGGGTCCTCAGGTTGTTGACGACCTCGGTGACGGCCTCGATCACCGGCTCGGACGCCTTGCCCGCCTTCATCTGGTCCATCGCCGTCGCCTTGGGCAGCATGATCAGGTTGGCGCCGATGTACAGGGTGGCCGCGAGGTCGGTCAGGACCGCCCCCTCGACCTGGTTGTCCCGCCCCTGCAGGAAGGTGATGTAGGCGCCCTTCTCGGGATTCAGCAGATCCCAGCCCTGGCCTTCCTTGAGAACCGGCTTTTCCCCGATGAGCAGTTCGACCAGGTCGAGGACTTCCCTGGGGGACGGCAACGTCAGCGTCATGGCCTAGCCTTCCTGCCAGATGAGGATGACATGGGCCTCCAGATCGTCGGGTCCGCGAACGGTCTGGGCCATGCCCTGGATGCCGCTGGCGAAGAACTCGATGCAGCTCCTGCCCTCCATGAACAGGGGCAGGCCGAGCTGGATCTTCTGGCCGGCGGCGGCGCGGCTGGACTTCATCACTCCGGCGGCGACGTTGGCGATCTCGCCCAGGGCGTCGGCCATGTCCTCCATGGCCGGATCCTCGTCGGGCTCCATCGCGAACAGGCTCCGGGTGAGCCCCTTGCTGCCCAGCTTGTTGCACATGACCGCGAGTTGCCAGCTGCCCGTCTCCGAGGTCAAGGCGATGCTGCTTCCGTAATCGACCTCCGCCTGGCGGGGATCCGAGGGATTGGCATCCACCTGGAGTTCGAGATCCATCTGGATGCGGCAGGTCTCCACGACGGCGTTGACGGCCTCCTGGAGCACCTCGGCCGGCACGTAGTGCCCGCTGCCGGCGACCGCGTTCTCGATAGCGTTAGACATGGGAAAGATCCCTCCGGCATCTGTGCCGTTCTGCCAGCTGAGGACGACCTGGAGTTTCCTCCCGTCAGGGGTCCTCATCGGCTGGGATACGGCGTTCACTCCTCTGGGGAAGTACTGGATCCAACCGCTGCCCCGGATGAACAGGGGCAGGCCGAGCTGGTAGTTCTCGCCTTTCGGCTCCCGCTTCGCCTTCCAGACCCCCGCCGCGACGTTGGGGATCTCGTTCATCGCATCGCCGAGATCCTCCATGGGGACGTCTGCGTCGTCCTCGAGGGCGAACAGGATCCGGGTCAGATCCCTGGCGGTCTCTTCGGGAAATGCGCAGGCGTACTGGAAGTTGATCTTCTCGCTGGTCAGCGCCACGGTGCCGCCGAAGATGACCCCGCCGGGGTCGGGGGCGCCGGGCATGCCGTCGAGCGCCAGGTCGATCCCGAACTGGACGGAGAAGGTCTCCCGGATGCTCTCCACGGCGTCGCGCAGGGCGTCGAGCTTGGTGCCGATGTCCTGGGGGTTGGCGATGTCCCGTTTCCGCAGCAGTAATGTCACGATATGAAAGCCCCCAGGACCTGGCCCATGTCCTCGGCCGTGAAGGGCTTGGCCAGCAGGAACATGGCGCCGCCCTCGGTGGCCAGGTCGACCATCTCCTTGGTGCTTTCGGAGGTCACGAACCCGAAGGGGATCTCCAGCCCCTCGGCGTTCATGGCGGCCAGGAACTCGATCCCGGTCATTTCGGGCATGTGCCAGTCCGAAAGTATCAGGTCGGGCTTCTGCGCCTTGACGACGTCCAGGGCTTCCTTGCCGTTCTCGGCCTCGACGATCTCGTGACCCTCGAATCCGGCCTGGCGGATGGTCCTGGCGACAATGCGGCGCATGGCGCGGGAATCGTCTACGACCAGAATTTTCATGCTCCACTCCTTGAATCCGGTTGCGTCGTCACGGCGCATCCATGAACGGACATCGGCGGGACGAGCCGGAAGACGCATTCCTGTAGGGGATTGATCGGTCGGTGGGGGAAGGGGCTTGACGATTTTCTTCGGACTGGATCCTGCCCGGTCAATCGGGCCGGGTTTCGGCGCCGTGCGAGGGGCCGTCGATCCTGATCTCGGTCGCCGCCAGGGCGGCCTCCCGGACCGCGGCATCGAGGTCCATGGCCCGGGAGAAGTTCATCAGATCCCGGGGACGGGCGGTCAGGACCGGTTTGGGGGACCGGATCGAGCAGCAATCCCGGTAAGGGAGGATGGACGTGTCGAACAACCCCACCTTCCGGGACCAGGCCGTGATCTCGATCTTGTCCATGCCGATCAGGGGGCGCAGGACCGGCATCCGGACGTCCGGGGCGATGGCCCCGAGGTTGTGGATGGTCTGGCTGGCCACCTGGCCCAGGCTGTCCCCGGTGACCAGGGCCTTGCACTTGTTCAGGGAGGCCAGCTTGGCGGCGGTCTTGAACATGAACCGGCGGAACATGACCATGTCGTAGCTGTCGGGAACGGCGCCGATGGCGCGCTGCTCGTAGGGGACCACCGGCACCAGGTGCAGGGCCAGGGGCCGGGGGAAGTAGCCGGCGAGGATCCGCACCAGCTCCTCGATCTTGGCGGTGTCCGCCTCGGCGGCGGTCCGGCCGGAGAAGAAGTGGACGAACTCGGGGCGGCAGCCGCGCCGCATCATGAGCCAGGCCGCCACGGGCGAGTCGATCCCGCCGGACATCAGGACCATGACCCGCCCGCTGCTGCCCGCCGGCAGTCCCCCGTGGGCGGTCTCCTTGGCGTGGAAGACCAGAGCCTGGTCCTTCATGACCAGCACGTTGACCTTCAGGTCGGGGTCCTGCATCCGGCCGGGCAGCCCGGTGTCCAGGTGCACGGCGCGGCCGACGATGCGGTTGATGTCCGGGGAACCCAGGGCGAAGGTGCGGTCGCTGCGGCGGGTGGCCACCTTGAAGGATAGGGCCTCCCCCGGATTCTCACGGGCCAGGCCGCAGGCCGCGTCGCAGAGCAGGGTCAACCGCGGCTCCCGGCCGGCGGCCTGGTCCGCGGCGATCTCGGCGTCCAGCTCGTCCCGGGGAACGGGAACCGCGGGAGAGACCCACTGCAGTCCGAAAACGTCGTGCAGCCTGCGGCTGACGCGGGCCGCGGCGTCGGTGTCCGCCACCTCGATCAGCAGGCGGCTCTCCACGTGCCTGATCTCGCCGAGGGGCTCGTTCTTGAGCATGGTGCGGATGTTGTTCAGGAGCTTGCGCAGGAACACCGTCCGGTTGCGCCCCTTCAGGGCGATCTCGGCGTAAGTGGCCACGATGACGGGGGAGGCCTGGGTCATGCCGGCTCCTGGGATGGCCGCCGGGACGGCGGCTTTGCTTCGGGGCGAATCCGGGTTATTCTTGGCCCCCACCGGGGGGGCCGGGCGCGGATGCGTGAACCATTGAATTAAACAGGTCCCAGGGCAGGCGCAAGCGCCATCCCGGGCAGACCCCGCCCGGTGAGCCGGGACAAGAAGGATGGCGATGATCGAGCACGAAGGAATCCGTCTGGACATCAGCGGTGCCGGTGAGTATCTGCCGGCCTCCGAACTGGAAGCCCTGGAGCCCCGGGCCATGGCCGCTTTGGCCGAATTGCATGACGGCACCGGCCCCGGCGCCGACTTCCTGGGTTGGCTGGACCTGCCGTCGTCCATCACGGCCGACGACCTGGGCAATGTTCAGGCCGAGGCGGACCGGATCGCCGCCCAGGCCGAGGTTCTGGCGGTCGTCGGCATCGGCGGCTCCTACCTGGGCGCCCGGGCGGTCCTGGCGGCCCTGGGCCTCGACGGCCGCGCCGGTTCGGGCCGACCCGAGGTCGTCTTCGCCGGCACGGGGCTGTGCGGGGCGACCCTGCAGCAGACCCTCGACCGCCTGGGCGACCGGGACGTCCACGTCTGCGTCATCTCGAAATCGGGAACGACCCTGGAACCGGCCGTCGCCTTCCGCATCCTGAGGGCGGGGCTGGCAGCCCGGTACGGAGGCGGAGCGGCGAGCCGCATCACCGCCGTCACCGACGCCAGCCGCGGCGCCTTGCGGCGCCTCGCCGAAGCCGAGGGATACGCGACCTTCGTGATTCCCGACGACGTCGGCGGCCGCTTCTCCGTCCTGACCCCGGTGGGCCTGGTTCCCCTGGCGGCTGCGGGCGTGGACGTCGCCGCTCTGGTGGGCGGCGCCCGCTCCATGGCCGAACTCTGCCGGTCCGACGACCTCCGCGTCAACCCCGCCCTGCTGTACGCGACGGTCCGGTACGGCCTGTACACCAAGGGGTTCACCACGGAGATCCTCAGCAGTTTCCACGGCGGAATGCAGCTGATGCAGGAGTGGTGGAAGCAGCTCTTCGGCGAGAGCGAGGGCAAGCAGGGGCGCGGCATCTTCCCGGCCTCGACGGTGTTCACCACCGATCTGCACAGCCTGGGCCAGTACATCCAGGACGGCCGCCGGGTCCTCCAGGAGACCTTCCTGGCGGTGCGGGAGACGGGAACCGGTCTCGCCGTTCCTGGCGGCGGGGGCGAGGGGCCCGATCCAGACGGTCTGGACTACCTCGCCGGCCGCTCCCTCGACGAGATCAACTGGAAGGCCTACGAAGGCACGCGGACGGCCCACCTGGCCGGCGGGGTGCCCTGCCTGGGTCTGGAACTGGATCGGGTGGATGCTCGCACCCTCGGGGCCCTGATCTACATGTTCGAGCTGGCGGTCGGAATCGGCGGCAGGCTGCTGGGAGTGAATCCCTTCGACCAGCCCGGGGTGGAGACCTACAAGAAGGAAATGTTCCGCCTTCTGGGCAAACCCTGACCCGCAGGATATATTGTTAACCGTGAAACGCCCCGGACGGGGGGACGGCCCGGCCGCTCCTCGTCCGCATCACCCGACGACCCGGGACCAACCAAGGAGAATCGCCTTGTCCAAGAATGCGATTTTTAGCTTTCTGCTGATCGGCCTGCTGGTTTGCGCCTTCGGGGCCTGCAGCGACGGCGGCAACCAGTCCTCGACCGGAAACGGCCAGACCGCATCCGCCGAGCATCCCGGCAGTGCCCCGGCCGGCGACCACCCAGGCAGCGCTCCGGCGGCCATGCCCGCTGGCCAGGGCGGCTTCAGCGGCGAGATCCTGGAAACCATGAACAGCGGCGGTTACACCTACGTGAAGCTGGACACCGGCAAGCAGCAGGTCTGGGCCGCAGCCTCCGAGACCCAGGTTTCGGTGGGCCAGCGGGTGACCGTTCCGGCCGGCATGCTCATGAAGGATTTCCCCAGCAAGACCCTCGACCGCACGTTCCCCGAGATCTGGTTCGTGGGCGGGATCTACCCTGAAGGCCGTGGGCCCGAAGATGTTCCCCATTCCCACGACGGCGGCATGCCGGGCGGCGCCATGGAGCAGATGGCCAACGACGGCTCCCACAACCAGGTGGCCGAGGCGGGAGTCGATCCCGTGGCCAAGGTGGCCGAGGGCCATGACATCGCCGGAATCTATGCAGCCGGTGCGGGCCTGGGCGGGAAGACGGTGAAGGTGCGCGGTCGCGTCGTGAAGTTCACCCCCAACATCATGGGCACGAACTGGATCCACATCCAGGACGGGACGGGTGAAGGACCGACGGCCGACCTGACCGTCACCAGCAGCGGCAGCGTGAACGTGGATGACGTGGTGGTGGTGGAGGGGGTTTTGGCGGTGAACAAGGACTTCGGTGCGGGGTATCGCTACTCGGCCATCATCGAGAACGCCAAGATCACCAAGGAATAACCTTCGGGACGTCTGCAGTGCCCGGCCGCGCCCCTGGGGGGAGCGGCCGGGCATATGTTTTCAGGCTGACCCGATTGCCACCGGAAATGAGGACGCCCCGGACATCCCGGCCCTGAGGCCCGATGTACCGGGGCGCCGTCATACCGAAAGAACCGAAAGATTATTTGTGGTCGGACAGGTACTTGGCCACGCCCTCGGCGGTCGGAGTCATGGCGTCGTCACCCTTCTTCCAGTTCGCCGGACACACCTCACCGTGCTTCTCCAGGTGCTGCAGCGCATCCACCAGGCGAATCATCTCATCGATGTTCCGGCCCAGACCCAGAGCATTGACCGTGCTGTGCTGGATGACCCCGTCCTTGTCGATCAGGAAGGTGCCGCGCAGCGCCATGCCGCCCTCGAGCAGGAGGCCGTAGTCCTGGCTGATGGTCTTCTGGAAGTCGGCCACCAGGGGGTACTGGACGTTGCCGATGCCGCCGTTCTCGACCGGGGTGTTCTTCCAGGCCCAGTGGCTGAAATGGCTGTCGGTCGAGACGCCGATGACCTCGCAGTGACGGCTCTTGAACTCCTCCAGCTGCTTGTCGAAGGCGATGATCTCGCTCGGGCAGACGAAGGTGAAGTCCAGGGGGTAGAAGAACATGACGACGTACTTGCCGCGGTAGTCGGACAGCTTGAAGTCGTCCTTGAAGGTGTTGTCCGGCATGACGGCCGTGGCGGTGAAGTCCGGGGCCTCGCCGGCGACCAGGGGCATGGGGATGAAGTCGAAGTCCATGTTTTCCATTGGCGGTCGTCTCCTTTTCTCTACAGGGTTTCGGTCGCCCGTGGGCGACGCGCTCGTTTGGGAGAAGAACTGGAGGGTCAGTGGCCTCCGGATTCGCCGGGACCGCGGGCGGCCGTCTTCCGGCATTCGGGGCAAAGACCGTAGTATTCGAGCCGATGCCCCTCGATCAGGAATCCGGCGGATTCCCGGGGCAGCTCGACCGGCGGACTGGTGGCGGGAAGGTCCTTCACGCAGCCGCATCGCGTGCATCTGATGTGATCATGCGGGTCCATGTCCGCATCGAACCTGGCTTCGGCGCCGGAGAAATCCAGTTTGCGGATTCGGCCCTCCTGGTGCAGCACTTCCAGGTTCCGGTAGACGGTACCCAGGGAAATCCTCGGCAAGCGGGTCCTCACCTTGGCGAAGAGTTCGGCTGCCGTTGGGTGGCGTTTGGTGGAACAGAGTTCCTCAAGAATCACCGATCGCTGCAATGTGTTGCGGCGGCTGGGGTTGGATCGCATCCTGACTTCCTTCGGCTGCGGGTGAGGGCGAAATTCCGCGAAGCACTGGACCCAATCTAATAAGAATGAATATCGTTGTCAAATATTGACCGCGAATTCCCTCCGGCTTTTCCTGGATTTTTTTCGGGTCTGCCTTAAACCCTCGGGCCCCGGGGATCGTCTGTCAAGACGAAGAACTCATCCCATCGTGACTGGAGAGCGGACGATGATCCAGCAACTCCGCCGGGACGGGCGGCCGATGCCTGGAGCGGCCTCGGACCAGGAACTCGTCGAGTGCAGCACGGGCGGGGACCGCGCGGCCTACGAGGAGATCTACCGCCGGTACTGCGGTCGCATCCACGGACTGTGCCTGAGCTTGACGGGCGATCCCGTCGAGGCCGAGGTCCTGACCCAGGACACCTTCGTGCGCGGCTGGTTCGCCCTGGGGGGGTTCCGGGGGCAGGGAAGCCTGCCGGGATGGCTGTCACGCCTCGCGGTGAACCTCTGGCGGGACAGCTTGCGGGCAGGGAAACGGATGCGGCGTCTGCGGGAGGATCTGGCCATCGACGCCGGGGAGGTGACGGGGGAGGGCTCCCTGGCCGCGGGCAGGAGCGGCGGCAACGTCGTGGCCCTGCTGACGGCGGTGGATCTCGAGCGCTGCCTGCCCAGGCTGCCTGAAGGGGCCCGGACGGTCTTCGTCCTTCATGACGTGGAGGGTTACACACACCGGGAGATCGCCGGTCTGCTCGAGGTGGCTACCGGCACCGTGAAGGCCCAGTTGCACCGGGTGCGGCGGCTCCTGCGGGAAATGCTGGACGCGGACAGGGGAGTCGAATCATGAACGACACCGAACGTGATCCGTTGCTGCGGGCGGCGGTGGAACTGAGGCAGAGGGGGGTGGCCCCTAGCCGTGACCTGTGGCCGGACATCGCTGCGGCCATCGACCGCCTGGAGGACGGGGGGCTCCGGCCCGCCCGTGCGCGCAGGAGCGCCCAGCGCTGGCTGCATCTGGCCGCAGCCGCGGCGGTGGCGGTCCTCTGCCTGTTGGGTCCCCGATCCTATGGCCCCCTGGAGATCGGCGCCGGCCGGGCTCCCGCCGGGGGGCTCGCCGCCGTGGACCAGGCCCTGACCGAGGTTCTGACCGCCCTGGAGCGGGACCCCGCGAACCCGAACCTGCACCATCTTGCCCGCCGGCTCCACCGGTCGCGGGCGGAGGTGTTGCTCCTGGAGTCGGCGGCCCGCACCCGGACCGTCCTGATGGATCTTGATCCCTGACGAAACCATCCGGCTCCGCCGGAACCACCGAGGAGGACGATGATGAGAAAGCATGGGATGGCTGCGGCGGGATTGGGCACAAGCCTGGCCTTGATCCTGATGGTCGTGACCAGCGCAGTTTTCGCCGAGGAGCGGCCGGTCCACAAGTCGGGACCGGCGGATCCCGACGGCCACGTCCGGATCGAGAACATCGCCGGGTCCATCACGGTCGAAGGCTGGGACCGTGAGGAGGTGCAACTCGACGGCGTCCTGGGCGACGACGTCGAGGATCTGGAGTTCGAATCCGGGGCCGGCACCAGGATCGAGGTCGTCTACCCCCGGCACGTCCGGAACATCGACGAGGGCGCGGACCTGACCATCAAGGTCCCCAGGGGAAGCCGGGTGGAGATCGACGGCGTCAGCTGCACCATCAGCGTGGAGAAGGTGACCGGGGCGGTGTTCGCCGCATCGGTCAGCGGCCAGGTGACCGTGTCCGGGACCCTGAAGGAGGTGTCCGCGGAAACCATCAGCGGCGACCTGGACCTGGACGTGGACTGTCCCGAGGTTTCCGCCAAGTCGATCAGCGGGGAGATCCTGGTGCGGGGGCGCATCCTCAAGCTCGGCGCCTCCACCGTGTCGGGTGACCTGGATCTGGCGGCGGAGCGGTTCATCGAACTCGATCTGCAGTCGGTGACCGGGGACGTTGACGTCGCCGGTGATCTCGATCCCTCCGGTTCCTTCACCTTCGACCTGCACGGCGGGGACCTGACCCTGTCGGTGCCGGGCAGCCTGGACGCGGACCTGGAGGTCGAAACCTTCACCGGGGACATCGAGGATGATTTCGGGGGCAAGGTGGAGCGGAGCAGCGCGTACGGTCCGGGCAAGGAAATGTTCCTGACCCTGGGCGGGGGCAAGGCGCGTGTCCGGATCAGCACCTTCAGCGGGGACGTGAAGATCAGGAAGCGCTGAGCGAACCGAACCCAGGAGATGCAAGGAGGGCGGCCCGACGGCCGCCCTCGTCACGCGTGGGGAACGGGAGGATCCGGGTCAGTAGGCCAGCCAGCTGATGGTGACCATCAGGTTGCTGATGCTCAACTCCAGGCCCATCTCTTCGAAGACCTTGGCGTTCATGTAGGTGCCCTCGATGATCCAGTTGGAGGAGAACTCGTAGCCTACGCCGGCGGTGAAACCGACGCCGGATTCCGATTCATCGGCCTCGCTGTCCATTATGACGCCGAGCCCGATGCCTCCCGAGAAGAAGAACGAGGGCGCTTCGGGTTCGAGGAAGTAGCTGACTCCCAGCGCCGACATGCCGTTGACATAGTCCGCTTCGAGGGTCGTGGGACCGAGGAAGGCGTCCGTGTAGGTGACCTCCATGGTATGGAAAAGCGTCCGGTTGGTGTAATAGATGAGCATCTGGGGATTGACGCCGCCCCCGATCTTGAAGTCCCCGCCGAAGCCGGTCGCATCCAGGGAGACCTCGACGCCCGAGGCGGTGGCCGTCTGCTTGGCCTGCCCGAACCCGGCGCCGAGATTGAGCATGAATCCCTGCCGGTCGCCGTCGAACCCCAGGGTGGGCGCGGCCAGGGCCAGCGAGACCAGGACCACAATCGATAACGTGACTATTCTCTTCATGTTATCCCTTTCCTGTGATGGAATGGACATGTTCCCCGGGCGGGATGGTAGCCCAGGTGGAAAGGCGTTGTCATTCGAAAACATGAAAAAAACCCCGGGCCTAGGGCCCGGGGTTTTTTCGTCCGCTTCAGGAAGGGACTAGAACTTCTTGATCATGCCGGTGCTGATGCCCCAGGGATCGTTGGTCGCCTCGCCGGCGTCCGCGGGGTAGGGGAACATCCGGGTGCCGTGACCCTCGCCGCCCACGGGGAAGCTGGTGGTCTCGCCGTTGTTGGTCAGCACGAACTGCGTATAGAAGGTCGTGCTCTTGTTGTAGGTGTGGTCGAAGCCCATGGCGAAGAAGCTGGCGTCGTCGTCATCCATGTCGGTGTTGGGGTCGAAGCCGTAGAACTGACCCTTGACGGCGAACATCTCGTTCATGGTGTAGCGGGCGCCGATGCCCCAGGTCTGGGAGTTCAGGTCGCCGCTGACCATGGTGCTGTTCTCCATGTAGGAATACATCTTGCCGTTACGGTTCTGCAGCATCTGGTACAGGGCGGCGATCTCCAGGTCGCCGGCGGTGTACTTGCCGACGAAGCGCATGCCGATGGCGTCCTCGACGTCGAAGTCGGCGGGCACCGCGGGGACCCACACGTTCTGGTACTGGTCCTGGGGCATCCAGTAGCCGGGCACCTCGGCGGTGGCGAAGTTGTTCTTCTGGATCAGCTCGTAGGCGGCCCCGAAGAAGAAGCTGTCATTGGTGTAGGTGGCGTTGGCGCTCATGGCGCCGGTGTCGGCCATCGTCACGTCGTTCTTGAACTGGTAGGCGCCGATCAGGGCGAAGCCGTTGTAGTCGGGCGTCCCGTACATGATGACCTTGTCCATGCGGCGGTCCCAGCCGAAGGTGACCTGGCGGAAGTCGCCCAGCTCGTCCTTGAAGAAGTCGACCTTGCGGCCGATCAGCTTCATGGGGGTGTCGTGGATGCCGGCCTTCATCCAGCCCCAGTCGCCCTTGAGGCCCAGGAAGGTGTTCCGGTTGGCGAGCAGCCCGTTGGTGTCCTTCACCGTCAGGTTCATGAAGCTCTCGAACTGCCAGATGAAGGTGAAGTTGTCGTTCAGTTCCTGGGCGCCCTTGATGCCGAAGCGGGACGTGTTGCTCGCCAGCACCATCTCGGTGGAGTCACCGTTGTTCAGGGCGTCGAGGGAGACGTGGAGATGACCATACACCGTGTAGGGCGCATCACCGGCGTTGGCGGTCATGGCGGCGAAAGCCACGAGCATGACCAGCATCATGGTAACCATCTTCTTGTTAATCAACTTGGACCTCCTTGAAATCCATCCATGGGATTTTCCCCGGCGAGCGAGACCGCCGGGAAATCGATCGCACCTCTCCGAACGTCGACATGTCCGCCGGAAGGTAAGGACCGACGGGACACGGAACCGCCACGGCTGTGGCACTCTCCTTAGTGTTTCGCCGCAACTTCAGCGGCCTCGAAGCGAGCCGGGCTCCCGACACAAATCACCGACCCCCTGTCCGGACCGGCCGGACAGGACGAGGACGGATGATCATTCTGGTGCCAGAGCGCATCTACCTCTCACCGGACGTCAGGGTGACTCGATGCACCCTCCGCCGGGTCGATCGAGGCCATGCCCGAAGCACGACCTGGGCCTGGATGCCATCATCTGCGGAAACCAAAGATCCTGTCAACCTGATCTTTATGACCTGATCCGGGCAACCTGATCTTGGGTTTCCGCAGCCCGCCAGGGAAACGGAATCCCAACCCGAACAGCCCCTAGATTAATGGTTGCTTTCAGCGGATCAACCCTTTTCTGCGATCCGCCCCGGCATTTTTTGGGGGGCTGGAGCCCCCCGATTTTCAGCCGGGTTGCGGGTTTTCGAGTGATTCCCGGGCCGATGGCGGTTATCCTCGCCGGCATTCCCTAGCGGATTCGTCCTCCTTCGATCGGAAGGTCCATGGCGCGCCACGTTCACCTCGGGATCCTCTTCGGCCTGCTGGCCCTTTCCGTGCAGGGCGGTGCCTCGCAGGCCCTGCAGACCCCCTTCGAACTGTCCGGGGGCAACGAAACGCCGACCTACTCCGAGACGGTGTCGTGGTGCCGTGACCTGGCGGAGGCCTCGCCCGTGATTTCGTACCTGGAGTTCGGCCTCAGCCCCCGGGGGCGGGCCCTGCCCCTGGTCGTCGCGGACAGGGACGGCTTGGCCGACCCCGGCGCCTGCCGGCGCGGTGGTGATCAGGTCATCCTCCTGGTCCAGGCCTGCATTCACGCGGGGGAAAGCTGCGGCAAGGATGCGGGCATGCTCCTGCTGCGGGACATCGCCGCCGGCGACGGTCCGGCGCGCGCCCTGCTGGACAACGTCACCCTCCTGTTCATCCCCATCTTCAACGTGGACGGCCACGAGCGGTTCGGTCCCTACAACCGCGTCAACCAGAACGGGCCCCGGGAGATGGGCTGGCGGACGACCGCGCAGAACCTCAATCTCAACCGGGATTTCCTCAAGGCCGACGCGCCGGAGATGCAGGCCTGGCTGGGACTGTGGAATGCGTGGTCGCCGGACTTCTTCATCGACGTTCACAGCACCGATGGGGCCGACTACCAGTACGCGATCACCTACAGCCTGGAGACGCACGGGAACCTCGATGCGGGCCTGACCACCCTGGTCCAAACCTACGAGGACCGCATGAACCGGGACATGGCGGCCGACGGGTTTCCCATGATCCGCTACGTCTCCTTCCGGAACTGGCACGATCCACGCAGCGGCCTGCAGGCGTGGGCCGCCGATCCCCGGTTCAGCCAGGGTTACGCCGCGGTGCGCAACCGTCCGGGGCTGCTGATCGAGACCCACATGCTCAAGGACTACGCCAACCGGGTGGAGACCACGGGACTGCTGGTGCGGCACACCATGGCCTGGCTGAACGCCCACGGAGGCGAGCTCAGGTCCGCGGTCGAGGACGCCGACCGGGCCACTGCCTCCCCCGGGTTCAGGGACCGGCCGTTCCCCCTGACCTTCCAGCGGGCCGATTCCTGCAGGACCATCGATTTCCTGGGGGTGGCCTACGAGACGGCGACCAGCGAGGTGACGGGGGGCGACTACAACCGCTTCGGCGCCGAGCCCGAGATCTGGAAGGTGGAATACTTCGACATCGTCGAGCCGGACCGGACCGTGAAGTTGCCGGCGGCCTACCTGGTGCCTCCAGAATGGACCGCCGTCCTGGAGCGGCTCCGATGGCACGGGGCGCGGTTCCGGCGCCTGGCCGCCCCGGTGGACCTGGAGGTCCGGACCTACCGCTTCGGGGACGCGACCTGGGGGCGGCGTCCCTACGAGGGGCGCAACACGGTGGAGTTCGAGGTCGCCGCGGGAATCGAAACCCTGACCTTTCCGGCGGGATCGGCCGTGGTCTCCCTGGCCCAGCCGGCGGCGCGGGCGATCGCCCACCTGCTCGAGCCCGAAGGCCCCGATTCCCTGGCGCGCTGGGGGTTCTTCAACGCCGTGTTCGACCGCGTGGAGTACGTCGAGTCCTACGTCATCGAGGCGATGATTCCCGTGATGCTGGCCGACCGGCCGGAACTCGCCGCCGAGCTGGAGGCGGCGAAGACCGCCGACCCGGAGTGGGCGAAGGAGCCCTGGAACATCCGGATGTGGTTCTACGAGCGCACGCCCTATTTCGACGAACGCGCGGGCCTGTACCCGGTCGGCCTGCTCGACGACCCGACGGTCCTCGACACCCTCCCCCTCGACTGACCAGGGGCCTGACCGGGGCACCGGACGCGGGGGCCCCCTCATAGACCGACCCCCCGGAAACGTTCCGAAGGGCGAAGCCCGTAGAGTTTCCGGGGGGTCGGTCTATGAGGGGACCAGGATGCCTGGCGCCCCGGTCAGCCCCTGGTAAGCTTGCGGTACTTGATCCGGTGCGGCTGGTCGGCGTCCTCTCCGAGCCGCTTGCGCCGGTCCTCCTCGTAGTCCGAGTAGTTGCCCTCGTACCAGACCACGTTCGAGTCGCCCTCGAAGGCCATGATGTGGGTGGCGATGCGGTCGAGGAACCAGCGGTCGTGGCTGACCACGACCAGGCTGCCGCCGAAGTCCACCAGGGCGTCCTCGAGGGCCCGCAGGGTGTCCACGTCAAGGTCGTTGGTGGGCTCGTCGAGCAGGATCAGGTTCGCCCCGCTCTTGAGCAGCCGCGCCAGGTGGACCCGGTTGCGCTCGCCGCCGCTGAGGGTGCCGACCTTCCGCTGCTGCTCCGACCCCTTGAAGTTGAAGCCCGAGCAGTAGGCCCGGCTGTTGACCGTGACCCCGCCCAGGTCCAGCTCCTCGGCGCCGCCGCTGATGTTCTCGAAGACCGACTTCTCGTCGTCCAGGTCGGCGCGGCTCTGGTCCACGTAGGCCAGCTGGACGGTCTTGCCCAGTTCCAGGATCCCGCTGTCGGGCTGTTCCTGGCCGGTGATCATCCTCATCAGGGTGGTCTTGCCGG
>JAHJTW010000020.1 GCA_018829565.1 bacterium | reverse complement strand
GCCGCCCTCGCCGCCTGCGGGGTGGCCCTGATCGACCTGGTGGCCCCGACCACGGACGCGGACCGGCTCGAGGTCTTCGGCCGGGAGAGCGTCGGCTTCCTGTACCTCGTCTCCTCCACCGGGGTGACCGGCAAGCGCTCGGGCGGAGACCTCGCGGGCTATCTCCACCGGGTCCGCGCGGCCTGTCCCCAGCCCCTGTTCGTGGGTTTCGGCATCGACTCCCCCGACGTCGCCCGGGAGGTCTGCCGCCATGCCGACGGGGTGATCATCGGCAGCGCCCTGCTGCGCATCATTTCCGAAGCCCCGGACGGCCAGGCCGTGTCCCGGGCCGGAGCCTTCCTCCGTGCCGTGAATGCCGTCATGTCCCCAGCGACCCGAGGTGAACGTCCATGATCATCGAGATGAAACCCGACAGCACCCTGGCCGACCTGGGCCGGGTCATCAGCGCCGTCGAGACCCTGGGGTTCACTCCCCGACCGCATCACGGTCCGCAGCGCACGGTGATCGGGGTGATGGACGCCGGGGCCAGGGACCTCGAAGGCGTGGGGGACCTGGCGGGGGTGGCCCGGATCACCCCCCTGGCCGGCAAGAGCAAGCTCGTCAGCCGGGATTTCCGGCCCGAATCCTCGGTGGTGAAGGTGGGCAAGGTGCAGATCGGCGGCCCGGGCTTCGTGGTCATGGCCGGCCCCTGCGCGGTGGAATCCCACGACCAGCTGCTGGGCACGGCGCGCCACATCAGGTCGGCCGGCGCCCACGTCCTGCGCGGGGGGGCCTTCAAGCCCCGCACCTCGCCCTACAGCTTCCAGGGGATGAAGGAGGAGGGACTGCGCCTGCTGGCGGCCGCGAGGCAGGAGACGGGCCTGCCCGTCATCACGGAGGTCATCG
Organism: bacterium; assembly: GCA_018829565.1. Taxonomy (GTDB): domain Bacteria; phylum Krumholzibacteriota; class Krumholzibacteriia; order LZORAL124-64-63; family LZORAL124-64-63; genus JAHJTW01. The sequence goes on along the minus strand of JAHJTW010000020.1, from coordinate 17,113 downwards.
CTCCCGACCTGGTGCCTCTGGTCTGCCGTTACGTGGACATCCTGCAGATCGGGGCCCGCAACATGCAGAACTACGCCCTGCTCGAGGCCGTGGGCAAGGTCCGCACCCCGGTGCTGCTGAAGCGGGGGCTGATGTCCACCATCGAGGAGATGTTGCTGGCCGCCGAGTACATCATGTCCAACGGGAACGACCAGGTGATGCTCTGCGAGCGGGGCATCCGCACCTTCGAGCGCGCCACCCGCAACACCCTGGACCTGTCGGCCATCCCGGTGATCAAGCAGCAGAGCCACCTGCCGGTGATCATCGATCCGAGCCATGCGGTGGGGGTGCGCGAGTTCGTCGAACCCATGGCCCTGGCCGCGGCGGCGGCGGGGGCGGACGGCATCATCGTGGAGGTCCATCCGGACCCCGCCCAGGCCGTCAGCGACGGGCCCCAGAGCCTGACGTTCCCCGGGTTCACGGGCCTGATGGAGAGGTTGGCCGGTGTGGCCGCCGCGGTGGGCCGGCCGCTGGCATCCACTGCCTGAAGGAGATGGTGCGATCAGGGCCGGGAGGACTCGGGTGGAGCCGGGAGCGGCCGGAAAAGCGGCCTTGCGCCCGGCGGTCTCTTGCCGTATCTATTCGGCCACTTTCCGATGACGTCGTCCCAACCAGGAGGGTCCCATGCCCGTCAACCTTCCCCCCGATTACCAGCCCGGTCCCGACGAGCCGTACATGAACGACACCATGCGGGAGTACTTTCGCCAGCTGCTGTTGAACTGGCGCCACGAGCTGCTCGAGGACAGCGACGACACCCGGACCCACCTGACGGAGAACCTGTCCACGGACTCCGATTTCGTCGACCGCGCCTCGAACGACCTGGACCAGGCGATCGAGCTGCGCACCCGCGACCGCGAGCGCAAGCTGCTGAAGAAGATCGACGAAGCCCTGCAGCGCATCAAGGACAAGACCTACGGTTTCTGCGCGGACACCGGGGATCCCATCGGCATCCGCCGCCTGCAGGCCCGACCCATCGCCACGCTGAGCCTGGCCGCCCAGGAACGGCACGAGAAGATGGAGATCGACTTCTCCGCCACCGAGGAATAAGGCGGCACGATCCTGAACGAGGAACCCCGCCCCGCCGGCCCGCCGCGACCCGGTCCCGATCACCTGGAAAGCCTCACCGTACGCCGCTACCTCCTGGGCATGATCGCCCAGGGGGTCTGGTGGTCCGGCTACCTCCTGTTCCCCTTCGTCCTGGCCAAGTCCCTGGGGGCTCCCGGCTGGCTCGTCACCCTGTCGGTGGTCATGGAGACCACCTTCATGCTGCTGGCGGTCTTCTGGGGCCAGCTCATGGATCGCGGCGGCCGCAGGCGGTGGCTGGTCTTGGGAGGCGTCGGCGGACGCCTGAGTCTTCTGCTGGCGGTATTCACCGCCACGGCGGGCCAGTTCCTGGTCCTGATCGGTCTGGCGTACTTCTTCGCCGCCCTGGTCTATCCGGCCCAGAACGGCATCCTCCAGGCCAACATCTCCCCCGAACGGCGAGGCCGGGTCTTCGGCCTGGGCGCGATGGTGCAGCACTTCACCGCTGCGGCCACCAGCCTCCTGGTGGGGTACCTGCTGGACCTGGACCCCGGTCTGTACCGCCTGGTGTTCCCGGCCATCGGGGCGGTGGGTTTCCTCTACCTGCTGATCCTCGCCCGCCTGCCCCGGCCCGAGGGGGATACGGCCCACGATCCCGCCGGCATCTTCGTCGTCCCCCGCCTGCCCCTGGGCCGGCCCCGGTTCCGACGCCTCGGACGGGCCCTGGTCACCCCTTATCGCGAAGCGGTGGCGACCTTCCGCGCGGACCGGGCCTTCTTCTGGTTCGAGTCCAACTTCATGATCTACGGGATCGCCTACATGATGCTGATCCCGGTCCTGCCCCTGTTCTTCACCCAGGAGCTGAATCTCAGCTACAAGGAGATCAGCTCGGCCCGCGTGCTCATCGCGTCGGTCGGAGTGGCCTCGCTGGGTCCGCTGATGGGCAGGCTGATGGACCGGATCCACCCGGTCCGCCTGTGCACCATGAGCTTCGGGATCATCACCCTGTACCCGGCCGCCCTGGCCGTGGGCGCGGCGCTGATGCCGGACCGGCCGGCCCTGGTGGCCTATCTGGCCTTCGGCTTCTATTCCCTGGGCATGGCGGGGATCAACGTGACCTGGAACGTGGGGTCCATCAGCTTCGCCCCGCCGGGACAGGGCGGATACTACCAGGGCATCCACGTGGCGATGGTGGGGATCCGCGGATTGCTGGGTCCGGTCCTGGGCTTCGCCCTGACGACCTGGGCGGGCTACCGGGAGGTCTTCATCGTGGCGGCGGGGGTGTTCATCGCGGCCTCGCTGAGCAGCGCGGCGCTGGGAAGAACAATTGCCCCGGCCAAGGCGGTTTGTGATCCACCTCGTTAAAGTGCATTCCTCGCCAGGTCGATTTTTCGCCTTCCGCGTAATGAATTATGATTCCTTGGGATTGAGGGTGCCGAGTATGTAATGGGGCTGCTGAGGGGTGTTCACGACCCCGTCCCCAACCCCTTCAATCCCACGACCACGGTGGCCTTCGAGCTGCCGGCTCAGATTGCCGTGAACTTGCACGTGCTCGACCTTCAGGTCCGGCTGGTCCCTCCTCGGCGGCAAGGTCGTCCCCCAGGGGCGCCACGAGGGGCCCAGTGGGACGGCAGGAACGACTTCCGCCGGCAGGAGGCGGCCAGTGGGACATTCTTCTTCCGGCTCGAGGTCGGCGGGCAGGTGGAGGCGAAGCAGGCGGTACTCGTGAAACCTGACGAACCCCCGGAGGCTGGGTCCACTTCCGGAAGGTTGAATCCTCTTAAGCGAATTCCTTCGCCCATTGACTTTCCCAAACAGCAGGTTTGTAACAACCGCGCCCTATATTTTGAGCGATTATTCACCAGCTGGGTTCGTACGAACCCAGCTGGTTCATGTTTCTTCAAATTTGGGGACATGTGTAAGCGGTCACCAGGAGCGTATTGACGTGTCCTGGGACAGGGCAGGGAGGCTGGGATGGGTTTTCCCCGAACTTTTCTTTCCAGAGTCTCGGAGTCAGTTCGCCGACCCGGTCCGCTGGGTGGGTACCCAGCCTCTGCAGCCCATAGACCAGGAGCCCGGCCGTGACCGGGCTCCCCGCCTTCCGTTCGTTCCTCAGCCGTTCTTGACGGTGGAGTCCTTCCGCTGCGGCTTCACCGGGCAGATCTTCCCCCCCGAATCGTCCCACCAGGTCACCAGGCCGGTCTCGAACCGGTCCAGGGGGTAGCCCTCGATCCGCGGCGTCACCCGCACGGTGAAACCGCGCAGGCCCGCCCGCCGGCAGGCGATGTTCCCGGTGAAGTCCAGGAACCCGTCGTAGGGATCACCGGTCGGGAACATGGTCGCCGTCTCCCCCTCGACGATGGTCCCGGAGGGGTCGACCAGGCCGTGGAAGACCTCCACCAGCACCTCCTCGGCCGGGACCTCCCCCAGGAAGAGGGTGGCCTGGACCGGCATGCTCGTTCCCATGGGCTGCACCATGTCCGGGGCGGCGTTGACGCACTCGATGCGCACCTTCAACCAGTTGGCGCGGATGCGGCTGCGCCAGGCGGCGAGGTTGCGGGCCTTCTGGAATTCGTCCGCGCCCAGCCGCCGGGCGTTCTCGAGGCAGGGGATGTAGAAGCGCTCGGTGTAGTCCTCGACCATGCGGTTGGTGTTGAACTGGGCGCTGACGGTTCGCATGGAGTTCTTCATCACCCGCGTCCACTCGCGGGGCACCGCGTCGCTGCCGCGTTCGTAGAAGGCCGGCAGGATCTCGTTCTCGAGCAGGTCGTACAGGGCGGTGCTTTCCACGGCATCCTGGTAGTCCTGATCGTCGTAATCCTCGCCCGCCCCGATGGCCCAGCCGTTGTCGGTGCGGTAGCCCTCGCACCACCAGCCGTCCAGGACCGACAGGTTCACGCCGCCGTTGGGAGGAACCTTCATGCCGCTGGTGCCGCTGGCCTCCAGGGGCCGGCGCGGCGTGTTCAGCCACACGTCCACCCCCTGGGTCAGGAAGCGCGCGACCTCGATGTTGTAGTCCTCGATAAACACGATGTTCTTGCGGAACTCGGGCGTCTGGGCCAGGTGGATCAGCTGCCGGATCAGTTCCTTGCCGGGATGGTCGTTGGGATGGGCCTTGCCGGCGAAGATCAGCTGCACGGGGCGATCCGGGTCGTTGAGGATGGCGCTCAACCGCTTGGGGTCGCGCAGGATCAGCGCGGCCCGCTTGTAGGTGGCGAAACGCCGCGCGAAGCCGATGGTCAAGGCTTCGGGGTCGAGCACCTCGCTGGCCTGGCTGATCCAGGCGCCCTTGACCCCTCGCTTGAGCAGCTGCTTGCGCAGCCGGCGCCGGACGAACCCGACCAGCCGTTCGCGCATCCGCTCGTGGGAGCGCCAGAGTTCGGCGTCGGGGATGAGCTCCACGCGGTCCCACAGGGACTTGTTCGTGGGCTCCTCGTACCAGCGGGGGCCGAGGTAGCGGTCGTACAGGCGCGCCATCTCGTTGCACAGCCAGCTGCGGGTGTGGATGCCGTTGGTCACGTGCGAGATGGGGATCTCGTGCACGGGCACCTTGTTCCACACCTGGCTCCACATGCGGCGCGAGACGCTGCCGTGCAGCTCGCTCACCCCGTTGCAGAAACGGCTCAGGCGCAGGGCCAGCACGGTCATGCAGAAGGTCTCGGACTTGTCCTCGGGGTTCTGCCGGCCCAGGGCCAGCAGGCGGTCCATGCCGATCCCCAGTTCCTCGGCCTTGCCCTTCAGATAGATGCGCACCAGGTCGGGATGGAAGTGGTCGTTGCCGGCGGGGACGGGGGTGTGGGTCGTGAACACGTTGCTCGCGCGAACCACCTCGAAGGCGGTGTCGAAATCGAGTCCACGGTTCTTCATCAGCAGGTTGATGCGCTCGAGCCCCAGGAATGCGCTGTGGCCCTCGTTCAGGTGGCACACCGTGGGCTCGTAGCCCAGCTTGATCAGGGCCCGCAGCCCGCCGATGCCCAGCAGGATCTCCTGCCGGATGCGCATGTCGTGGTCGCCGCTGTACAGCTTGCTGGTCAGCTCGCGGTCCTCGGGCCGGTTGACGGGCAGGTTGGTGTCCAGCATGAACAGGGGGATGCGGCCGACCTGGATCCGCCAGACCTGGGCGGTCACGACGCGGCCGGGGTAGTGCACCTCGATGGTCACGGGCTTGCCCTGCTCGTCCTGGGCCAGGGTCATGGACATGTTGTAGAAGTCGTTGACGGCGTAGTCTTCCATCTGCCAGCCGTCGTGGTTCAGGTACTGGCGGAAGTAGCCGTACTGGTAGGCCAGACCCATGCCCACCAGGGGCAGGCCCAGGTCGGTGGCGCTCTTGAGATGGTCCCCGGCCAGGATGCCCAGTCCGCCCGAGTACAGGGGCAGGGATTCGTGGATGCCAAATTCCAGGGAGAAGTAGCCGACCAGGCCGGGCTGGACCCCGGGGTGCTCGCCCTCGAACCAGGACGGCATGGTCAGGTAGCGGTCGAGGTCTCCCTTGACCCGCTCGAGGTGGGCGAGGAAGGCCTTGTCCTTCTCGAGTTCGGCGACCCGCTCCGCCGGGAGCGAGCCCAGGACGGCCATGGGGTTGCCCTCGAACTTGTCCCACAGGTCCGGATCCACGCGGCGCAGGAGGTTGATGGCTTCGACGTTCCAGCTCCACCACAGGTTGCGCGCGATGTCCATCAGCGGCGTGAGGGAGCCGGAGAGGTTGGGCGTGACGACGAATTTCTGGACCGACGGCATGTTCGACTCCTGGATTCCGTTTCGGGGCGCCGGGGTGTTATCTTGGGGTAGGTTTCGGCACCGAACGGTCGGGATAAAGAAGATCATCCGGGGCAACGGTTCCCGCAGAAGGTAGACCAACCCCCGGCCCGATGGCAACCATTCTTGGGAGAAGGCTCATGGCTGCGGACAAGGACGACCTCTGGGAGACCATGACCGCCCATCCGGGTTTCGGGGCGGGCAACGTCCTGGACCTGCGGCCGGCGGCGGCCTTCCGGCGGGGCCATCCCCCCGGAGCGGTGAACCTTCCCTTACCGGATAATCCGGACCGGGATGCGGTGCCTGCCCTGCTGGAAACGGCGGTTCCCTCGATCTTCCTGCCTCCCCGGCACGAGCCCCTGCTGGTCCTGGCGCTGCCGGGCCAGCATCCAGGGGAATGCGCCGCGGCTCTGGCGGCCCGGGGCAGGGAGGACGTCCTGGGCCTGGCCTTCCCGGATCCCGCCGCCGGTGGGGTTGCGCCCGGACCGCTGGCCACCGGTTCCGGCCGAGATATGTTGTGGCGTCCGGACCCCTGGCTGCTGACCCACCAGAACCTGCTGCCGCCGCCGGCCGCCGGCCCGGTCCTCGATCTGGGCTGCGGCAGCGGCAGGTCGGCGGTCTGGCTGGCCCTCAGGGGATACCGGGTGGTGGGCATCGACCGGGATCCCGAGGCCCTGGCCCTGGGCGCCAGACTGGCCGAGGCCTGCGCCGTCCGGTGCGACTTCAGGGAGGCCGACCTGCGCCGCCCGGAGGCCGTCCCCGCCGGTCCTTTCGCGGCCGTCCTCGATTTTCGCTACCTGGAGCGCGATCTTTTGGCCATCATTCCCCGCCTGCTGGTCCGGGGCGGGACGGCCCTGGTCCGGACCTTCCGGGACGCCCCGGGCTACGGGGGCCATCCCCATCCGCGGCACCGGCTGGCCCCGTACGAACTGTTGCGGGCCTTTCCCAGGCCCGGGTTCGAGGCGCTGGCCCACGAGGAGAGTTTCGACCCCGACGGCCGTCCGGCCGCGGGGATCGTCGCGCGGCGCACCCACGCGCCCCTTTGATTCGACAGGAGGCACGACGTGCAGATCGGCATCATCGGCATGAAGTTCACGGGCAAGACCACCCTGTTCAACGCGATCACGGGGGCGGGCCTGCCCACCGGGCAGGGCGGAGTGGAACCGCACCGGGCGGTCGGGCAGGTCCCCGACGCCCGCCTGGATTTCCTGACCGGCATGTTCAAGCCGAAGCGGACGGTGCATGCGGCCGTCGAATGGGTGGACATTCCCGGCTTCCAGGGCGGGGCCGGACCGGACGGGAGTCGCGAGGGAACCAGGTTCCTGGAGCACGGCCGCAAGGTCGACGCCCTGGCCCAGGTCATCCGGTGCTTCGGAGGCGGCTACGGGGAGCCCGAGCCCATGGCCGAGCTGGAATCCCTGGCCCTGGAAATGGCCCTGGCCGACCTGCAGGTCGTGGAGAACCGGCTGGAGCGGATGGCCAAGGACAAGGCCCGCATGGGCAAGGTGGCCAATCCCCTCGAGCCGCCCTGTTTCGAGCGCCTCCGGGAGCAGCTGGAGAACGACCGGCCCCTGCGCGACCTGGAATTCAACACCGACGAGCTGAAGCTCATGTCCGGCTTCTCCTTCCTGACCCTCAAGCCCCTGATCGTGGTGCTCAACCACGGCGAGGGTGACGAGCCGCCGGCCGACGTCGCCGAGGCCGCCCGCAAGGCCGGCGCCGAGGTCGTCGCCCTTTGCGCCAGCGTGGAGGAGGAACTGGCCCAGCTCGATCCCGGGGAGGCCGCCGAGTTCCTGGCCGACCTGGGCATCGCCGAGCCGGCCCTCGGGCGGATGATCCATGCCGCCTACGGAGCCCTGGACCTGCAGAGCTTCTTCACCGTCGGACCCGACGAATGCCGGGCCTGGACGGTGCGCAGGGGGGCCCTGGCGCCCGAAGCCGCCGGCGCCATCCACTCCGACCTGCAGCGCGGCTTCATCCGGGCCGAGGTCACAGCCTACGACGACCTGGTCGCCGCCGGCAGCATGCAGGCGGCCAAGGCCGCCAACAAGGTCCGGCTGGAGGGCAAGGCCTACGAGGTCCGGGACGGGGACATCATCGAGATCAGGTTCAGCGTGTGAACCGCACCGCCGGCAGCGGGGGCGGTCGGGACGGGGCCCTCCCCCCGGTCCTGCCCCTGCTTCTGCTGCTGCTGGCCGGACTGGTCTTCTGGGGCGTCTTCCAGCAGCGGGCCGGGGAGTCGGTCTTCGGCCGGGCCCCCCTCCTCGACGAGATCTACTACCTGGACCGGGCCGCCGGCCCGGTCGACGGCGGCGGCGAGCCCTTCTTCATGTCCCCCCTTTATCCCCTCATCCTGAAGCTTGTCGGCAGTCCGCCGGTGCCCGAGTCGCAGGTCTTCGCTCCCGGCGACCTGGCCCCCGTGCGCCGGCTGCAGGGGCTCATCTGGCTGGCCACCGCAGGTCTGATCGGGCTGACGGCCAGGCGGGACCTGTCGCCCCGGGTCCCCGGACCCGCGCGCCGGATCGGAGTCATGCTCCTGCCGCCGGTCCTGTTCCTGCTCTACCGCCCCGCTGCGGTCTTCGCCGCGTCGGTCATGGTGGAATCCCTGCTGGCGTTCTGCATGGCGGTCCTGCTGTGGGCCCTGCCGTCGCGGCCGGCCGGGGGAGGAAGCCGTCCCCTGGCGGCGGGCCTGGCCCTGGGGGCGGGGGCGCTGCTGCGGGGATCGTTCATCATCCTCGTGCCGGTGGCCGCCTGCCTGGCCTGGAGGGCCGGGGGTGAACCCCGGCGCCGCCTGGGGGCGGCGGCCCTGGTGATCGGGGTGGCCGCAGCGGTCCTGGCTCCCGCCGTGGTCCTCAACTCCAGGACCGTGGGCCGGCTCATGCCGCCGACGGTCAACGGGGGGGTGAACCTCTACATCGGCAACGGACCCGAGGCCAACGGATTCTACGTGGCGGTCATACCCGGGGACTGGCGGCGCGATCCCGCCGGCAGGACCTACCTGGCCGAACGCCTGGACACCGGACCCCTCTCCGCGGCCCAGGCCGACAGCATCTGGGCGGCCGAGGCCCGGCGGACCATGGCGGAGCGCCCGGGCCGCACCCTGGCCCTCTGGCTCAAGAAGGTCTGGCTGCACATCCAGGGATGGGAGATCGCCCAGCTCACTCCCCTGGACGCCTGGCCCCGCGAGGTCCCCCTCCTGCGCTGGCTGCCGGTTTCCTACGGGGTCCTGGCCGCCCTGGGTCTGGGGGCGGTCCTGGTGATGGGTCTCGGCCGCATCCCGGGACCCTGGTCCTGGACCATCCTGGCCGGCGCCCTGATCGCGGGCCAGAGCCTGTTCTTCGTGGTCTCGCGCTACCGTCTCGTCCTGGTTCCGGTCCTGGTCCTGCTGGGAGGATGGCTGGTCGCCCAGGTCCTGGTCGGCTTCAGGCGGCGGCACCTGGTTGCGCCGGTTGCGGTCCTGGCGGTGCTCCCCTGGGGGCTGGGGGACGTCTCGGCGCTCTGGAAGGCCCTGGGCAAGGCCAACGAGGCTCGTCGCTGGGCGCAGATCGGGGCGGCCGACGGCTCGATCACGAACCTGGCCCGCAGCGAGACGCTCTACGAAAACGCCCTGGAATCCGGAGGGTCGACTCCGGCGATCTGGCTGGGGCTGGCGGCGGTCCGCGGGGAGCAGGGTGACGCCGAGGGCGCCGAGGAGGCCCTTTCCAGAGGGATGGAGGCCTTCCCGGACAACACCGGCCTGGCCCGGGCCCGCATCGCCCGCCTCCTGGCGGAGGGGCGGCCGGCCGAGGCCCTGCCCCTGCTCCAGCGGGTCCTCGCCGATCATCCCCGGGACGCCGACGCCCTGCACAACCTGGCGGTCCTGCTGGCGGGTTCAGGCGATCCGGAAGGCGCCCTGGCGCGTGCCGAGGCCCTGGTCGAGGCCCATCCGGACGACCCGCGCGGCTTCCTGGACAAGGGCGTCATCCTGGCCCGGCTGGGGCGGGGACACGAGGCGGCGGAGGTGTTCGCGGAGGGCCTGCGGCGGCATCCCGGCCATCCCGACCTGACCAGGAACCTGGAACTGATCAACCGGGAAACCGACGATTCCCTGCCGAATCCGAATAATTAAAAAATTTCGCAAATATCACCGCTGGAATGGCCGCGGCGTTGCGTTGGGTATGATGTCACGTGGGAAATGCGCAAGGACCCCGACCCCAAGACCTGATGCAATACGAGGAGGACCCCGAGATGAAGATGACCAACAGGAAACCCGGATGGCTGGCCGCCGCCGCCGTCATGATCCTTCTGATCGCCGCGACGGCCGCCATGGCCCAGGGCCCAGGCAAGGGAGCCAGGGGAGCCCAGGGCGCGCGCTGCGGCCAGGAGGGGTTCGGTCCCGGCCATGGCGGGGGCTTCGGCGGGGCGTTCATGGCCGAGCGCCTGGACCTGACCGGGGAGCAGCAGACGGCCATCGACAAGATCCGCGAGGAAGGCCGCAAGGAGAACCTGGAACTGCGCAAGCAGATGATGCGGTTGCGCAACGAACTCCACGGTGAGATGCTCAAGGACGACCCCAGCGAGAAGACGGTCCTGGATCTCACGAACAGGATGGGCGAGATCCGCACCACGCTGCAGGGCAACCGGATCAAGCACCAGCTGGCCGTGCGCAAGGTCCTGACCCCGGAGCAGCGCGACCTGATGCTGCTGATGGGCGAGGGCGGTCCGCGGGGTCGCGGCGGCCGCGGCGGATCCGGTCCCGGCCACGATCGTTGCGATGGTCAGGGTCCCGGCGCCCGGTGCGACGGCGACGGACCGGGACGGCGCTCCGGCGGCCGAGGCCTGGGCCTCCAGCAGGGACAGGACGTGGACTGACAGGTTCCGGACGGGACGAAGCGACCATGACCAGGGAAGAAGCTCTTGGACCCGAAACTGGACGACGATGCCTTGATGATCCGGACGGCGCGTGGAGAGGAGGCGGCTTTCCGCCTCCTCGTCCAGCGCTGGGAACACGACGTGCTGGCCTTCCTGTCGGCCATGCTCGGATCGGCGGAGGATGCCGAGGATCTGGCCCAGGAAACCTTCGTCCGGATCTATCGCAACGCCGGCAATTATCGTCCCGAGGGCATGTTCAGAAGCTGGATGCTGCGCATCGCCGGCAACCTGGCGCGCAGCCGGCTGCGACGGCGCCGGATCATCGGCTGGATCCCCTTCGACCCGACGGACCACGACGTCGCGGACCAGGGGGCCGGCCCGGAAGCCGTGCTCCAGGCCGGCCAGACCTCCGATCTGATCCGGGGGGCGCTGGCCAGGCTGCCGGACCGGCAGCGCGAGGCGCTGGTCCTTCACCGGTTCCAGGGCATGAAGTACAAGGACATCGCCACGACCATGGGGACGACCCTGCCCGGAGTCGAATCCCTCATCCAGAGGGCGCTGGCCGCCCTGCGGGATGAACTCAGCCGAGGGGACCGAATGCCATGAAACACGTCACCGGACACCTGGCCGCCTATCTCGGCGGCGAACTGGATCAGCCGACCCGCGCCCTCGTGGATACCCACCTGGCGGAGTGCGCCGCCTGCCGCGCGGAACTGGCCTCCTTCGACCAGGTCTGGGCCATGCTCGACGTCGCCGCCGCGGCGCCGGTTTCCGCCGGTCCCGGTCTCTGGAGCGGGGTCCGGTCCCGGACGGTCGCCGTGGATCCCGCACGGGTCCCCTGGTTCTTCGGGCGAGGCCCCTGGACCCGGAGGGGATGGGCCGCGGTCGCCGTGGCCGCAGGCGTGTTCGTCGCCCTGGTCCTGCCGGGCGGCACGGGACCGGACGGAACGGGTCCGACGGTGCTCGCCTCCTCCGATTCCGCCGGGTGGCTGTCGTCGACCTGGCTGGATGACACCTCCAACCCGGGCCTGGCCGAGCAGTGGATGCTCGCCGGCCTGGACTCCGACGGGAGCGCGCCATGAACAAGGGATGGCTGCTGGTCCTCCTGGTCTCCCTGGGCCTGAACCTGGGGCTGGGATACCGCATCTGGAACGCGGAGTCCACCGGGGGGGCCCCCGGCGGTCCCCCCGGTGGACCGTCCCCCGGCGAGGTGGGCGAGGGACGCTTCACGCCCAGGAGCCAGGACCGCTGGCGCGAGATGGCGGGACGCCGGCTGCAGCATCTGACCAGGCGGTTGAACCTGGACCCGGAACAGCAGGACGCGCTGCGCGCCATCCAGGAGGAGCACGGCCGCCGTATCCAGGAGAGCCTGGCCGCGCTGGAGGAGTTCAGGATGGAACTGAGGGGTCGGATGCTGGCCGAGGACGCGGATCCGGCGGAAGTCCGCCGGGCCATCCACGCCATGGGGCGCCGGCAGGCCGTCCTCGACTCCCTCGTCACCGAGACCGTCCTGCAGGAGCTGGACGTCCTGCGTCCCGACCAGCGCATGGAATATCTCGAACTGATGCCGTTCGAGCGCGGACCGGGCCGATCGGGGCGGTTTCACCGCAACGGACCCAGGGGCGACGGGCTGGACGAGGCGGGAGGACGGGGCGGGGAATAATCCGGTTGACAGCCAAGGCCCCGATTTCTTATCTATTAAGCGAAGAGACGGTCTCATCCGGCTCGAAAACCCATGATGCGCGGCGGCTTCCCTGTGCATCCCGACAAACGCTCCCCACCCCGATCTGGTATCATCCCGCAAATGCGCTCTGATGCCGCACGTCCCGAGGGGGATTCTTCATGATGAAAGTGCGTATCATCCTGCTGGGCGGCCTCCTGGCTCTCGCCGCGCTGGCCGGATGCCGCTCGGCCCACACCACCAGCGCCATCCTGTACATCGACGAGCAGAAGTACGACAAGGCGGTGCAGGTGATCCACGAGGGTTTCCAGTTCGCCGACAACGAACCGGACGCCTATTACTACCTTGCCGAGGCGTACAGCCATCTCGCCGAGGAGGCCGTCGAGCGCGACGACTATCCCGAGGCCAAGAAGAACTACGAGCTGGCCTACGAGGCCTACCAGAAGACCCTGGATCTGGACCGCGCCAAGTGGGAGGAGGAAGTCAACGACTCCCTCAAGTACAATTACAACAACCGGTACCGCCAGGCCGGCCTGGACTGGAACGACGAGTACTTCGAGCAGGCGGAGGGCCACCTGCGCCTGGCCTATGCGGCGCTTCCCGACTCCCTGGCCCCCATCAGGAACATCGCCCGCATGAAGATGCAGATGGCCAACATGGACGCCTATCAGGAACAGCGGGAAGAACTCATGGGGGAAGCCCTCGACCTGCTGGACACCGTGCTCGAAGCCAGGCCCGAGGCCTATGAACTCCAGGCCAACAAGGCCAACGTGCTGACGGCCCTCGGCCGCAACGAGGAGGCCGGGGCCATCTACGAAAAGCTCCTGCGCGAGCACGGCGACGACACGAGCCTGCTGCTGGACATCGTCCAGCTCGCGGTCAACGACGGCGATTACGCCAAGGCCGCGGACTTCTACGTCAAGGTCGTGGACCTGAACCTGGCCGACACCGACGCCGGCAACGACGAGGACAACAAGGAGATGCTCGTGCGGGCGGGAACCTGGTACGCCATGGCGAACATCGGGCGTTACGATGATGCCATCGCGGTCCTGGACCGGGCCGCCAACCTGGAGATGATTCCCACCCAGGAAACCATGCTCCAGCGCTTGCGGACCTACTACAACTACGCTAGGCATGTGAGGCAGCAGGCCGCCGACGCCACCGACCCGGTCGAGAAGGCCGAACTGGAAGCCAAGGGCAAGGCGTTGCTGGACCGTTCGGTGGAACTCGGCGTGGCCATGACCAACAACTTCCCGCAGGTGGCCGAGGGCTTCCTCTACCTGAGCATGGCCCAGATCGACCTCGGCGATTTCGCCGCAGCCGAGCTCAACAACAAGACCTATGAGGAACTTTCCGGGGGAAGCCAGTAAGGCCTGCCCGGTGTGGCGCCCCGGGCGCCGGTCATGATCGTCTCGCTCGGGTCCGGATCCGCGGACCGGACCCGCTTCGCTCCATGGACGTTTCCGGTGAGGAATTCAATCCGGGGGTTCTCATTCTGGCGCAGTTCGTGCTAGGATAAGGTATCCAGCCAGGGCCATTGAGCCCGCGCTCGTATTAACTCAGGGGAACATTCAACCCATTCCGCCGTGGAATCCCTTCCTGGCACCGGCCCGCCTGCGCTGCGGCCGGGGCCCGTTCCCCGAAACCCATCGGACAGCCTGTCCGAGGAGAATCATGGACATCAAAGATCTGCAGGAGATGAACATCCACGAGCTCGTGGAAGTCGCCCGGGGTATGAACATCGAGGCCTTGAGCACGCTGCGCAAGTCGGAGCTCATCTTCAAGATCCTCGAGGGCCAGACGGAGAAGAACGGCCTGATCTACGCCGAGGGCGTGTTGCAGGTGCTGGCCGAGGGCTACGGCTTCCTGCGTTCGGCCAAGTACAACTACCTGCCCGGGCCGGACGACATCTACCTGTCCCCCTCCCAGATCAAGAAATTCGATCTGAAGACCGGCGACACCATCAGCGGCCAGGTGCGGCCGCCCAAGGACAACGAGCGCTACTTCGCCCTGCTCAAGGTCGAGTCGGTCAACTACCAGGATCCGGACAAGGCCAAGAAGGTCACCCTGTTCGACAACCTGACCCCCCTGTATCCCGAAGAGATGCTGAATCTCGAGCACAACCCCAAGGACATGACCACCCGGCTGATCAACCTCCTGTCGCCCATCGGCAAGGGGCAGCGCGGCCTGATCGTGTCCCCGCCGCGGGCCGGCAAGACCATCATCCTGCAGAAGATCGCCAACGCCATCACCGCCAACCATCCCGAGGTGCACCTGATCGTCCTGCTGATCGACGAGCGCCCCGAGGAGGTCACGGACATGGCCCGGTCGGTCAAGGGGGAGGTCGTCAGCTCGACCTTCGACGAGCCCGCCGAGCGCCACGTCCAGGTGGCCAACATGGTGCTGGCCAAGTCCCGCCGTCTGGTGGAGAACGGCAAGGACGTGGTGATCCTGCTGGATTCGATCACCCGCCTGGCCCGGGCCCACAACACGGTCGTGCCCCACTCGGGCAAGATCCTCTCCGGCGGCGTGGACAGCAACGCCCTGCAGAAGCCCAAGCGGTTCTTCGGCGCCGCCCGGAACATCGAGGATGGCGGCTCGCTGACCATCATCGCGACGGCCCTGATCGAGACAGGCAGCCGGATGGACGAGGTCATCTTCGAGGAGTTCAAGGGCACGGGCAACATGGAGATGGTGCTGGACCGGAAGATCGCCGACCGGCGGGTCTACCCGGCCATGGACATCTTCAAGTCGGGGACCCGCAAGGAGGACCTGCTGGTGGACCCCAAGGATCTGGCCAAGATCTGGGTCCTGCGGAAGTACCTGAGCGACTACAACCCCATCGAAGCCATGGAGTTCCTGATCGACAAGCTCACCAAGACCAAGGACAACCAGCAGTTCCTGGCCGCCATGAATACCTGACCGGAAGGGTCGGCCTGCGCAGAAATTCCTTGCCAGACGGCCCTTTCCTTATTTCTTTTTGCCCCTCGACCTGACAGAGAGCATTCGGGCCAAAGGCGTGAGGAAAATGAAAGAAAAGATCCACCCCAAGTACGTCGACTGCGAGATCACCTGTCTGTGCGGCAACGTGATCCACACCCGGTCGACCAGGGACAAGCTGAACGTCGAAATCTGCTCCAACTGCCACCCGTTCTTCACGGGCCAGCAGAAGATCGTCGATACCGCCGGGCGCGTCGAGCGCTTCCGCAAGCGGTACGAGAAGAGCACCTACGGCAAGAAGTAATCAGCTGTCGGGGACTTGCCGCCCCTGCGGGGCGGGCATAGGTGACGAATCCGAAGGGTGCCGGGTCGATATCCCGGCACCCTTTCAGTATATTGTGCTGCGGTCGGCCGCCGGACGAACCGCCGGACCGGACCCAGCAAGGAGTGCCCGATGAAGACCGTCAGCCAGCAGACCGAGCCCGCCGCGACCCGCGAGACGCGTGCGGTCTGCCCCGATTCGCTCAGCTCCGACGAAGCCAGGCAGATGGATCTGGCCGTGGGCGGCCAGGCCCTGATCGAGGGCGTGATGATGCGCAGCCCGCGCTACCTGGCCATGGCGGTGCGCACGCCGGACGGCAGGATCGTCATCCGCAAGAAGACCTTCGGCAGCGTCATCAGGAAGCTCCCGTTCCTGAACCTCCCGGTCCTGCGGGGCGGCATCCACCTCATCGAGACCATGGGGCTGGGCATCGACGCCCTGATGTTCTCCGCCGACCAGGCCGCCAGCGAGGACCGGATCGACAGCAAGCAGGGGACTTCCCTCAAGGACAAGCTGGTCATGTGGGGGACGGTGGCCTTCTCCCTGGTGCTGAGCCTCGGGCTGTTCTTCTACCTGCCCATCATCCTGACCGATCTGGTGGTCGCCGAGGGGGAGGGCAGCGTCACCTGGAACATCGTGGACGGCCTGTTCCGCGTGGCCATGTTCATCCTCTACCTCTGGGGCATCAGCCAGCTCAAGGACATGCGCCGGGTCTTCGAGTACCACGGGGCGGAACACCTGGGCATCCACGCCTTCGAGAACGGCAAGCCCCTGACTCCCGAGGGGACCCGGGGCTTCACCACCCTGCATCCCCGCTGCGGGACCAGCTTCCTGTTCTTCGTGATGCTGATCTCCATCGTGGTGTTCTCCTTCCTGGGACGTCCCGAGGACATCGGGGACCGGCTGCAGCGGCTGGCCTTCGTTCCGTTGATCGGCGGCCTGGCCTACGAGGCCATCAAGCTGTCCGGCAGGTACGGCCGGGCCTGGTTCCTCAAGCCGGTGATCTACCCGGGCCTGATGCTCCAGAAGATCACCACGAAGCAGCCCGACGACTCCCAGCTCGAGGTGTCCATGGCCGCCCTCAAGGCCGTGTTGACGCCCGAAGCCGACGACTTCAGGGAACGGATCTATTACGATCTGCCCGCGGACGCGGAGGGACCCGGATCGGCGGCGGAGCAGCCGGAGATCGCGGGAGAGACGGCGTGAAAGAGAACGTCCTGACCCTGCAGCGGACCTACGACCAGCTGAGCGCCAAGCTGTCCGATCCGGACGTCCTGAAGAACCAGGACGAGTACCAGAAGCTGACCCGCGATCACAAGCGCGTGGGCAAGCAGCTCAAGGTGGGCCGGAAGTGGCTGTCCATCGTGGAGCAGATCGACGAGAACCGCGCCCTGCTGAAGACCGAGAAGGATCCCGAGCTGGTGGCGATGATCCGCGAGGAGCTGGCGGGCCTGGAGGAGAGGCTGGAGCCGGCGACCGAGGCGCTCGAGGAGGCCCTGCTG
>JAHJTW010000019.1 GCA_018829565.1 bacterium | reverse complement strand
GATTCTTCGAACTGGCGATCGCGGGGCGCGGAGGGGACCGTCTGCTGGCGAAGGCCGATGCCGGGGGTTCGAATCCCCTCGGCCGCATGATGAGAGGCAAGAGCCCATGACCCAGCCGACGCCGGTTCCCCGCATCTTCCAGATCAACACCTCCTTGGGCGGCGTTCCCAAGCTGGCTCGGCAGCGGGCCCAGGTCACCTTTGATGGCCTGGACGAGGACCGCCAGCAGAACCTGAAACACCACGGAGGTCCGGACCGCGCCCTTTGTCTCTACTCGCTCGAGCGCATCCTGGCACTGCAGGCCGAAGGTCATCCGATCTTTCCAGGGGCGGCCGGAGAGAACCTCACCATTTCGGGGCTGCCCTGGGAGGAAATCGAGCCGGGTCAACGCTTGCGGCTGGGTGACGAGGTGGAGATCGAGGTCGTCTCCTACACCGTTCCGTGTGCCACGATCAAGGGATGCTTCGACGGCGGGAACGCGAACCGGATCTCGCAGAAACACCACCCCGGATGGTCGCGGGTCTACGCCAGGGTGGTCAGGCCGGGCCCGATCGCGGTGGGGATGAAGGTCACCCGGATCTGAGGGGGCTGCCTGCGCCCCCCGGGGGTCACTCCTCGTCGCCGAGGCTCAGGTGCCGGTTGATCTGCACGCCGCCCGGTTCGTCCCCGGTGATCCCGAAGCCCTTGGCCTCGAGCATGGCGGCGATGCGGCAGTTTTCGGCGAGATGTTCGGCCTCGAGACGCGCGTCCTCCTCGGGGTCCTGCGAGCACCGCCGCATGGACACGAGGGCGTCGAGCGCGAGGACCGATCCGTCCTCGTAGACGCGCACGTGCTCGTCGCCGGTCATGTGGTGGGCGCTGTAGTAGTCCAGATATTCCCCCTTGTCGTCCTTGCCGAACAGGTACCAGATGGCCCACCCGCCCTGCAGGATGCGGCCGGGACGGCGGATGGCCACGGCGTCCTCGGGCAGGTGGATCTTCCAGCGCGCGAACTCCGACGCGAAGTGGAGCTTGATCGCTCCCAGGGATCCTGCCGGGAGCGGTTCCCCCAGCGTGAGCTCCGGGTACAGGGTGTGCAACCAGCGGCGTTCCTCGTCGTTCATGCGGGTCTCCTCCCGGTTCCTGCCGGGAAAGACTAGCGGATGAACGTTCCGGAATCGGGAATGAAAGGGAAGCCGGTGAAGGCGGGGGGCGGCCGCCGTCCGGAGGCCCGGGCGGGAGCGTCATGGCCCAGGATGTGCGGCGGCCCCTGGAAAGAAAAAAAGAACGTACGTTCTTTTTTATCGTCGAGGGTTTCGCCGGGATCCGGGGCCGCGGATCCGCCCCCCGGGGGACTGGCGGTCCCTGGCGCCCTCGATGAGGCCGGCGTGGGCCGTCCGGGCCCGCCGGTCGGCGTCCTCGGCGCCGAGCAACCGGACGTACAGGTGATGGGCCTGGAGCAGCCCCCAGTACTCGAAAGCGAACTGTTCGGGGTCCAGATCGTCCCGGAACAGCCCCTCGTCCTGGGCGAACCGCGCCGCGCTCGAGATCACCGTGAGCAGGGCGTCCACGTGACGGGCGATGCGATCGCGCACCGCGCCCGGCCGGTCGTCGAACTCCCCTGCAGCCGCCGAAAAAAGGCACCCGCCGGGAAACTCGGTCGTGTTCCAGTGCAGCCAGCGGTCGAACATGATGGTCAGCTGGGGCAGTCCCGGGGGCTCGGCGAACGCGCGGGCGACGACCACCCGGGCGAAGCGTTCGGCGGCGGCGTCCAGCACCTCGCACTGGAGGTTCTCCTTGGCGGAGAAGTGGGCGTAGAGGCCGCTCTTGGACATGCCGACGCGGGCGGCGAGGACGCCGATGGTCAGGCCCTCGAGCCCGACCTCGCTGGCCAGGTCCAGGGCCTGGTCGAGGATGGCTGCCCGGGTGGTTTCCCCCTTGGACATGGCGGCGACCTTTTCGGTGGATCGATGGCGGATGCGCTCTGGGATGGAAAATAGCACGACCGTGCTTGACGTCAACGACGATCTTGACGGTCGTTCGAGGCTGGATCCCGACCGTCCGAAAAGACGCGGGCCGGGCTCCTGGAAGCCCGGCCCGGATGAACGAAGGCTGCGGGAGCCCCCGCTATTTCCCCAGTTCCGTGGGGTAGGGCGGCGCCTCGGTGGGCACCGGGTTCTTGAAGCCGCGGAGCTGGGCCGTGACCTCGGCGATGGCAGCCTCGAGCTGGCTGTCGCGGCCCTCGTTGGTCGCGACGGGATCGAGGGGGACGTGCATGTCCGGGGCCACGCCCTCGTTCTCGACGGTCCACCGGTGGTCGGCGTCATAGAACCGGAAGAAGGGCACGGACAGGAAGCCGCCGTCGGTGAGGCGGGGATTGGCCGAGATCCCGATGAGACCGCCCCAGGTGCGCGTGCCGATCAGCTTGCCGATGCCCATCTGCCTGAAGGCGTAGGGCAGGTAGTCGCCGCCGGAGCCGGCGTCCTGGTCGATGAGCATCACCTTGGGCCCGTGCATGGCGCCCGCAGGGGTGTTGTAGATCAGCCCGTCGCGGTCCTTCCAGCCCGACAGGTGGGCGCGGCTGAGGACCTCGATGATGTAGTTGGCGGCCTGGCCGCCGGCGTTGGACCGCTCGTCGATGATCAACGCTTCCTTGTCGAGCTGGGCGAAGAACATCCGGTTGAAGAAGGTGTAGCCTGCGCCTGCGGTGTTGGGCAGGTAGATGTAGCCCACCCGGCCGCCCGTGGCCTCCTCGACGTGGCGGCGGTTGGCCTCGATCCAGCGCCACAGCCGCATTTCCCGCTCGCTGGTCACGGGTTCGACCGTGATGTCGCGGGCGTCCCGGCCGTCGGCCCGGGGACCCACGCGCAGGGTCACCTGCGTGCCGGCGGTCCCCTGGAGATACTCGAAGATGTTGTCCGCGGCGGTGAGTTCCCGGCCGTTGACCGCCAGGACGAATTCGCCTTCGCGGGCCTCGTTGCCTGGCGTGGCCAGGGGCGCGGTCACGAAGGGGTTCCAGGTCTCGCCCGTGTAGACGCGGGCGAGCTTGTAGCGTCCGTCTTCGAGGGTGAAGTTGGCGCCCAGCAGGCCGGTGTTCGTGCCGTCCTCGCCATGGGTGTCGCCGCCGCCGACCCGGTTGTGGCCCACCTGCATCTCGGCGATCATCTCGACCATCACCGTGTTGAGGTCCTCGCGGCGGCCGACGTGCTCCAGCAGGGGGAGGTAGCGGTCACGGACGGCCTTCCAGTCGAGCCCGTGCATGTCCGGATCGTAGAAGTACTCCTGTTCCATGCGCCAGGTCTCGTCGAAGATCAGGCGCCATTCCTCGCGGGGATCCACCATGACCTTCAGGCCGCTCAGGTCCAGGCGCTTGGAGTCCAGCTTCTTGCCGGTCTCGGCGACCTCGTAGCCGCGGCCCTTCCCGATGAGCAGGTGCTTGCCGTCGGCGCTGATCGAGAAGCCGTTCACCCCGGTCATCAGCGACTCGGCTTCCTTGTCCTCGAAATCGAAGCGCACCAGGGCGTTCTCCGACGACGCGCGTTCGCCGGGGGGCTCGTTGGAGGCGCCGGGCTGGACGGCCTGGACGTAGTAGAGGGCCCCGTCCTTGCCCGCGGCCAGGTTGCGGTAGTTCCGCTCGGCGACCGGCAGGGCCACGATCCGCGAGGCGATCCCCTCGAGGTCGATGCGGGTCTCGTCGGACTTGTCGGCGTCGTCCTCGTCGTCGCCCCCCTTCTTGTCCTTGTCCTTGCCCTCGGGGGAGTCCCCGTCCTTCACGTTCTCGTCACCGGACTTCGGCAGCAGGGGCGAGTCGCCGTCGGCGGCCAGGATGGCGGCGTACAGGCCGGCGCGGTAGGGGCGCTCCTGGCTGGTCATGTTCAGGCCCACCTGAAGCGGCCCGGAATTGGTGGAGGCGGCGAAGTAGAGATACTTGCCGTCAAGGCTGAAGGCCGGGGCCGCGACGTCGGCGGCGCCGTCGGTGATCTGGACGGTCTTGCCGGTCGCGAACTCGTGGAGCATCAAGTCGCGCTGGAAGTTGGGCCGTTCCTGGGTGAAGGCGAGCCAGCGGCCGTCGGGGGACAGGGCGGTGTCGATCTCCTCCCGCCGGGAGCCGGTGGCGATCCTGTCGATGCCGCCGCCGTCCAGCTCGATGGCGTAGAGGGACAGGTGGTTGTCGGTGAAGACGATGCGCCCGGGATCGCCCTTGCTCCAGCCCTGCAGCTGGTAGAAGTGGGGTCCGAGTTCGAAGGTGCGGGCCTCGTCCATGCCGGCCTGGTCCTCGATCACCAGGCTCTGGCCCTCGGGGCCGTCGGCGATGTAGGCCACCTGGTCGCCGCCGGGTGACCACATGGCGGAGTATTCGCGGCGGGTTCCGGTGCGGGTGATGTTGCGCGTGGAGCCGTCCTCGACGGGCACGGTGAAGACCTCGCCACGGGCGGTGATGATGACCCGCTTGCCGGTGGGCGAGATGCCGGTGGTCTGGACGGTCCGGCCCGCATCCTTCCACTGGGGCCTGAGCTGGGGCAGGTCGGGATTGATGCTGATCCTGACCTCGGCGACCGCGCCGGTCGTGGTGTCGAGGCTCTTGAGGCGGCCGCCGCACTCGTAGACGATGACGTCCCCGTGGCCGCCGGCGGCCCGGACGTCCCAGACCTTCTCGTCGGTGATGCGGGTCACGGTCCCGCCGGCCTGGTCGTACCGGAAGAGGTTGAAGATCTCGTCGTCGCGATCGGAGAGGAAGAAGAGGCGATCACCCAGCCAGACGGGATTGAAGTTGGTCGTCCCGGCGCCGGGGATGGAGGTCACCGACCTGGCCTCCAGGTCCATGATCATGATCTCGGGAGTGGTGCCGCCCCGGTAGCCCTTCCAGCCCGAACCGCCTCCGAACAGCCCGTTGTATCCCGATCCGTGGGCGATGTAGGCCAGGCGGGAACCGGTGGCGTCGTAGGCCCCGCTGACGATCCGGGCCTCCATCTGCTTGACGGGCAGCCCGCCGTCCAGCGAGGCGTGGTAGAGCTGAGCGGACCGGCCGTGATCGGTCTCGCGGGAGGACACGAAGGCCACCGCCTTGCCGTCGGCCGTCCACCCCGTGGGGGAATCCTGCCCGGGATGCCAGGTCAGCCGCCGGGGCTGGCCGCCCTCGACGGGGATGACGTAGACGTCCTGGTTGTCCTCGTAGGAGGCGCAGAAGGCGATGAGCGAGCCGTCCGGCGAGAACCTGGGAGAGTTCTCTTCGGCGGGACTCGTGGTCAGGCGGTGAGGCCGGGATCCGTCCCGCTGGGCCACCCAGATGTCGCCCGCGTAGACGAAGGCCAGGTGGTCGGCCGAGATGTCCGGCTGGCGCAGCAGGAGGGTCTGCGGGGCGGCGGCGCCCGCAAGGGGGATCGCCAGGGCGAGGATGATCAAGACGGTCAGGAAGGCGGATCTCATGCGGTTCTCCGATCTCGAGGTGTCAGGGGGGATCGAAGGGATTTGTACCAGATGGGAGGGGTTCGAGACAAGGGCGAAGCTCGATCAGAAGGACCAGAACCGGGGGATCAGCAGGGGCGCGCCGATCCAGACCACCACGTTCAGCACCATCCCCAGACGCAGGAAGTCGCCGAAGCGGTAGCCCCCGGGACCGAAGACCAGCAGGTTCGTCTGGTAGCCGATGGGGGTGGCGAAGCAGGCCGAGGCGCCGAAGCAGATACCGATGACGAACGGGCGGGGGTCCACGCCCAAGGCGGAGGCGGCGGCCAGACCGATGGGCATCAGCAGCACCGCGGTCGAGTTGTTCGACAGCACGTGGGACAGCAGGCTGGTCAGGATGACCAGGCCGGCCAGCACGGCGTGGGGTCCGCCCGCAGAGAAGAGCGAGAGGAACCCGCGGGCGTAAAGGTCGGCTGCCCCGGTGCTGGTGAGCGCCGCACCCAGGGCGATGGTGCCGATGATCAGGACCAGGACGGGCACCTCGACCGCTTCGTAGGCCTCGTGCAGGCGCAGGCACCCGCTGAGGACCATGACGACGGCTGCGGTGAGGGCAGCGGTCAGGATATCGGTCAATCCCCCTGCAGCGGCCAGCACCATCGCCGCGAAGATCGCCAGAGCCAGGGGAGCCTTGGGCCGGTTGGCCACCTTCGGCACCGTGTCCTCCAGCAGGATCAGGTCGGATTCGGTCCGGAGCCGCTGCAGCCGGTGGGTCCCGCACTGGACCAGCAGGACGTCGCCGACGCTCAGGCGCAGGTGGGCCATCTTGCCCGCGGCGTAGTGGATCCGGCGGCGCTGGGCGCCGATCACAACCAGGTCCTCGGCGGCCCCCAGGTAGGTGTCGCCGATCCGGCGGCCCAGCAGGTGGGAATCGGGCGGGACGACGACCTCGACGATCTGGGAATCCGGATCCGTGGGATTGGCCATGGTCTTGCCCGCGAGCAGGGGTAGCCGGGCATCCGTCCCTCCGAGGATGGCCATCAGATCGGCCGCGGTGGCGCTCAGCAGGATCACGTCCCCGCCGTCCAGGCTGCACACCTCGGTCTCCGGATAGCAGACCCGCGGGCCCTGGATGACCTCGTGGATTTCAACCTCGGGATATTGCCGGCCCAGGGCTTCGATCACTTCCTTGCCGATCAGGTCGCTATCCTGGGGGATGGCCAGCTCTGCGAGGTAGCGGTGAAGGGTGCCGGGCTCATCGTGGAGGATGGGCGTACGGGTCCGGGGCAGCAACCGGTCCGAGAGCAGAACGAGCAGAACCAGGCCCACCAGGGCCAGGGGCACCCCGGCCTTGGCCAGTTCGAACATTCCCAGGGGCTCGAGGCCCGCGAAAACCGCCCGATCGCTGACGATGATGTTGGTCGAGGTTCCGATCAGGGTTGTCGTACCTGCAAG
>JAHJTW010000159.1 GCA_018829565.1 bacterium | reverse complement strand
GGGCTGGTGCTGGTGCGCCAGATGGAGGCCGGGACGGTCAAGATGTTCCCCCGGCACGAGATGCTCGACCTGGTGGTCGTGGACGGCAAGGCCCGGGGCATCATCACCCGCGAGCTGACGACCGGCGAGATCAAGCGCTACGAGGCCGACGCCGTGGTCCTGGCCACCGGCGGCTACAGCCCGGTGTTCTACCTCTCGACCAACGCCGTCAACAGCAACGCGACGGCGATCTGGCGGGCCCACCGGCGCGGCGCCCTGTTCTCCAACCCGTGCTACACGCAGATCCATCCCACCGCCGTGCCGCAGCTGGGCGACTACCAGTCCAAGCTCACCCTGATGAGCGAGTCCCTGCGCAACGACGGCCGGGTCTGGGTGCCGCTGAAGCCGGGCGACAAGCGCCGGCCCAACGACATCCCCGAGAGCGAAAGGGACTACTACCTGGAGCGCCGCTATCCGGCCTTCGGCAACCTGGTGCCGCGCGACATCGCCGCCCGGGCCGCCAAGGTCGAGTGCGACAAGGGCAAGTGCGCCTACCTGTCGGGCCAGGCCGTATACCTGGACTTCGCCGAGGCCATCGGCCGGCTGGGCCGGGACGTGGTCGCCGACCGCTACGGCAACCTCTTCGCCATGTACGAGGAGATCATCGGCGACGACCCCTACGAGACCCCGATGATGATCTACCCCGCCCCCCACTACACCATGGGCGGCCTGTGGGTGGACTACAACCTGCAGAGCACCATCGAGGGCCTGTTCGTGGCCGGCGAGGCCAACTTCAGCGACCACGGCGCCAACCGGCTGGGCGCCAGCGCCCTGATGCAGGGCCTGGCCGACGGCTATTTCGTGGTGCCTCGCGTGGTGGCCAGCTACCTGGCCGGCGCCAAGCTCGGCAAGGTCTCGACCGATCACGAGTCGTTCAAGGCCGTCGAGGACGAGGTCCGGGCCAAGATCCAGCGCCTGCTGGCGATCAAGGGATCACGCACGGTGCGGGACATCCACTGGGAACTGGGCCGCACCATGTGGGACAAGGTCGGCATGGCCCGCAACCGCGAGGGTCTCGAGCAGGCCATCGGGACCATCGGCAAGCTGCGCGAGGAGTTCTGGCAGAACCTCAAGCTCACCGGGAGCGACGCCGACCTGAACAAGCAGCTGGAGCAGGCCAACCGCCTGAGCGACTACCTGGAGCTGGGCGAACTGATGGCCCGCGACGCCTTGATGCGCGAGGAATCCTGCGGCGGCCACTTCCGCGACGAGCATCAGACCCCCGAAGGCGAAGCCAAGCGCAACGACGCCGACTTCACCTTCGTCTCTGCCTGGGAATACACCGGCGAGAACCGGGAGCCCGTCATGCACAAGGAGCCCCTGGTCTTCGAGAACGTGGAACTCAAGACCCGCAGTTACAAGTAGAGGAAGGACAGTTCCATGAGCGAGAAAGCCACGAAGAACGGAATGACCATAAAGCTGAAGATCTGGCGGCAGGCCCGGGGCGCCCGTTCCGGCGGGTTCATCGAGTACGTCAAGAAGGATGTCGTGGTCGAGATGTCCCTGCTGGAAGTGCTCGACCTGGTCAACGAGGAGCTCGTCGCCAAGGGCGAGGAAGCCATCGAATTCGACTCGGACTGCCGCGAGGGCATCTGCGGCACCTGCGGCCTGGTCGTCAACGGGGTGGCCCACGGGACCCACGCGGGGACGACCACCTGCGAGATCCGCATGCGCCAGTTCCGCGACGGCGACACCATCACCATCGAACCGTTCCGCGCCAAGCCCTTCACGATCATCAAGGATCTGGTCGTCGACCGCACGGCCTTCGACCGGATCCAGCAGAAGGGCGGCTTCGTCTCCATGAACGTGGGCTCGGCCCCCGACGGCAACGCCGTGCCCATCCCCAAGGATGCGGCCGACTGGGCCATGGACGCGGCCTCCTGCATCGGTTGCGGCGCCTGCGTGGCGGCCTGCCCCAACGCCTCGGCCTCGCTGTTCGTGAGCGCCAAGATCAGCCAGTTCGCCGTGCTGCCCCAGGGCGATCCCGAGCGGTCCCGGCGGGCTTTGCTGATGATCGCCCAGATGGACGAGGAAGGTTTCGGGGACTGCTCCAACCACGGCGAGTGCGAGGCTGTCTGTCCCAAGGAGATCTCGATCCAGAACATCGCCAAGATGCGGCGTGAATTCATCATGGCGGCCTTCAAGGGCTGACCTGCGGATTCCGGCCGTCGATTCCGGGCGTCCTTCTCGAGGGCGCCCGGTTTTCGTTTCCCCCCCGACGCTTCCCGCTGTCACCCCGGCTCCGCATCCCCTATGATCACCGGGACGCCGCTTCCCTTCGCCTGGATGAACGAATCGGGGCCATGGATATTTTCCGGACAATCCGCCGTGCGGCCTTTCTCCTCCTGCCGGTCCTGGCGGCCCTGCTCGTCCTTCCGGCCTGCGCCCCCGATGCACCGGGCGGCGGTATGTTGCACGCCGTCGAGGATTCCGGCCTGCCGGACGAGGGCGACACCTACGGCGCCACCGTGCTGGACTGGAACGGGGACGAATTGCCCGACCTGCTGGTCTCCCGCCACGCCGACCGGGCCGTCCTCTACCTGAACCGGGGCGGACTACGCTTCGCTGCGGAGCCCCTGCCGTCCGGTCTGCCCGACCGGCAGCCCGACCACCACGGATCTGCGGGGTGCGATTTCGACCGGGACGGGGACTGGGACGCGTTCGTGGGCGTGGGTTCCGACTCGGGATACGGCGAGGGCGTCAACCAGATCTGGGTGCGGACACCCGCCGGCTGGCGCCTCGACGCACGGGCGGGCCACGACCTCCCGGGCGATCCGGTGGGACGGGGACGGGGCGCGGTCTGGGCCGATCTCGGCGGCGGTCCCGAACCCGAACTGCTCGTCTTCAACTACCAGAGCCCGCCCCGTCTCCTGTCCCCCACCGATCAGGGATGGGTGGATCTCGGCGGCTGGCTGCCCTGGGCTCCGCCCGTTCCGCAGGACCGTCCGGGCGGCCGCATTCCCGGGCCGAGGGAACGGGCCCGATCCCCCTGGATCCACAACGGGGCGACCGCCGACCTGGACGGGGACGGCCGGTGCGATCTGCTGGCCCTGGGCCGTCCCGGCTGGGCCGGCCTGCTGCTGAACACCGGCCGGGGGTTCGCCGAGGCCACCGAGCGGTCCGGCCTGGGACCCGCGGTCTGGCCCCTGGTGCCCCACCACGCCGCAGCCGGGGACCTCGACGGCGACGGCGACCCGGACCTGGTCCTCTGCGGTCCGGCCGCCGGCCTCCAGGGCGCCGCCGCCGAGGGCCCGCCTGTCCTGTGGATCAACGAATCGGTTCCCGGGAGGCCGCGGTTCCGTCCCCTCCCCGTCCCTTCGGCTGCGGGCGCGCGAGCCTGGGCCTCGGCCCTGGCCGACCTCGACAACGACGGGGTGAATGATCTGCTTCTCGTGCAGCATCCGGAAGCCGATGGGGATCGGCCCCTCCTGATCCTGCAGGGCGCCGCCGGGGCCGCCTTCTCCGACGTGACGGCCCTCTGGGGAAGCCCCGGCGAGCCGGGGGCTGCAGCCGAATCGGTGATCGCCGCCGACTTCGATCTGGACGGGGACCTGGACCTGCTGCTCCTGGCGGGCGGGGACTACCGGACGCCGGTATCCCGGCCGGCCGGGCTCATCCTCGCGGAGAACCGGACCTCCGGTCGCGGGCTGACCCTGGAACTCGCGGCGACCGCCTCGCCGCCCCACGGTCTCGGCGCCGTGGTCACCCTCGAGGGCGACCCGCCGCAGGTCGTCCGGCAACAGGCCACCGTCCACAACGTGAGCTCGTCCATCCTGCCGGTGCACTTCGGGATCGGGGACCGGGCCGGGCCCTTCCGGGTACGGGTGGAATGGCCCGCCGGGTCGGCCACCGTCCACGAGATCCCCCACGCCGGCGCCGCCTTCCGGCTGCACGAGGACCGACCCGAGCCTGAACCGATCGCCGGGAGGTCGCCATGAGTCGGGGTCTGGCCCTGGGGCTGGCGATCCGGCTGGCGGTCTGGCTGGCTGTCGGGAGCGCAGTCGCCGCCGAGCCGGCTGTCCGACCGGACGGGTCGGGAAACCACCCCACCATCCAGTCCGCCCTCGATGCCGCGGCCGATGGTGACGTGATCCGTCTGGCCCCGGGGATCTACGGCGGCCCCGGCAACCTGGATCTGGACTTCCGCGGCAAGGCCGTGACCCTGCTGGGGGACGAAGCGGCGCCGGAGACCTGCGTCCTCGACCTGGGAACCGCCCCGGCGGGAACGGCCGGCCGGGCCCTCTTCTTCCACACCTTCGAGACCAGGGATTCCCAGATCCGCGGCCTGGCGTTGATCGGCGGGGACGTCCCCGCGCATCCCGAGTCCCAGGGCCTCGGCGGGGCGGTCCTGTGCCTGGGCGCCTCCCCCACCTTCGTGGCCTGCCTGTTCCGGGGGAACTGGGCCCTCAACGGCGGCGCCGTGGCCATCCAGAACGGCGCTCCCCTGTTCCGGGACTGCCGGTTCCAGCAGAACTCGGCCGAGATCGGCGGGGCGGTCTTCAGCAATCCCGGCGATCCCGAGTTCTCCGGTTGCACCTTCGCCGGCAACACCGCCGCCCGGGGCGGGGGCCTGTCGGGCATGGGCGGCACGGTGAGGATCGCCGGCTGCGTGTTCTACGCCAATTCCGCCACCCAGGGCGGAGCCGTGGCGGCGGACCGGAGCGCCGTCCTCATCCTGGATTTCAGCCTGCTGGACAACAACTTCGCCAGCTTCGGGGGCGCGGTGTTCGTCCAGGCGGCCGGCGTGGAGGTCCGCCAGTCCACCCTGGCCTGGAACTCGGCCGGCAGCGGCGGCGGGCTCCATCTGGGAGCGGGGGCCCAGGCCCGCCTCCGGCAGACCCTGATCACCGGAGGCGTGCGCGGGGCGGCCTTCGGCGCCGAGGGGTCCGTGACCCTGGACGTCGCCTGCTGTCTGGTCTGGGGGAACGCGGGGGGGGACTGGACCGGCCCCGCCGCGCACCTGGCAGCGACGGCGGGCAATCTGGAGCAGGATCCGCAGCTGCAGGACCCCGGCGCACGCGACTTCAGACCCCGGCCCGGA
The DNA here is from genome assembly GCA_018829565.1 of bacterium. Lineage (GTDB taxonomy): Bacteria > Krumholzibacteriota > Krumholzibacteriia > LZORAL124-64-63 > LZORAL124-64-63 > JAHJTW01. The sequence continues at coordinate 15,493 of JAHJTW010000159.1, read as the reverse complement.
TCCCCCTGTCCGATCCAGGAGTGCGGGGCCATCGGCGCCTTCCGGTAGGATCCGCCGTCAGTCCGCGCCCTGCTCGGTGCGGGCGATGATCTCGTCCTGCAACGCCCGGTCCAGGTTGTTGAAGTAGTCGCTGAAGCCGGCCACGCGCACGATCAGGTCGGCGTAATCCTCGGGCTTGCGCTGGGCCTCGCGCAGGGTCTCGCGGCCCACGACGTTGAACTGGATGTGGTGGCCGTCCAGGGCGAAATAGCCTCGCACCAGGCCGGCCAGGACTTCCAGCCCCTTCTCCCCCTCCAGGATCGCCGGCGTGAACTTCTGGTTCAGCAGGGTTCCCCCGGTGCTCAGGTGATCCATCTTGGCCGCCGAACGGATCACCGCGGTGGGTCCGCGGCGGTCGGCGCCCTTGTTGGGAGAAATCCCCTCGGGCAGGGGCAGACCCGCCCGGCGCCCGTCGGGCAGGGCCCCGATCACCGACCCGAAATACACGTGGCAGGTGGTCGGCAGCATGTTGATGCGATAGGCGCCGCCCTTGCGGTTGGGCCGCCCGTCGACCGCATCGCGGTAGGCTGCGAAGGCCAGGCGCATCAGGTCGTCGGCGCGGTCGTCGTCGTTGCCGTACTTCGGGGTGCGGTCTCGCACGAGGCGCAGGATGCGGTCGTGGCCCTGGAAGTCGTCCGCCAGGGCCGCCAGCAGTTCCGCCATGGTGAACGACCGCTGGTCGAAGACGTGGGTCTTCAGCACCGCCAGGCTGTCGGCCATGCTGCCGATGCCCACGCCCTGGACGTAGCTCGTGTTGTACCTGGCCCCGCCGGCGTTGTAGTCCTTGCCGGCGGCGATGCAGTCATCGATGACCACCGAGAGGAAGGGCGCGGGCATGTGCCGGGCGTACAGGTCCTCGATGACGTCGTTGCCCTCCATCTTGATCCCGATGAAGTGCTCCAGCTGGACCCGAAAGGCCTCCCAGAACTCCTCGAAGGACCCGAATCCTGCGGCCGGGCCGGTCACCGGCCCCAGTTGCTTGCCGGTGCGCGGATCGCGTCCGTCGTGCAGGGTGATCTCCAGGATCTTGGGCAGGTTGAAGTACCCGGTCAGGATGTAGGCTTCCTTGCCGAAGGCGCCGGTTTCCACGCAGCCGCTCGTGCCGCCGCAGCGCGCGTCCTCCAGCGTCTTGCCCATGCGCACCATCTCCTCCACCACCGCCTCGGCGTTGAAGAACGAGGGCTGGCCCCAGCCCCGGCGCGCGATGGCGCAGGCGCGCTTGAGGAAGCGGTCGGGATTCAGGCGGCTGACCTGCACGTTGCTCGACGGCTGCAGCAGCCTCATCTCGTCCACGACGTCCAGCACCAGGTAGGACACCTCGTTGACGCCGTCGCGGCCGTCGGCGGTCACCCCCCCGCTGCCGATGTTGGCGAAGTCGGTGTAGGTGCCGCTCTCCTTGAGGGTCACCCCGACCTTGGGAGGGGCCGGCTGGTTGTTGAACTTGACCCAGAAGCACTGCAGGAGCTCCTCGGCCTGTTCCCGGGTGAGCGTCCCGGCCGCCAGTTCGCGGGAGTAGAAAGGCTCGAGGTGCTGGTCGAGGCGGCCGGGGCTGAAGGCGTCCCACACGTTCAGCTCGCTGATCACGCCCAGATGGACGAACCAGTACGTCTGCAGGGCCTCGGCGAAGGTGCGGGGGGCGTGGGCCGGAACGCGGTCGCAGCGGGCGGCGATGGCTTCGAGCTCGCCTCGCCGGCCGGGGTCGGGTTCGGCCTCCGCCAGCTCCCGGGCGTGGGCCGCGTACCGCCTGCCGAGGATCATGACCGCATCGCAACAGATGGCCATGGCCCGCCACTGGTCCCGCCTGGCCTGAGCCGCCTCGTCCTTTCCCGTCTCTGCCGCGATCCTGGCCTCGATGGCCCCCTTGAAGTCCGCGAATCCCCGCTCGTAGATCTTGCCGTCGGCCACGGTGTGGCCGGGGGCCCGCTGCTCCATGAACTCGGTGAAGATGCCCGCCGCGTAGCAATCCTTCCAGGCCGGCGTCATCCGCTGCAGGATGCGCTCGCGCATGGACCGCTCCCGCCAGAAGGGGATGATGGTCTCTTCCTGCAGGCGGCGCATCCTGTCGTCCACCCTGAAGGAGATCCGGTCCCGCACGTCCATGACCTGCAGATCCTCGAGGGTGTGGCAGCAGAGCTCGGGGTAGGTGGGGGTCAGGGCGGGGGCTTCCCCGCGCTCCCCGACGATCAGTTCCCCCTCGCCGATCCACAGGGTGCGGCGCTCCATCAGGTGCTTGAAGGCCAGGGCGCGCAGGACCGGCGCCGGTTCGGCGCCCTCGAACTCCAGGTAGGCCTCGTGGATCAGGCGGGCCCGCTCCGAGCTGATGGCCGGCACGGCGCGCAGGCTTTCTTCCCTGAGCTTCCTGACCCTCTCGTTCACCGCTCAGCCTCCGGTGGTGACGGCCAGACCGGCCTGGGCGAACCGGGCCCGGATGCGGTCCAGATCGACCGGTTCGAGACCGGGGACCTCGCCCAGGGACCATGACCGTCCCACCTGGGGAGCCTTGCCGCGGCCCAGCTGGTGGAAGGGCAACAGATCGACGCGGTTCAGCCCGTGCAGGCGCAGGAAGGCCAAGGTGGCCTCCAGGTTGGCGTCGTCGTCGTTGACCGTGGGAATGACGGGGATGCGCACCACGACCGGATCCCCCCGCCGCGCCAGCCGCTCCAGGTTCTCGAGGACCGGTCTGTTCGAGGCGCCGGTCTGCTCCCGGTGGCGTCCGGCGTCCATCAGCTTCAGGTCGTAGAGGAAGAGGTCGACCAGGGGCAGCACCCTGGTGAAGTGACTCCAGGGCAGGCATCCCGCCGTGTCCACGGCGGTGTGCAGCCCGCGCTCCCGGCAGGCCGTCAGGGCCTCGACCAGAAAATCGATCTGGGCCATGGCCTCGCCCCCGCTGAACGTCACTCCGCCGCCGGTGGGGCCGTAGAAGGGGAGGTCGCGGCCGGCCTCGTCCGCCACCTCGACCGGGGTCATCATCCGGCCGGCGATGGTGCGGCCTTCCTGGGGACAGGACTCGGTGCAGGTCCCGCAGGCGGTGCACAGGTCGCCTCGCGTCACGGGACCGCTTGCGGTCATGGTCACCGCCCCGCTGGGGCAATGGTCGACGCAGGCCCCGCACGCCGTGCAGAGCTCGATCTTGACCAGGGGCTGGGCGGAGAAGGACTGGCCCTCGGGATTGTGGCACCAGCGGCACTCCAGGGGGCAGCCCTTGAGGAAGACGGTGGTGCGGATGCCCGGACCATCGTGCAGGCTGAAGCGCTGGATGTTGAAGACCAGACCGGTGGTCAAGATCGGTCCTCGATTCGGTTGCTGATAAGGAGCCAGTCGGCTGGTTGGAATATAGCACACGAGGGTGGCGCGGGGTACCGCGAGGGGGCGTAACCGGTTCCTTATCGCCGGATTGCCGTGTTTTTTTGATAATTTATTCGACGGTCGGGCGCCGGTAGACCGCGAAGAAGTGGGGAACCGGGGGATCCTGGTCGTCGTCGTAAGACCTCATCGCCATTTCCTCCAGACCCGCACGCCTGAATCCGTCGATCTCCTCACGGTCCATGGCCACCGGAAAGGCATCCTCCTGGTCGCCGGTCCGTCGGCTGCGGCAGGATACCAGCACCACACCCCCCGGGGCGGTTAGGTCCGCGATCGACAGCAGGGCCCGCGCCCGATTCTCTCCCGTCAGGATCTGGATTGTGTTGCATTCGTAGACGAGGTCGAACCCCCGATCCCAACCGGGCGGATGGTCAAAGAGGTCCGCTTCCTGGTATTCCACACGCGACCCGGGATATCTCTTCCGGCACATGGCGATGGCGGAGGGTGAAATATCGAAGGCCAGCACCCGGTAACCGTACTTGGCCAGCAACTCGGCATCATCACCGAGACCGCACCCGATGGTGATTGCACGGGACCCGGCCGGATGGGCGAAACGATCCAGCCACTCCACCAGTTGCGCGTTGGGAGCCAGGTCGGCCCAGTAGATCTTGTGGATATCGCCCCCGGACCGGGCGTAGAACTCCTCGAACCACCCGTCCGGATCACCCTTTTCCGCATAGGCGCGCGCCAGCCTGATTGTCGCGTCCTTCGAGTGGTCCATGGCCGCCTCCGGGAGGAAGAAAGGCCCGCCCTCCACAGGCGAGCCTTGGTCCAGGATAAAACCGCCCCCCCGGTCCGGCCACCCCGGGGGATGGTTCAGGGGCTTGCCCAGACCGGGAGTGCAAAGCGGGCATTCAGCGCGGGCACATCCAGGTCCCCCAGCCGCATGGGGGTCACGGTGATCCATCCCGCGCGCTGCTTGGCGACGTCCCCCTCCGCAGGTTGATCGTCCCCGTCATCGAACCACCAGCGCTGCTTCCAAATGCGCCGGCCCTGGTCGTCGGTTCCCCCGGGCTCGAAGGCGTCGTGAAAGACCTCGTTTCCAGGGGCCGCCCAGCAGACGCCCTGCACCCGGTCAGCGGGGCCGTCGGGGAAGTTGACGGACAGGTACCGGCCGGGTTCCAGGCTCTCGGCCACGACGCCGGAAGCCAGTTCCACGCACCAACCCGGCACCGCGGCCAACATGGTCGGATCGTCCGGATCGAGGTTGGAAAAGGCGATCGCGGGTACGCCCAGCTGGGTGGCCAGGCGAGCCGCCCCGATGGTGCCCGAGGCCAGGTAGGCGTCGGCCAGGTTGGGTCCGCTGTTGATGCCGCTGAGGACGAGATCCGGCAGATCGTCCTCCATCATTCCTGTCAATGCCAATAGAACGCAATCGCCGGGGAAGCCGTCCACCCCCCAGGCCTCGATGCCGGGACCAAGATCGCGGGACTCGACGGCCACCTCGTGGCGCTGGAAGGCCGAGACGTAGTTCGTGGATCCGCTGCAGTTGCCCAGGGGAGCCACGACGACCACCTCGGCCACTTCGGCGAAGGCCTGCGCCAGGGCGACGAGGCGGGGGTCATCGATCCCGTCGTCGTTGGTGATCAGGACGCGGTCGAACCAGGGCTCGGCGACCGTGGCGGGAGGGACGGCGGCCAGGATCAGAATGAGGGTCAGAGCACTGCGCATCATGGATTCTCCAACCTCCGGGGGGAAGGGCATCAGGAAAAAAAAAAGGTACGGCTACCCGGGGCAATCCGTACCTTCCATCAAGAACCAGGGCAAGAACTACTTGCCGCCCTTGTCCTCGGTTGATTTCTCGGGAACCACGCGAATGGTCTGGACGGTGGGGTTCTCGCCGGTGGAGACGTTCCCGGTGAAGCTGTTGTACTTCACCATGTTCTTCTCGACGATGATGTTCCCCTGTCCGTCGCTGGAGATGTTGGTCACGAACGGTCCTGCGGTGGAGCAACCGGAGACGGCGACGGCCAGGCCGGCGAGTGCAAGCAGAACCAGGGTGATCTTCGCATGCCTCATCATGTTCCCCTTCTTTGGATTGAATGTCGGGCCACCCTCCCCGGAGGGAGGGGTACATGGTATCCGGTCGATGGACCATGGATCACCGGAACCTATCATCCCGGTCACGGTCCATCAAGGCCGGCCGGTTCCGAAACGGAAAAACGCGGATGGCCCTGAAAAGGCCAGGGCCGCCTCCCCGAAGGGAGACGGCCCCTGGCGCTCCCGATCCGGGTCAGCGATAGAGGGTCTTGATCGCGCCGAAGGACTGGGCTTCGCTCGGCACGGTGCAATCGGAGATGTCGATGGTCATGCTGTAGATGATGCCGCTGACCACGAAGGCCGCATCGCGGTTGTAGACCTGCAGGTAGTTGGTACCGCAGTGGATCAGGGCCGCGACGTCCGTCGGGCCGGCCACGGTCTGGACCGCGTAACTGCCGGTGTTGATGCTCGGCGTCACCGCGACGCCGTTGAGATAGACGCCGTCGAGGTTGGGACCGCCGTAGATGCCGTCGCCGATGGCGTCGTCGCCCGACCAGCAGAAGGTCATGAAGGCCTTCTGGATGCAGCAGGTCTGCACGTCGAACGCCTGGCAGTAAAGAGCCGTGGCCGGCGTCCCGAAGGGATCGGTTCCGATCCACTGGGCCTGAGGATCGCAGGCCAGTTGCTGCAGCCAGGCCGGGTGCGGGTTGATGACGATGGCGGGGCGCGACGAGCAAGCGGCCGCGAAGTCGGCGGACGTGAACGACGCCGCCGACAAGGGGGTTCCCCCGCTGCCCAGAAGCATGTTGATCTGGGGGTCGGGGCTCCCGATGGGCGCGTTGCCGCTGCGCAGGGAGACGGTTTCGGCGTCGGCGACGCCGGCCAGGGCGATGGCGAGAAGAAACAGGATCAGGAATGACGCCGCCCCGAGCATGCGAAAGACACATTGACTCGAACGAGACATGATCGGACCTCCGCAAAGATGGAATGTAAGCCGGGAAGAGCGCCAATGACCGCGGGAAAGAAACTGGGTCATTTGGGTCCCGATTACCATATTCAAATTTTCACATCTTTTCAATGGGAATTATTTTTCTCCTGTTTCCTGTCCGATCACGAGCCGCTTTCCGGGTGACAAATCCCGACGGGGTCGGCATCCTCTCCCCGGCCCCCCATGACCACGAATACGCCAGGAGAAGCCATGAGCACGACGATTTCCCGCCGCACCTTCGTCAAGTCGGTCGCCCTGACCGCCGGCGCCCTGGGGTACTTCGGCCTGACCGGCCGCTCGCCGGTGGCGCTGGCCGCCGGCCCCCGCAACATGTGCGGATTCGCCGCTCCGCCCCTGGACCGGGTCCGGGTCGGGGTGGTCGGCCTGGGCATGCGGGGCCCCGGAGCCGTCGAACGGATGGCCAAGATGCAGGACGTGGACATCGTCGCCCTGTGCGACATCCGGCCGCAGGGCGTGGCGGAGTCCCAGGAGATCCTGGCACGTCACGGCCGCCGTTCCGCCCGGGAATTCACCAGGGGCCCGGAGGACTGGCGCAACCTCTGCCAGCTGGACCTCGACCTCGTGTACATCGCCACCCCCTGGGACTGGCACGTGCCCATGGCCGTGGGCGCGATGCAGGCCGGCAAGCACGCCGCGGTCGAGGTGCCCGCCTCCACCACCCTGGACGGCTGCTGGGAACTGGTCGAGACCAGCGAGAGCACCGGCAGGCACTGCATGATGCTGGAGAACTGCTGCTACGACTTCTTCGAGCTGATGACCCTGAACATGGTCCGCCAGGGCCTTTTCGGCGAGCTGACCCACGCCGAGGGCGCCTACATCCATTCCCTCGTGGAGTACATGCAGCCCCAGCCGGGACAGGAGATCTACCAGGGCAACTGGCGCATCCAGCACAACCTCGAGTCCAACGGCAACCTCTACCCCACCCACGGCCTCGGGCCCGTCGCCCAGTGCCTGGACGTCAACCGCGGCAACCGGTTCGAGTACCTGACGAGCATGTCCAGCCGGCAGGCGGCCTTCACCGAGCACGCCCGCCTGACGGACAACGAGCAGTTCGCCGACCTGCCCTCCTATCGCGGCGACATGAACACCACGCTGATCAAGTGCGCCCGCGGGGAAACCATCATGGTCCAGCACGACACGAGCACCCCGCGCGCCTACAGCCGGATCCACCTGGTGCAGGGATCGCGCGGCATGGCCCGCAAGTGGCCCCGCAAGGGCGTGTGCCTCCACAGCAAGGGCCACCGCTGGCTCGACGACGAGGAGATGAAGGAACTCGAGGCCCGATACCAGCACCCCCTCACCCGGACGATCGGCGACGTCGCCCGCAAGGTCGGGGGTCACGGCGGCATGGACTTCATCATGGACTACCGGCTGATCTACTGCCTTAAGAACGGACTGCCCCTGGACCAGGACGTCTACGACGCCGCAGCCTGGAGCGCGGTGGCGCCTCTCAGCTGCGCATCCGTCGCGGACAGGTCCGATTCCCTCGAGGTGCCCGACTTCACGCGCGGTTCCTGGCGGACCAACCGGCCTCTGCAGATCGTGGACGTGGACCCCTCGCTGCTGCCCCTGCTGGCCGTCAGCGAGGTCGGAGAGCAGCTCGAGGTCCGGTAGGGCCATCTTCATCGTGTTGGCCGGCAACGGCTTATCATTTAAATGATTTTCTGGACATTTTCAGGATAAATTTGGTATTATTTTAGAAGAACGAGAATCCCCCGATCCAGGTCCTCCAGCAGGAAACGAGATGGCCGCGTGACCCATCCCGACCAGAAAAGTGCGCCGGTTTCGGACCGGCCGGCGTCCGGCCTGGCTTCCGCCAGCGGAACCCGGGGCAAGTGGCTCTATGCCGGCGTGGCCCTGTCCTCCATCGTCGTGCCGACCCTCGGCTCGATCTACGCTCTCTTCCTTCTCCTGACTGATGGCATCTCGGCCCTCGATCTGGCCATGCTCGTGTTCTTCTACGTCTTCACCGTCCTGGGCATCGAGCTGGGCTATCACCGCTACATGACCCACCGGTCCCTGAAGATGAAGCCCTTCCTCAAGAAGCTGATGATCATCGCCGGGGCCATGAACGCCGACGGCCCTCCCCTCTGGTGGGCGGCCATCCACCGCCGGCATCACCTGCACTCCGACAATCCCGGTGATCCGCACTCGCCCAACACTCCCCACCGGGGATTCGCCGGCTGGTGGCATGCCCACATCGCCTGGATGCTCAAGCCCGAGCACACCGCCGCCGAGACCGAGGCCTACGCCAAGGACCTCCTGCGCGACAAGGACATCCTGCGGATCGACCGCATGTTCCTCTTCTGGATCCTGGTGGGTCTGCTGGTCCCGGCAGTGATCGGCGGCCTGGGCACCGGCACCCTGCACGGCGCCTGGACCGGCTTCATCTGGGGCGGCCTGGTGCGGATGTGCCTGGCCCAGCACGCCCTGTGGTGGGGCATCGTCACGCTTTGCCACACCATCGGCACCCGACCCTTCACCACGACGGACCTGAGCCGCAACAACGTCCTGGTCGCCATCCTGTTCCTCGGCGACGGCTGGCACAACAACCACCACGCGTTTCCCGCCTCGGCAAAGGTGGGCCTGCGCTGGTGGGAGTTCGATCCCACCTGGTGGGTGATCGCGCCCCTGAAGTCCCTGGGCGTGATCTGGGACGTCAACGTTCCCACCGAGCGGCAGATCGAGGCCCAGTACCGGCGTCCCCGGCGGTCCTCCACCGACGCCGTCCCTTCCTGACAGGATCCCTGTATTACCGTATCTTCATGGCGCCGTTCGAATCCTTCGGGATAACAGGCGCAGCGGGCGCTGCGGGCAAGCCAGTAATCGAAGGCGGCCCCGGGTTTCCCCGGGGCCGCCGTCATCCCCATCCCGTCGCAGCTACTTCAACAACGCGAGCTTGATCCCCCGCATCCGGTCCGCCGCGAACACGCGGCAGAAGTAGACGCCCGAGGACACCCCCGCGCCGGCGTCGTCCCGGCCGTCCCACAGGACCGTCCGCGACCCGGCGCGCTGCTCGCCGTCCACCAGGGTCCGCACCTTCCGGCCCTTGAGGTCGTACACCGCCACCAGCACGTGGCCGCCCCGGGGCAGGTGGTAGGTGATGTTCGTGGTCGGGTTGAAGGGGTTGGGCCAGGCCGAATCGATGGCCAGTTCGCGCGGGACCTCGTTCCCGTCGGGAACGAAGTCGCCCCCGCCGCTGGGGTCGTCCACGGCCAGGACCGCATCGGTGCTGGTGCGGATGCGGATGGTCCCGTCCACCCCGTAGGATTCCAGCGTCGACCAGGCCGAGCCGTTGAAGCTGTAGTAGCTCGCGTCGGTCGCGGTCACCCCGTCCGCGTCCGCGGCCAGGGGGTACTGGTAGGAGCCGTTCTGGAACTGCACCGCCACGTAGACGGTCTGGCCGGCGCCGACGTTCAGGGGCGCGGCCAGCTCCACGAAGTGGTAACCCGGCTCGGCGAAGCTGTGGTCCACGCTCGAGGCCACGAGGTTGCTGAGCGTGCCGCCCGAGAAGGTCGAGTAGATGAAGACGTCCACGTCGGGCGTGACGTCCGTGGTCCAGAATTCCACCCGGTGGACCTTGGTCTCGGCCGGGGCGGTGAACTTCTCCATCCCCCACAGGGTCAGGCCGACCCCGCCGAACGCGCTGGTGAATCCGCCCTCGTCGTGATAGAGCACGTCCATGTCGGGATCCGCCGGCATCAGGGCCTTGACGAAGCTGGAGTACATCCCCACGCTGGCGGACCCGTAGGCGATGTAGCAGTACCCGCCCTCCGAGCCGTAGCCGCAGGCCCCCCCCCAGCTGGTCCCCCAGCTGTTCTTCACGATCCAGGCGCCCGTCCCGCCGGCGTGGGCGATCGCATCGTCCCAGCCCACGATGACCACCGAATGATTCGGCGTCTCGGTGCCGGTGTAGTAGAGGGCTCCGGTCCCGTTGTATGCGCTGATCGTGTTGCGCCAGGTGGGATTGGCATCGTCACCGGCGAACAGGGTGGTGTGGATCGGGCCGTAGTCCAGGAGGTACTGCTTGATGACGGCCGCCGCCGGCACGGTGGCCCCGCTGATGGTGGAGAAATCCAGCACCGCCCACTGGGGGATGCAGCCGATGGTGCAGGTCACGTCGACCGGATCGTAGGGATCGCAGGTCTCGTCGACCGCACCGACCGTGGCCAGGTAGTGCATGATGCGGTACTGGTTGCCCCCGTCACAGCTGGAACCCTGATAATGGCACTCCTTCATGCTGTTCTCGGAGAGGTCGGTCACCCCCAGGGCGCTGCGGGCGATCTTCGACTCGAGATCGGCCGCCGAGCTGAACGCATAGCAGGCCCCGCACTCGCCCTGGTTCTTGACCGGGGTCACCCAACCGAGGGGCCTGGTGTCGTAGGATGCGGGCAAGCTCTTGTCCGCCCTCAGGTTGGCGGTAACCGCATCGGCGTAATGGGCGGTCTGGAACCGGGGGGGGACGAATCCCCCGCCCTCGCCGGAAATCTCGGGACCCGCAGCCTGGTCGAGATGGGGAAGGAGGGGCTGGTTACCGGCCAGAGCCTTCCCGGAACCTGTGACCACGGTCATCAGGCTGACCGTCAGGATCAAAAAACCGACGGCCGCGGTCGGCCTGGAATGAGTCAACACATTGAACCTCTTCGACATCGTGAGCCTCCATCATCCGGTCCGGGCGGCCCTGGGGCCGCCAACGATTCACGACGGTATTTTCGACCGTACAAGCAAGATCTGAACCTGAATCCCGGCACCTGCGGAATTCGGACTCCGCGCCTTGACGCGGGCCCCCGTCCGGGAAATACTCCGTCCAGAAGGACTGTCATCCATGATCGCCCGCCGGGAAGCGGGCCGCCACCACGGGAAGGATCGTTTCATGTCCAAGCACATCGATGTCCTGCTGCTGCTCGCCCTTCCGGCCAGCGGCAAATCCGAAGCCCGCCGCTACCTGGCCAGCCTGACCCCCGAGCAGTGCCACGAACAGTTCGGCATCGGGCACACCGTCCAGCTCGACGACTTCCCCTACGTGCACATCATGCGCCGGGTGAGCGACGAGCTGACCACCCGGGGACACGAGGGGGCCTTCTTCATCTCGCCGGCCCTGCCGTTCCGCAACCCGATCGACTGGCTCACCCTGATCGAGCTGATCAATGAGGACTACGACGACGTGGTCCACAAGCGCCGGCCGGCCCCCGAGTCCGCGGCGCTGTGGCTGTTCGATAGGATCGACGCCGCCCGGGTCCGGGCCGGCGGCGAACCGGTGATCAGCACGCTGCCCGCCGATCTGCGCGCCGAGATCGCCGGTCCCATCGAGGACGAGGCCCGCACCCTGCTCAGGGACAAGGTGGCCGAGGTGACCGACGACCTGAAGGGCAAGACCGTGGTCATCGAGTTCGCCCGCGGCGGCGCAGACGGCTCTCCGATGCCCCTGCCCCGTCCCTTCGGCTACCTCCACAGCCTCGGTCAGCTCAGCCCGGCCATCCTCGAGAAGGCCAGCATCCTGTACATCTGGGTCACGCCCGAGGAATCCCGGCGCAAGAACCTCGCACGCACCGATCCCAACGACCCGGGCAGCATCCTGCACCACGGGGTGCCCAATGCGGTGATGTACGGGGACTACGGCTGCGACGACATGGCCTGGCTGCTGGAGCGGTCCAGCAAACCGGACACGGTGCAGGTCGACAAGGACGGCCGCAGCTACTTCCTGCCCCTGGGCCGCTTCGACAACCGGGTGGACAAGACGTCCTTCATCCGGGAGGACAAGGAGAAGTGGTCGGCAAAGGACGTGGCCGCCCTCCAGAAGGGCATGCGCGAGGCCTTCGACCAGCTCGAACACGGATCGGAGTGACCGTTCCGGGGACCGGACCGGACGAGGCGCCCCCCTTCCGGGGCGCCTCTTTTCAGATGAACCAGCGCGTGTAGATCCAGACCAGGCCGAATCCCACCAGGAAGACGATCCCCGCCCTGCAGTACCAGATCATCGCTGCCGCCGGACGCGCGGCCCGGGGTACCGTTTCCAGGAACATCACCCTGAGGTTCAGCACCGCGACCAGGGGCGCCGTCAGGAAGGCCACCACCGTGGCCACGTCGACCAGGGCCTGCATCCCCTGGATGAACCGGCCGATGATCAGCACGGCGAGGACGAGTTGCAGGACCAGGAAAAGGTGGTACAGCTTGCGCCGCGGTGCGGCCCCCTCGGCGCCGCCCCGGCCCGCCAGGAGCAGCAACCCGCTGCCCAGGGTGCGGGAATAGCCGTCCATGACCGTCAGGGTGGTCGAGAACATGGTGATGAAGGCCACCAGGGCGATCACCGGGCGGGTCCAGGCGCCCAGGGTGCCCGTGTACATCTCGATCAGCTGCTGGCTGAAGACCAGGCCCGAAGCCGAGAACTCCACTCCGGTGCCGTGCATCACCAGGGCTCCGAACGAGAGGAACGCCACCGCCAGGACCACCGTCGCCGCGTAGCCCAGGTTGAAGTCCAGCATGGCCTGAGCCCGGGAGGGGCGCGTGACGTCACCCCGGTGCTTCTCGAGGATCCACAGGGAAGACCAGGCGCCGATGTCCAGGGGAGCCGGCATCCAGCCCATGAGCGCCAGCAGGAAGGTCACGCCCCCCGCGGACCAGAGGGCCGGATCCACCCACCGGGGATCCCCCGCCGGACCGTGGGCGAAGGCGACGGCCACCGCGACCAGGGTCAGGATGCCCAGGATCAGCACCATCACCTTCATGCCGGTGTCGAGCAGGCGGTAATGGCCGGCGCTCAGCATGATCGCGATCACCACCAGGAGCCCCAGGCTCAGCCAGGTCAGCGAGAGGTCCAGCCCCAGCAGGGCCCCCGCCAGGCCCGCGGTGACGATGGTGACCGCGGCGGTGGTGATGAACGAACTGAGCGTGACGATGGTCATGAAGGCCACCAGGGCCCAGGTCCCCAGGCGGCGGTAGCCCTCCAGGAGGCTCTCGCCCGAGGCCACCGTGTAGCGGTGGGCGAACTGGAAGAAGGGATACTTGAACAGCAGGACCAGCAGCACGGCCCACAGCAGATTGAACCCGTAGCCGGCTCCCGCCCGGGTGGACTGCACCAGGTGGGACACCCCGATCGCCGCCCCGGCGAAGAGGATGCCCGGCCCGACCGCCCGCATCCGTTCCCGCCACGGTTCCTTCGGCGCCGCCCCCGTCACGGCCGGGTCCCTGGACCGGGCTCTTCGCTCCGTTTGAGCATCGCCACGATCTCCTCGGACATGGCCACGGCTCTGCCGCTCTCCAGGTCTGCGATCACGAAGGTCACGTCCGCGTCGGCCACCGTCTTCCCCGAGGCCAGGTCCACCACTTCCTGGCGGATGACCCCGCTCTTGCCGCCGACCGAGGCCAGATGGGAGCGGATCTCGAGATCGACGTTCAGGCCCGCAGGCCGGCGGTAGTTGATGGCGACGGCCGCGATGATGAAGCCCAGGCCCCGGTCCTTCCAGACCTGAAGATCGAGGCCCGCCTCGAGGTACGCCCAGCGGGCCTCCTCCAGGAATTCGAGGTAGCGGGCGTTGTTGACGTGGCCGTAGAAGTCGCAGTGGAAACCGCGGACCCTGATGCGATGAGTATGCCTCACGATTCTCCCGTCTATGGTTCGGTGGGGACGTAGAGCCCGTCGAAGACCGCCTGCCAGGTGGCCCCCTCGTCCTTGGACTGCTCCCAGAGCTGCCTGACGGTGCCGTCGGGGTTGGCCGTCCAGGTGATCCTGTCGCGGAGAGGGAGACCCTCGACGGCCCTCTCCCCTTCGAGCTGCATGCCGGATCCGGTCCAGCCGCCCTCCAGGTGCAACCTCACCCCGGAGTTGTCGACCCAGACCTGGTGCCACAGCTGATCGGAGGGATCGAAGTAGTTGAAACTCCTGCCGGCGTAGTTCGAGTCCAGGGCGTGGTATTCCTCCAGGAGAGTGCAGCCGTCCAGGATGACCGTGATGGTATTCCTTCCTACCGGTTTGCCCCCCGCGTGCACCTCCCACGAGCCGATCCAGAAATCGAACTGCCCCGAGTTCGGTCCGGCGCAGGGGTCGGTCCGGGACTCCGCCCCCGGCGGCGAGAGGATCACCGCGACCAGGACCGCCGACAGCCAGTTTGCTCGTTTCACGGTCTTCCCTCCGGTGCCCGGTGGAGATGCCAGGGCAGGCGATCCAGGTCCACGTTGCCCCCCGAGAGGATGATGCCCACCCGCTTTCCGGCGACCTCGCGGGGCCGGGCGAGCGCCGCCGCCAGGCACACCGCCGACGAGGGCTCGACGACGATCTTCATGCGTTCCCAGATCAGGCGCATGGCGGCGATGATGGCGGGGTCGTCGACCGTCCAGATCCCCGCGACCTTCTCCCGGATGATGGGATAGGTCAGGCTCCCCAGGGAGGTCAGCAGGCCGTCGGCGATGGTCCGCGGGTTTTCCGAGGGGATGATCCTGCCCGCCGCCAGGGACCGCGCCGCGTCGTCGGCGCCGGCGGGCTCCCCGGCGAACACCAGGGGGGACGGCACGGCGGCCGCGCAGACGATCGCCGTCCCCGAGAGCAGCCCCCCTCCTCCCACCGGGGTCATGACGATGTCCAGCGGGCCGGCCTCTTCCAGCAGTTCGAGGGCCGCGGTGCCCTGCCCCGCGATCACCCGTTCGTCGTTGTAGGGATGGATGAAGGCTGCGCCCGTCCGGGCCACGACCTCTTCGAGGGTCCGTTCCCGGGCCTGGAGCGTGGGCTCGCAGTCGATGATCTCCGCGCCGTAGCCCGCCACGGCCGCCTTCTTGACCGCCGGCGCCGTGACCGGCATCACGACGTAGGCGGGAACACCCCGCATCCGGGCCGCCAGGGCCAGCGCCTGGGCGTGGTTGCCGCTGGAGTGGGTGGCCACGCCCCTGGCCGCGGCGGCATCCTCCAGGGAGAAGACGGCGTTGGAGGCGCCCCGCATCTTGAAGGCGCCGACCTTCTGGAAGTTCTCGCACTTGAAATGGATCTCGGCGCCGGCGAGGGTGTCGATGGTCCGGCAGCGCAGGACAGGGGTGCGGTGGATCCTGTTCCGGATCCGCTTGGCGGCTTCGTTGACCTCGTTGATTCCGACCATGGCTTCGTTCGACCATCCG
>JAHJTW010000158.1 GCA_018829565.1 bacterium | reverse complement strand
GCGCCCTGGCCGCAGCCCTGGGGTACCTGACAGCCTCGCCACCGTCCCCCCTGGGCCCGGGTTTCACGGGCTACGGCGGTCTCACGGTGGCGGGATTGCTCGCCTTGACCGCCATCCCCGGGGCTCAGATGGGCGCGTGGGTCAACCGGCGCACGCGATCGCTGATGTTCCGGCGGATCTTCGGGATCATCCTTCTGGCAGTCGTCGTTCGGATGGTCGTTTCGCGATGATTCTTTGGGGACTGCGCCTTCTGGGATTGCTGATTCTTGCGGGACGCTGGTTACCTGGGCCGGAGTTCTGGGGAGTGAGCCATCTCGCCTTCCTGCCCCCGGCCTGGACCGTCGCCGAATCGGCCCTGGTGGGCATGCTCTTCTGGCCACGGCGACACTGGCCGCCCCTGGCCACCGGCGGGGACCGCCTCCTCGAGGTGCTGCTCCACCGCAGGGTGGGTCTCCTCCTGGCGCCCGCATTCATCGGGGGCATGACCTACCTTTTTCGGACCAGGACCCACTTCCTCGGCGACGGTTACCTCCTCCTGGAGATCCTGTCCAGGGACGACAAGATCCGACTGGCCGGCTCCCTGGGCTACCCCCTGATCCAGCTGGCCGCCAGGGCCTTCGGCGATGGGCCCGACGGGGCGCTCCACGCCTTCCGGGCCGTGTCAATCTTTGCCGGAATGGCGGGAACCCTCCTGGTGCTGATACTCCTGCGCCGCACCACCTGGGATTCCAGGCGCCGGCTCCTCTTCCTCATTCTTCACCTGACCTGTGGAACGACCCTTCTGTACTGCGGCTACGTCGAGAACTACGCCCTGCTCTTCACCGTCCTATCCGCCTTCACCCTGGCCGGGGTCCTCCACCTTCAGGACCGGGCCCCCCTGATCCTCCCAGCCTGGCTGGCCGCACTGGGGATCGCCTGCCACCTGTCCGGCCTGCTGGTCCTGCCGTCTCTTGCCGTCCTGGCTATGACCGGTCCCCGGCGGAACGGATGGTTGAACATCTACAGGGCGTTCTTTCCCGTAGCCGTCGTGATGCTCGCGGTCGCAGCCATATTTCTGGCCCGCGATGGGGGGTGGGAGGCCGTCGCCCAGGAGTTCCGGGCCGACCTCAACCTCCAGAGACCCCTGCGTCCCCTGACTGGCAGCCGGGGCATCCTTGGCTGGCGGACCTGGCTCGATCTCGCCAATCTCCTGGTGCTGATCGCCCCGGTCCCCTTGGTCATCCTCGCGGGGGCCGCCCGGAGGGAGCCAAATCGGAGCCGCACGGCGCCGGCATTCCTGGTCACCGCCTTCGCCGTCCTGGCCACCGCCTTCGTGATCATCGAACCGAAGCTGGGCGCAGCACGCGACTGGGATCTCTTCGCGGCCCAGGGCGCCTGCCTGTTTACCCTGGCCGCGGCGGTCGCTCCAGTGGAAAGGCTGTCCCTCGCCCGAGTCCTCGCCGCGGGACTTGTCTTTGCTGTGCCCTGGCTGGGACTCAATGCCGGGGAAGCGGCCTCCGCCAGCAGATTCGCCGCCCTAGCCAGGGGATTCGCACCTTATCCCCAGGCCTACGCCTACGAAGGGCTCGGGATGTACCATCGCGACATGGACGAACCCGAAGCGGCAGCGGCGATGTACCGGTCGGCGGTGGCGGTTGCTCCAGGCAACGCGCGTTTCCACGCCCTCCTGGGCGCGGCCTACGTCACCCTCTTCAACCGGTCCCGGGAGGACGGCCGACCCGACGAGCATTTCATGACCCTGGCCGAGGCGAGCTACCGCGAGGCCCACCGCATCAATCCGGTCTATCCCGCGGTCATCGACAACCTGGCTCGCCTGGTGATCCGCCGGGACGGATTCCGGGAGACCGCGGAACTGCTGGAGGACCTGGACCGGCTCGTACCCCTGAGGCCTGACCAGCTGCGGATGCTGGTTTTCAGCAGGCACCGACTGGGGGATGAAGCCGGGGCCAAGGAGGCCTACCGGCGGATGCTCGTGCTGGATCCAGGCGCCGAGGTCCCCGTGGAGTGGCTGCAGGGCGGCGAAGAATGAAACAGGGCACCCGCCACCGCGGGGGCCACCGATTCCCCTTCAGAGCTGGATTTTAGACTCCCCGAAGTCACCTGACGAGAGCCATGCGCTTGGTGGCGGTGAAATCCCCGGCTTCCAGCCGAGCGAAGTACACGCCCGAGGGCGATGGGCGGCCGTGGTCGTCCCTCCCGCTCCAGGAAACAACGTGGGGGCCTGCGGAAAAGGTTTCGGCGCTCAGAAGTCCACAGACCATCCTCCCACCGAGATCATAAATCTTCAGAGTGGTCAATGCCGGGTCTGGCAGAATGAACCGTAAGGTGGTCGTGGCGTTGAAGGGATTGGGATTCGCTCCGGGGAACGCGAAACCCGCAGCTAGTGCCATGTGGTCGCTGCCCTCATCCGACCAGCCATCCAGGTGCCATCCTTCGGACCATACTTTTTCAGAAGTTTCACCTTCCTTTTGAAATGTGAACTCCTCGGAGTCCAGGACCTGGGAGTCCCAGCCGCTGGCGGTAAACCGATAGGTATATGTCCCTGGGGGAACTGGCCCCGGGACAGCCTGCTCCATGCCGAAGCGATGAATCGTTTCACCAGGATCAAATTGGACCTGGGGCTTTTTCATCAGTTCCCATCGGGAACCATCCGGAAAATCCACGCTGATGGCAAGATCCGCGACAACCGGCTCTGCACTAGTGTTTTCGGCTTCCAGGTCGAAAACGATTTTCCCTCCGCCCTCCGGGACCGTGACCGGCATTCCCCTGGGACGAAGATCGACTTTTACGGGGGAATAGCTGCACTGAGTGGGATAAACTAAAAATTCGTGCTTTCCGAGGCTATAGACGTATTCCCCTCGCACGGCAAGTCCCACCATGTAGGCCTGGCCCGCCACATTGCCGACACCCACCGGATGCATGGGATCGCGGACATCCACAACCTGGATGCCGCCATCGTTGTCAGCGACATAGGCGAATCCATCCTCGACCCGGAGGTCCAAGGCTGATCCCGTGGTATTGAAGTGGCCAATCTGAACCGGATTTTCCGGCGTCGAAACGTCGAAGATGAAAAACCCCGTTGCTAAATTCATGACATATACCAGGTTCTGGTCCAGATAGATGTTCTCCGATCTCCCCAGACAATCCTCCACCGCCACCAGGAATGGATGGTAGGGGTCCGAAATATCAACGACCTGCAGATCGTGTCGGTCGGTGCAGACGTAGGCGTATGAATCCCCGACGGCGACGCCCCGGGCATCTCCGACAAGATCGACAGCGCCGATCACCAAGGGCCTGGCTGGATCCGATACATCCACGATGGAAAGCCCGTGGTTGCTCCCTACATAGGCAAAATTCCCCCGCCCCTCTACCCTGAAGGGAACACCTCCAGTTCTCAACTGGCTCATGTAAACGGGATGCGCCGGGTCGCTGACATCATAGATCTTCATCCCGAAATCGAAGTTGTTCTGGTCCAATGGTCCGATCTCCAAACCATCTCCGATATATTTTCTGCCCACGAAAACAGCCAGGTTCCCAAAAACGTCCATATCGGCAATATCCAGATCCAGAGCTTCTGCATGAACGACAAACGGCGACCGGGGATCTTCCACGTTGTAGATCTTGAAAATGGAATATTCGATTGTGGTATAAGCTAATGGCCAAACCAGATCAAGGCACTCGAAGGCATAAGAAATGGTGGTTCCAATAACCCCCAGGTTAGATACAGACTGCCCGTTGCCGATATCGTGAATTTCCAATCCTGGATTGGAATAGATTCCATTACCCAGGGGGACGAATAGGATTCCCTCATGGACTGCGAAATTCAGTACGGTGATGGTACAATCCAATGATAAAACGATGGCCGCATTGGCCGGGTCCTGGACGTCGACCACCCGAATAATTCCGTCATCCGCCATGACATAAACGAAGGAACCGTCCACCTCGATGACCGCGATCGAATTCTGGACAAAAAGGGAGCCAGATCCGACAGGTTGAACCGGATTGGAGATATTCAGGATTTTCAACAATCCACGGTCCAAAGGGCTCATCAAGAAAAGAGAATCTCCATCTCCAGTCAATTCTAACGCTGGATATTCGGAAAGTGTTGAGACCAGGTAGGGATGATAGGGATCGGATATGTCGACGATCCTGAGGCCATCATAGTGATCAGCAATATAGACATGAGGTCCCTTTGCATACATTTCTCTCGAAGATCCTGTAAAGTTCAGTTGCCCGATGAGGAGGGGAGTGTATGGATCGGAAACATCGACAATCGACAAGCCTCCATATGAACCAATTACCAGGGCCAAGGCCTCGGTGGCAAAAACCCGGAACGCAGGAAAGCCAATATTGATGCTGGACAGTAATCTGGGCTGGTTCTTTCTCGTGCAATCCACCACGTTCAAACAACTGTCCCCGCTGGCCACATAGCACAGGGAAAGTCCGGAGATTTCAAAAGGCGGAACAGCGACATCATTAGCGAATCCCTGAATACCCAACTGGCCTCGAATCCTGGGGTTCTCTCCCAAGCCGACCTCAACGATCGTTAACCCTCCATTCCTGTCGGCAGTGAACAAATGACCATGTGAGTACACGGTCCGTACCGGGTTCCAATCCAACGACTCTCTCAGAACCAGGTGGGGATGATCATGGTAGTCGATGCATTCGCCCTGCGCCCGGACAATCTCGGGAAAGAACAACATCAAGGCCAGGAACAGGACTGACCATAAGAACTTGGTCACATCCAGGCAGGAAGGCCGGAATTGGAACGGGGATCTCGGATTCATGGCTTCCCCCATTGGAAGTAGGAATATTGGTTGGAACCTTGTGATTGTAACAGACGGGGGGGCCGGGAATCAACTAGGTCGAGGGAGTGGGTCGAGGGAGCTTTCCCCAGGCGGCATCCCCTGGGAACCTATTTCCTGGGGATTGCCCCAAACAGCAGGGCACCCGCCTTCGCAGGTGCCCCCTGATCGCCCCCAAGGATTCCCCGGGTCAACGAACCGGACAAACTACCCCAGCAGTTCCACCGTCCTCTTCGGATTGATCAGCAGGATCTCGGGATGCTCCGGATGTGGGTCGGCGCCCTGCTCGATGAGCGTCTTGACCTTCTCCGGCGTCAGCGAGGGATCCAGGGTGAACAGCTTGGCGCCCAGGTTGCAGGCGTTGGGCGAGGCCATCGAGGTGCCGGACATCTTCATGGTCTTGCCGCCGGGCACGAAACTCTCCACCTGGAAGCCGTTGGCGTAGACCTTCACGTTGCGGCCGCCGCTGGTGAACCCGGTGGGATCGCCGGCCTGGTCCACAGCACCGACCACCATCAGGTTCGCCAGGTCGAAGCTCGAGGGGATCACCACGTCGAACTCCACGTCGTTGTCGTCGTTGCCGGCGGCGGCCACGTACAGGATCTGCGGCGTGGCGGCCATGGCCTCACGCAGGCCGTCGCTGAGGATGCCGATCATCTCGCGGGCCATGGCGGCGCGCTCCTCGGCGTCCTTGCCGACTCCGTTGGCTTCCAGCCCGCCCTCGATCTCCTTGAAGGTCCAGCCCCAGCTCATGTTCACGATGCGCACGTCGTGGTCGGCGAAGTACTGCGTGGTGTTCCGGTAGTCCTCAGCCAAGCGCCTGGCCGTCTCCACGGTCATGGCCTGCGGGGTGTTGTGGTAGTCGAAGGTGATCCGGGCGACCAGAATCCGGGCGAAGGGATTGCCGGCCGAGGCGATGCCCGCCACGTGGGTCCCGTGGGCGTAGAGGCCGCCGAAGCTCAATGTGGTCAGGAAATCGCCCATCTGTTCGGGCGCCATCTCCCCCAGCTTCTGGCGGGTGGCCGTGGCCTCGGGACTGTCGATCGCCGAGGTCATGTCCTGGAAGCCCTGCATGGACTCGAACATGACGTCCAGGTTGCCCTCCTGGTCGCCCAGGGGATGCAGCATGTGGGGATTGGCGATTCCGTCCAGGTCGAAGGCGATGCCGTGGACGTCGTCGATGAAGCCGTTGCCGTCATTGTCCTTGCCGTCGACGGTCTCGCCGGGGTTGGTGAACATGGCCTCGCCGAACACGGCGGCGTCCACGCCCGAATCCCAGATCCCCACCACCACGGGCGCGAGGCCGCGGCCGGCATCCAGCGTCACGTCCCGATCCGGCCAGATGTCGGCTTTCACCTTATCGTTCTTCTCGATGTAGCCCGAGTAGACCTCGGCGATCACCGGGTTCAGAGGCAACACCTGGTCCAGGGCGAAGCGGATGCCGATCACCGAACCCGCCAGATCGGCGCTCAGCTCTCCCATGGCGGCGGCGGCCGGTTCGATCTGGGCCTGCACGACGCCCAGCAGCAGGTTCTCGTTCATGAACTCGGCACGGCCCTTGTTGTTCTTGGCCGCATCCTGCACCACGTCCCAGGGCAGGGCGTTCACCCGGCCGGCGAGGGCAGTGCGGAAGGCCTCCCGAAAGGCCGGATCGTTGACGTCGGCGGTCCCCGCGGCGGCCTTGGCGTCGATCATGGACCTCGCCGTGAGCCCGTTCATCAGGCGGGCCGCCTCCTTGTCCTCCAGGGCGGCGACCTTGTCGAGGTATTCCAGGGTTCCCTGGTCGTTCCCGTCCAGCATGTTCAGGGTGACCAGACTGCTGTACTTCCCCTGAAGGGTGGCCTCGTCCGTGATGTCGTAGGTGGCCAGGTCGGATTCGACGTCCCGGCGCACCGCGGCCTGCAGTTCGGCCATCTTGCCGGGATCCTGCAGCAGTTCCATCACCGTGCCGGTCAGGGGATAGCTGTGGCTCGGCAGGTCGGCCAGGCTCGCGATGGCGATCTTCGCGGGCGCCTCGGGAGCAGGCGGAGCGGGCGGGGCCTCGGGCGCGGGATTCGAGGCGCATCCGGCGAGAAGGATCGACAGGGCCAGGATCAGCACGGACAGGGAGGGGACGGTACCTGATCGCATGGGACATCTCCTTGTGGATGGTCGGGGTTCGGGGGCGAAAGATAACATCCGGCTGGGAGTTCTGCCCCGGGTTTTTTGTTAACCCCTGATGAGATCTGCCGATCTGGAACGTGGAATTCCGGGTTTCTGCCCGCCATCCAGCCAGCATTCACGGAGGAATTGCATGTCCACGCGGCAGATCTTGAACCTGGCCCAGGGCGCGGTCGTCATCGTACTGACGGCCTCCCTCGTCATCGCCTTCAGCCAGGGACGATACGAGCAGGATACCGTCACCCAGATCGACCTGGCCCAGCGCCAGCAGATGATCATCCAGGACCTGAGCCGCCAGGTGGACGCCCTGGCCACAGCCGATGAATTCGAGGCCGTGGCCCAGGCCCGCCGGGAGGTCGGCCGGACCGTCCTCCAGTTCGACCAGAATCTGGCGGCCCTGCTGCAGGGCGGCCTCACCACCGGTCCCGACGGCGCCCAGCTGGCCGTGGCCCGCACCGGAAATCGCGCCGCCCGCGCCGCCCTCGAAGAGGCCGCGAATCTCTGGCGCGCCACAGGCGCGCCCCTGGCGGACCTGGCCGCGGGTGAATACTCGGTCTTCAGCGCCGCCGGCCGCAACGCGGTGCAGGAACTCGCCGACAACAACATCCTGCTGATGCAGCAGATGGGCATGACCGCCAACGCCCTGCGGGACGGCGCCGCGGCCCGCCGCGCCATGGCCAGGGCCGCGGCTTTCGGCGCCGGCTTCGCCGTCCTCATCCTGGGCGCCCTGGTATGGCTGCGGGTCCGTGACGCCCGCAAGGCCGCCGCGCCGGCCGCGAACCGCCCGGCGCAGGATCCTGAAGACGCCCCGCGCAAGGTCGCCGGGGCCCTGGCCGCATCCTTGACGCCCCCCGGTTCGCCGACCCGATCGCGGGAGGAGCGGCGTGCGGCGGAGAACAGGAAGAGGCCCGAAACCCTCTTCGCCGCCCCGGTGGACTTCGATTCGGTCAATGCCTCGGTGGATCAGATGTCCGTGGACATGAACACCATCGCCAGCAGCACCGACAAGATGCGGCAGGCCATCGATTCGGTCGGCCACGCACTCCAGGGGATGCTCTACTCCCTGAACGAGATGGCCCAGGACACGGCCGAAGGCTACAAGATCGTCCGCGGGGCCAACAACGCGGCGAGCTTCACCGCCGACGCCGCCTTCGAACTGGTGGAATCCGCCAGGGAGATGAGCCGGGTCGTCGCCCGCGTGACCCAGCTGGCCACGAAGACCAGGCACGTGGCCGGCCAGATCGACGCCGAGGCCGTGGTGACCGGTCAGACCGGGGCGGCCTTCACCTCCGTGGTGGCCTCCGAAGTCAAGGGACTGTCGCGCCAGACCTCCCAGGCCACCGAGGAGATCGAGGCCACGGTCTCGGATATCCTCCAGACCGCCCGGCAATACGAGGAAGCCATCGGCCAGATCATCAAGAACATCAGCGCCATCAACAAGGTGAGCCAGCACCTGGGCGAACTGATGATCTCTCCGCCCCCCCGGGTGATTCCCGGAGCCCCGCCGGCCCCGTCGCCCGCGCTCCGGCCCGAACCCCCGAAGGCGGCGCCTGCTCCCGCGGAGCCTCCGGTCGCCGAGCCCCCTGCGGGCGCCCCCGACCCGTTCCAGCATCCGGTCCAGGCCGCCGATCCCGAACCCGAACCGGAGGCCATCGGATCCGACGCCCCGGCCCCCGCTGCGGAAGCCCCCAGGGCCCCCGAACCGGAACCCGCCCCCGCGCCCCCGGCGCGGAAGCCGGCCTTCTCGTTGGGTGATGATGAACCCTCCCAACCCGAACCCACCCTGGAGGAACTGGCCGAGGAGACGACCAACGCCATCGCCGAAGCCTCCCAGTCCCCGGCCGAACCCGAGATCAAGACGGCAGGGAGCAACGCCAACGTCTTCATCCTGGGCAAACCCAAGGCCGCCGCCAAACCGGTCGCCCAACCGCAGGCCCAGCGACCTGCCGCCGAGGTGGAGAATCCCGCCCCGACGCACCCTGCCCCTGCCGAGGCGCCGAAGTCGCCGCCCCCCCCGGCGGCGGAGAAGGAAACCCCGTCCGGCAGCAACGGGAACGTGTTCCTGCTGAACAGGCCCAAGAAGTCCCCCGCCGAGACCAAGCCGCCTGCCGGACCCGAGGCCGTCCAGGCCCCGCCGTCCGCGCCCGCAGCGCCGGCCGCGCCCGCGGCGGAAACGTGTTCTCCGGCGCCCGAACGCCCCAACATCTACAACCTGAAGATGCCTGGAGTGGCCCGACCCGCAGGCGAATCCAGGGCCGAGCCCGCCGCCGAGGCGCAAGAACCTCCGGTGGAAACGCCTGCCCCCGAGACCGAATCTCCCGCAGCGGAATCCAAAACCGAAAAGCCGGCCGGGGATAAGCCCAACGTCTTCATCCTGACCAAGCCCAAATAAAGTCGGCGCGGGTTGACAGCGCAGGGATTCCGGGCCAGCATCTGCCGGCCCGGTTTTTTTCGTGACCGGATCGCGAGAGCCCAATCCCGTTCCCGCCGGCCCTCCGCGGCCGACGCCGGAGAGGCCATGGACAGCAAGGAATTCCGCCAGCAGGGGCACGAGATCATCGACTGGATCGCGGACTACCTCGACCACGCCGACCGCTTCCCGGTCATGTCCGGGGTCAAACCGGGGGAGATCAGGGATCTCATCCCGCCGCGGGCGCCCGAGGAGGGCGAACCGATGGACCGGATCTTCAGGGATTTCCAGGAGGGGATCCTGCCGGGTGTGACCCACTGGAACCATCCCCGGTTCTTCGCCTATTTTCCCGCCAACAACAGCGGCCCGTCCATCCTGGGAGAGCTGCTTTCCGCCGGGCTCGGCGTCAACGCCATGCTGTGGCAGACCAGCCCCGCGGCGACCGAACTCGAAGAGATGATGATGGTCTGGCTGCGCGACCTGGTCGGATTGCCCGGGTCCTTCCACGGCGTGATCCAGGACACGGCTTCGACGGCGACCCTGTGCGCCCTGCTCTGCGCCCGGGAACGGGCCACCGGGTTCGCGGCCAACGAGCACGGGCTCGCCGAGGCCGGCCACCTGCGCATCTACTGCAGCAGCGAGGCCCACTCCTCGGTGGTCAAGGGAGCGAAGATCGCGGGGTTCGGGGCGGCGGCCCTCGTCCCGGTCGCCGTCGATGCCGCCAGGGCCATGGATCCCGGCGACCTGGACCGCAAGATCACGGCCGACCTGGCCGCGGGGCTGAAGCCCTGCTGCGTGGTGGCGACCGTGGGGACCACCAGCACCACCGCGATCGATCCTTTGTCCGCCGTGGGTCCCGTCGCCCGCCGGCACGGACTGTGGCTGCACGTGGACGCCGCCCTGGCCGGCACCGCGGCCATCCTCCCGCAGATGCGCTGGATCCTGGAGGGCGCCGAGCATGCCGATTCCCTGGTCTTCAACCCCCACAAGTGGCTGTTCACCAACTTCGACTGCTCCGCCTTCTTCGTGCAGGATCCGGAGCATCTCGAGCACACCCTGACCATCAATCCCGATTACCTCAAGACCGACCGCGACGACGAGGTCCACAACTACCGGGATTGGGGCATCCAGCTCGGGCGCCGCTTCCGCGCCCTGAAGCTCTGGTTCGTCCTGCGTCGTTTCGGGGCCCGCAAGCTGCGGGAGATGGTCGCTGCGCACATCGCGCTGGCCGGCGAGTTCGCCGCCTGGGTCGGCGGCGATCCCGACTGGGAACTGCTCGCCCCCGTGCCCTTGAACACGGTGTGTTTCCGCTGGAATCCCCGGGATCGCACCCTCGACCCGGACGCCCTCAACGCCGGGAACAAGGCCCTGATGGACGCGGTCAACGCGGCCGGCCGCATCTACCTGACGCACACCGTGCTCGACGGCAGGTTCACCCTGCGACTGGCCATCGGCCAGACCGCAACTCGGAGGGTCCACGTGGAAGAGGCGTGGGAGGAACTGCGGGCCCATGTCCCGCGCCGTTGATGCCGAAGCGGATCACCTGCGGGCGGAGGAGTTCGTGGTCGTGATTTCGCTGCGAAGGTCCTGGAGCCGGGCGCGGGCGCCGGCGTCGGCGGGATTGACTTCCAGCAGCCTCTCCCAGGCGATGATGGCCTCGTCGGGTCGGCCCGTCTTCTCGTACAGGCCGGCCAGATTGCCGTAGGCTTGCCAGTAACCGGGCTCCCGGTTCAGCAAGGCCAGGAACGTCCTTTCGGCATCCCTCCAGGCCCCCATTTCCATGAGGCTCATGCCGGCGCCGAACGTCGCGGCGAGGTCGTCGGTTCGGCTTTCCACCACCCGGAAGTCCTCCAGGGCCCCTTGCGCATCGGCAGTCCTCAGGCGCGCCCAGCCCCGGCCGAGCCTGGCCTGCAGGTTGTCGGGATCGCGGTCGAGGATCTCCTCCAGGTGGGGCCATGCCTGTTCGGGGCGGCCTGTCCTGAGCATGAGGTCGGCCAGGTGCAGGCGGCCGCCGGCGTCGTCGGGCAACCGCTTGATCCAGGCGGCGAACAGGCTTTCGGCGCTCTGGTACCGGCCTTCCTGCAGCAGGATCCCGCCCAGGCGCCCGTAGACCGCGGGCAGGGACCAGGCCGCAGCGGGGCGGGGCGACTTGCGGTCGGCGGCGAGGGCGGAGACGTAGGCCTCCTCCGCCAGATCGGACCTCCCCGCGGCCAGATGACCGTCTCCCAGGATGCGGAAACTCTCGAAGTCGGTGCCGGGATCCTGACGGTAGGTGAGTCCGTCCGGCACCCAGACCGCCAGCAGGACCACGGCCGCCATCGCCGCGGCCTTGAGCGTCCCCGGACGCCACGCGGGCAGCCGGATGGCGCGCAGGATGCGGTCGGCGCCGGCCCCCGCCGGGACCACGAGCCAAGCCAGGAGGGGCAACCGGAAACGGGCGTTGATGAAGAAGAGGAGCAGGGCCAGGGAGTAGGCGATCAGGAAGCCCCGGATCAGATAGCCCCGGTTCCGGTCATGGTCGTTCCGGAGCAACCCCACCAGGGCGAGGGCCAGGACCGGAGCCCACCCCAGCCACACGGGCAGCCGCAGCAGGGACGACCGGTCGCGCCAGAAGGCCAGGTTCTTGTTGTTGGATCGCTCCCCCGCGGCCAGCAGGAGCCAGGCCTTGCGGGCATAGAGCTCGGCCGCGTCCCGTGGTTCGGTCCACAGGTACGACAGCCCCTTGCCGAGGAAATACCGGTCGGCCGCCGCGATCGTTCCCGTCGGTCCTCGTTCACCGGCCGCCAGGGCGACCACTTCCCCGGGCTTGCCTTGCCAGTCGGGCGCAGCCCCCGGCAGGAAGGCCACGCGCCCGTCGGCAAAGGGGTTGTTCCCGATGTAGAAGTTCACCCCGCCCGAGGCGGCGATCAGGACCGGTTCGCCGCCGCGCAGGAGATTGTGCGCGGTGACCGGCAGGACGGCCGCCGCCAGGCCCGCTGCGAGAAACAGCGTCCCCCGCGAACGCCAACGGAGGCCCCTGCGAAGCAGGTAGACCGCCAGCACCGGGGCGACGACGAGGATCAAGGGCCGGCAGATGGCCGAGAGCCCCCAGGCCAGGCCCGCTGCGCCCAGCTTCCAGTCCTTCTCCGGCTCGAGCAGCAGCCACAGGAACAGTAGGTTGAGGGTCACTCCCAGGGTCACGTCCAGCAACTCTCCGCTGTAGAAGATGCTGGGCCACAGGCAGGCGAATCCGAGGCCCGCGAACCAGGCGGCGCGCCGGCCCCACAGCCGCAGGGCGCACAAGGCGGCCAGGCCCGCGCCCAGGGAGGACACCAGGGCATGGGCCAGCTGGACGGGCAGCGGGCGGTCCGGGCCGAAGACGGCATAGAGACCGGCCAGGAAGTAGGGGTAGAGAGGGGCCCGGAAGAAGGGCTCGGCGGGGGGCCAGGACCCTTCCAGCAGGCCGAGGGCCCAGGTCCGGTTGACCGCGGCGTCCAGGATGGGCTGGGCGAAGGCCGGATTGAGCGCGGGATCGGCCATCTGCAGGACGTACAGGACCCGGACCAGCAGTGCGGCGAGAGTCGCCGCGATAAAAATAACGGCGGCGGGCCTGCGTGGGGATCCGGTGGGGTGGATCATCATGGGGCCTGACTGCAAAGGGTGCCGGACCGGAGGTTCGATCCGGAACCATCTTCCCACAAATCGGCCCTCGCGTCAATCCGGCCGGGATTCCGCCCCGGAGTCCAGCTCACCCACGGCCAGGGCCAGGACCCGGCCTCCCACCAGATCGGTCACCGCATGGACCACCACCGCCGTCAGGATGGATCCGGTCCCCAAGGTCAGGAGAGCCAGGACCAGTCCCACCGCCCCGGTTTTGATTACCCCCCTGGAGCCCTGGTACAGGTGGCCCAGCCCGAACACCACCGAGGTCATGACCACCGCGAACGATGTCCCCATGATGGGCTGGGTGATCGCCAGGAGGATACCCCGGTAGAGCACCTCTTCGCAGATGCCCGCGGTCACTCCCAGGGCGTCGAAGAGCCTCGCCTCAAGCGGACTCCGCGGAGCCAGGCCAACCAGTTGGTCGAATTCGCCTGCCAGCTCCCGGAGCTTCACCCGGTCCCCGCGGATCCGCCGCCACTGGGCGACCTGAAGCCCCGCCAGCCCCAGGCCGCCCGCCACCGCGAGCCACTGCCAGCCCGACGGCACGCCGTGGAGGCGCAGGGGATCGATCTCGCGGCCCAGGCTGAGCCACCAGCCCAGCAGGGTTCCGGCCAGGATCCATTCCAGGGCCAGGATCATCAGATAGGTGCGGACACGGGCGTCCGGGCGCCCGGCGGCCGTCCACCGGAGCAGTCTCCGGAACGAGGCCATCCCCTCGAGGGGAATGGCCACCACCAGCAGGATGATGACCACGATGCCGTACAGATCGAAATTGCCCGCCATGGCTCACCTGAAGGGTAAAATGAGGGGATCCGGCTGACCGGATCCCCCGTGTGGTTCACGCCGTTCGCCGCATCGAAGGATCAGGCCTTGGCGCCCCAGGGCCTGCTCTTGTTGATGTAGCCCGAGAGGGCGATCATGGCGATGATCACCGCGGCGAAGATGTAGACCCAGTCGGGAACCTGGGCGGCATCGCCCTGGGCGTAGCTGTGCAGGCCCGACAGGAAGTAGTTCACCCCGAAGTAGGTCATCACGACGGAACTGACCGCAGCCAGGCTGCCGGCGCTGTTGAGCCAGATGGACCGCATGGCGGGAATCCAGCGGAAGTGCAGCACCACCGCATAGACCAGGATGGTGATGAGCGACCAGGTCTCCTTGGCGTCCCATCCCCAGTAACGGCCCCAGGACTCGTTGGCCCAGACGCCGCCCAGGAGGGTGCCGACCGTCAGCAGACCCAGACCCGCCACCAGCACGAAGCGGTTGATCCGGTCGAGGATCTTCACGGCCTCGTGCAGGTTCTCCTTCTTCGCCGACTTGAACATGATCAGGATCAGCACCAGCGCCCCGAGCAGCGCTGAAAGCCCCAGGAATCCGTAGCTGGCGGTGATGATCGTCACGTGGATGTTCAGCCAGTAGGACACCAGAACGGGCACCAGCGGGCCGATGGCCGGATCGAAGGTCGAGAGCATCGACACGCCCAGGATCACGACCGTCAGCAGGGAGCCCAGGCTGCCGGGAGCGGCCAGCCGGAAGGCGAACTCGCAGAGCAGCCCGGCCAGGGCGGCGGCCAGGCTGATGAACAGCAGCGATTCGTGGCCGTTGCTCAGGGGCGCGCGGCCGGAAGCGATCCAGCGCAGGACGTAGGCGTAGATCATCCCCGCGAAGGCGAAGGTATAGAGGGCCATGCCCAGGCTGTAGAACGGGTTGCGGAAGCTCGCCTGCAGGGTGCTGCCCCGGAACAGGCGCCAGAAGAAGACCACCATCAGCACGAACGAGGCGCCGAGAAGGGGGATCATCATCCAGGAGAAGATGTGCGACCGGTTGTAGGTCAGCTCGGAATCGATCCGCATCCGCGAGGGAACGACCTCGGCGCCGAAACGGGCCTGGAGGTCG
>JAHJTW010000157.1 GCA_018829565.1 bacterium | reverse complement strand
GGACGTGCGCCCGGAGATCATGATCCCGCTGACCGGCACCCAGCGCGAGCTGCTGGATCTGCGGAAGCTGTCCGTGCAGGTCGCCGCGAAGACCATGCAGGAGGCGGGGGTCGAGGTCGACTACCTGGTGGGGACCATGATCGAGATCCCCCGGGCCGCCCTGCTGGCCGACAAGATGGCCGAATTCGCCGACTTCTTCAGCTTCGGCACCAACGACCTGACCCAGATGACCTTCGGGTACAGCCGCGACGACGCCGGCGTGTTCCTGCCGGAATACGTGCGCAAGGGCATCCTGCCCAGCGACCCGTTCCAGCAGCTGGACCAGGAAGGCGTCGGGCAGCTCGTCGAGATGGCCTGCGTCAAGGGCCGGGCCGCCAACCCGGACATCCACCTGGGCATCTGCGGCGAACACGGCGGCGATCCCAGCTCGGTGGCCTTCTGCCACCGGGTGGGGCTCGACTACGTGAGCTGTTCCCCCTTCCGGGTGCCCATCGCCCGCCTGGCCGCCGGTCAGGTCGTGGCCCGAGAGCGCCTCAAGGACCGAAAGTAGGTTCCCGTGGCGGTCCACTGGACCATTCCCGTCTGGTTGTGGCCCCTGCTGCTGGTCCTGGCGGCGGGGGCCGCCCTGTTCACGGTCCACACGTACCGCCGGACCCGGCCCCAGGCCGGGCCCGGCCTGCGCAAGCTCCTGACCGGCCTGAGGACGGCCTCCTTGATCCTGCTGGTTGCCGCGGTCGGCGCTCCGGTGATCTCGCGCCACCTGGTGCGGACCGAGCCGGCGGAAGTCCTCCTGGTGCTGGAGGATTCCGGAAGCATGGCCCTCGACGCCACCGCGGGTCCCGGTTCACCGGCGGGGAGCCGGTGGGAGAAGGCCCTGGAACTGGCGGCAGCGGTCGATTCGACCCTCCGCTCGACGGGGATGCCGGTGAGGCTGGTTCCGGTCCGCGGCAACGGGCTGGAGCCGGCCCAGCCGTTCGGCCTGGACGATCCGGTCATCCCGGCCCCCGGGCGTCACGGGACGGACCTCGAGGCGCTCCGTCGCCACGCCCCCCGGATCCGCATGGGACATCCGGTGCGGGCCTCCATCCTGATCAGCGACGGGCAGGAGACGGTCGCCGGGCCTCGGCCGGGCCAGGGACCCGGTGGTTCCTTGCCCGGGCCCTCCTTCGTCGTCGGCGTGGGTGACCCCGTCGGGCCGGCGGACAGGGCCGTGGCGGACGTGCGCCATCCGCCAAGCGTCCACCGGGGAGACGAGGTCACCATCGAGCTGGCGGTCCTCGACACTCCGGCCCGGGATGAGCCCGATACGGTGCAGGTGCGGCTGCGAAGCCCGGCCGGGGACCTCGCCGTCGACCGGGTCATCATCCAGGGGGATCACGCTCCCGCCACCCTCACCTTCGTCGCGGAGGAGGAAGGGCCCCTGGTCCTCGAGATCGAGGCTTCCCCGCGTGTCAACGAACGGTTCCTCGGCAACAACTCCGCGTCGCTGGTGATCAACGTCCTGAAGGACCGATCACGGGTTCTCGTCCTTTCCGGAATGCCGGGATGGGACGTGCGTTTCCTCGCCCAGGCGGGCGGGGGAGAGGCCCGGCTGGCCCTCGACGTGGTCTACCCGGCCCCGGACGGCCTCATCCTTGCGGACAGCCTGACGGCCTGGACCCCGCCCGCGACCATCGACGGATGGAGCGCGTACCAGGGAGTGGTCCTGCATCGCTGGAGCGCCCTGGCCGCCCGGGGTGACCTGGATCTTGGCGCTCTCGCCGGGGCGGTCCGCCGGGGGCTCGGCCTGCTCGTCCTGCCTGCGGCCCCGCAGGATCCCGGAGCCGATCCCGTCGTTCCGGGGGCGGATCCCCAGCTGGAGGCGATCCTGCCCCTGGAGCCGGGAGTCCGGCGCTGGGTTGCGGGGGAGTTCTTTCTCGCCCGGGCGGATGCAGCCGTGGGACATCCGGTGCTGGCGGGCGTGGGGGGGAGCGAGGGTCCGGGCGGGGAACCGGGCACGGGCGGATTGCAGTCCCTGCCTCCTCTCCGGGAGCTGATCGTCGCGGTTCCGGGCCCTGAAGCCTCCGTCCTGCTGGCTGCCGAGGATGGCAGGGGCGGCCGGCACCCGTTGCTGGTCCTCGGGGGCGAGGGCGCCGGGCGGGTCGGCTGGTACGGCGGCCGGGAGCTGTGGGAACTCGCCTTCTGGGAACGGTCAGGACCAGCGGCCGGGCGCGATCCGCGCAGCCATCCGGGCCGGCGGCTCCTGCGGAACATCCTGGTCTGGCTGGCCACCGGGGAGGAGAACAGCGGTCTTGCCCTGCGCGGAGAGCTTCCCCTCTTCGAGGCCGGGCAGCCCCTGCGCCTGGAAGCAGGGTGGCGCGACATGCGCGGAGAACCGGTCCGCGATGGCCGGATCTCCCTGGTCATGCGGCCCCGGTCGCCCGGCGCCGACACCACGGCCGTCCGGACCTTCCGGTTCGGAGAACCCGACCCTGAAACGGGGATCGCCGGGGTGGAGGTGCCGCCCCAGCCGCCGGGGACGTATGCCGTGCACCTGGTCGGCGAGGGAGAATCCCCGGCGCAGAGCCGGCCCCGCCTGCTGACCATCGTGAACCGGTCCCTGGAAACGGCCCAGGTGAGACTGGATCGCCGCCGGCTGCTGCAGCTGGCTTCGCTCCAGGGCGCCCGGTACCTCGATGCGAACGATCCGGAGGCCGTGACCGGTATGCTGGAAGCCCTGGCCGGAGCCGAGTGGCAGGGCGAACGGCGGTTCCTGCGGTCCCGGTACGAGCTGTGGTCCGGTTGGCCCTTTCTCGTCGCCGTGGTGGCCCTGCTCTCGGTGGAATGGTACCTGAGGCGGCGGCACGGCCTGCTCTGATTCCGCTTTCCCTCCCGGAAAGTCCGGTTCTCCTTGACCCAGCCACCCGGAATCCCCGCCCTGCTGCGGGGCTTCCTGTCCGTCCTGGCGGCCGCCCCCGGCGCCGCGGGGGCCCCGGTCATCAACGAGTTCCTCGCCGATCCGCCCGGAAGCGACGGCGGCAAGGAATTCGTGGAGATCCACAACGCCGGTCCAGCCCTGTCCTTGGACGGCGTCACCCTCGAATTCGCCAACGGGGCCGTCGAACCGGCCTGGGAGGTCCGGTGGACGGCGCCGCCGGGGACGGTCCTGGCCGAGGGCGGGTTCTTCCTCGTCTGCGACCGCAACTGGACGGGTCCGGCCGTTCCCGATGCCGAGGTGGCCCTCGGGTTGCAGAACGGCCCGGACGCCATCCGGCTGGCCCGGGACGGAACCGTGCTGGACCTGGTGGGTTACGGCCCGCTGACCGACGACCGCCTCTTCGAAGGGGCCCCTTCGCCCCTGCAGGCGGGCCTGGCCCTGGCGCGGCGGCCCGACGGTGCGGACTCGGACGACAACGCCGCCGATTTCGTGGCGGCCGAAGCCACCCCGGGCGCTCCCAACTTCCGCGACTGGGACTTCCATGTCGTGGCGGCGACGGGTGATCCCCCCTGTCTGGACCGCGTGGGCCGGTCCCTTCGCCTGGAAGTCCAGCTGGAGAATCGGGGCATCCTCGCCTGGCCGGGCGGACAGGTGCGGCTGGACTTCGCGGGACGGGTCGTTCCGGCGGTGCTGGACGCCGTGGGATCCGGCGGCACCCGCAACCTGTACTTCGTGGTCGAACCCGGGCGCTCGGGGCGGCACCCGGTCGGACTGCTGCTGCCCTTGCCCGGCGGAATGGACACCCTGAGGGTGCCGGTTTGCCTCTACCAGGTCGGCCTGGGGGATCTGGTCATCAACGAGGTCCAGCCCGCCCCGGATCAGGGGCAGGGGGAATACATCGAACTGGCCAGCCGGTCGGAAGAGGCGCTGGACCTCGGCGCCTTCGCCCTGAAGGACGAGGACGGGGACTGGCGCTCGCTGCCGGCCGGGAGTCTCCAACCGGGTGGCCTGGTGGTCGTCGCGCAGGATTCCACGGCCCTCGCGGGCTGGATCCTGGCCAACGACCGGATCGGCGGGGACGGCTGCGGCAGCCATTCCGCCCTCACCCGGCTCGTGTCCCTGGCGGGCTGGCCTTCCCTCAACAATGCGGTCCCCGGGAGCCGCACCTTCGCCGACCGGATCAGCCTCGCCGATTCCGGAGGCGTCGTCGTCGACGCCCTGACCTACGGCGGGCCGGACCCCTGGGACCCGCCCATTCCCGGGTCGGGAAGCTCCCTGGAAAGGTTGAACCTGGGCCTGCCCCTGGACTCCGGGGCATCGACCTGGTCCGTCAGCGCGGCCTGGGAGGGCGGTACCCCGGGCTGCCCCAACAGCGTCTCTCCTGCCGAGTCCGGGGGCCCTTTCCTGACGGTTCAACCCCTTGTTCTCGATGCGGACCGGGGCGTCTCCGCCCTTGCTCTCGTCCTCGAAGTCCCCGCGGAAGGCGAAGGCTTCCAGCTGGCGGTCTTCGACCTGGAGGGCCGGCGGGTCCGGGACCTGGGGGGGGACCTGGCGGGACCGGGCCTGCGGACCCGGCACTGGAAGGGCGAGAATGACCGCAGCCGGCTCGTCCCACCAGGAGGGTACATCGTCCTGGGGACCTGCCTGGACGGCTCAGGGGCCATCCTGGACGCCTCCAGGGTCCTGGTGGTGGTCCGGTGAGGTTTGCCTGGGCATGCCGGGTCATCCGGGTCCTCCTGCCGGCCGGTCTGGGGGCGGTCCTGGGCTGGGCCACCGCCCGGGGCGATGATTTTTCCCGGTCCTGGCTGCATGGGCCGGAGCAGATCGGCGTCTTGATCGCCGATCCCCGGGGCGATCAGGTCGCCGACCCCTCGTCTTCGGGCGCCTGGGTGGAGGCCGGCGCCGCCCGCCTGTTCGGGCTGCCCGAGTTGCCTGTCGCCTCCCTGGGGGCAGGCTGTCGGGGCCGTGGCGGCTGGCTGGTCCGGGGGGACTGGCAGCAGACGGGAACCGGGATCTTCCGCGAGAACAGGTACGGCTTGACGGCGGCCGGGAATCTCGGGGTCCGGCTCGGGCTTGCGGGGAGAGTGCGGCGCCTCGACCTGGCCGGGGACCGTCCCCGGCCGGAATGGTCGCTGGCCCTCCTGGTGGGGGGTGGGTGGTCGGGCCCTGGCCCCTGGTCGGGCACCTGGGAGTTCAGGCCCGAAATCGCCTCAGGCGAGGGAAACGGGGGGCGGAGCGGTCGGACCCGGAACCTGGGCACCGTCCGGGTCAGGACCTTGGACGCGGGGCTGGCCCTGGGAATCGACCTGTCCCCGGACGGGATTCCGGAATGCACCCTGGAAGCCCTGTTCCCTCTGGCGGGGCGGGCGGGGATCCTGATCCGGGGGACTCCCTCCCGGAACCTGGGAGGATTCGGGCTGGTCCTGCCCCGGGGCAGGCTCCTGGTGATGACTTCGCACCTCGTCCACACCGACCTGGGGACGACCCATCGCATCGCCCTGGTGGCCGGCCGTTGGAGAGGGGGCGTCTGGTGAACCCTTCCAAAGCAGGTCGGAGAGGGAAACCATGGCCGGGAGGGAGGTACGTGCCGCTGCTGCTCCTGGCGGCCTGCTGCGCCCGGGGGCAGGTCGATCACCCGGACACCACCGGGGTGGTGCCCGAGGATCTGGCCGATCTGGTGGAGGCCATGGAGACCGGTGGTGCGCCCCTGTCCGAGGATGAGCTCCGGCGCCTCGAAGCCGACCTTCGCTCCGCGGCGGACCGGGAGGAGGCCGGAGGTCGGGGCTGGTCCCCTCCTGGGCAGGGGAGCCTGTCCTGGCGGATGCAGATGGAACCGGCGCCGGCCTCTCCGGCCACGGCGACCGCACGCTGGCGGGGCGCGGGACTGGACCTGAAGGTCCGCAGGGGCCAGAGCGGGGGCGTGGCCGAGAGCCCGCTGGCAGCCTTCGGGGGCGATGCTGGGAACTGGCGGTTCGATGCCGGAAACCTCGCCCTGCATCACGGCTTCGGCTTGCTGGCCGGGGCCCCCGGACGGAGTGGTTCACCCGGGACGGGGCGGTCGCTGGGACCGTCCCCGGCAGGCATCCGGCAGTGGTGCCGGTCCGGGGATGGCGCTCTCGCCGAGGGTGTGGGCGTCTCGTTCTCGGGGGGTTCCCTCGTGGCGGCGGCCGTGTCGGGAACCCCCACCACCGAACCCGGGATGGGCCGGTTGCAGGCGGTCCGGCTGGGCCTCAGGCACGTCCAGGGCGGGGTATCTTTCCTGGGCCTTTCCCACCCACTGGAAAATGGTCTGAGCCTGGCCTCGGAATGGGGGGGGGCGGGCTGGAATGCGGCCTGGGAATCCTCCCTGACCCTTCGCGACGGAGGCGGATCGGCGCAGGGGGCGGTTGTGTCGCTGGCTCTCGAACCCAACCGCGCCACACGCATCGAGGGGGGATGGGCATCCCGCCGGGGCGGGGAGCCGGGGTTCCTGGGCGTCAGACCGGCCATGCTCGCGACCTGGGACGGCTCCGGTTGGGCTTGCCGCCTCCGGTGGAAGGGCGGAGGGCTGGATCTGGAACTCGTGATCGCCGGGGCGAAGGGCAGGGACGAGGATCCGGCCGATGGGATCAACTGTCGGTCCATCCGCGAAGCCGCCGCTGCCTGCCCCCTGCCCGGCGGCTGGTCGGCAGAGGTCCGCTGGAGACGCCAGGTCCGGACCTCCTGGGAATGGTCCGAACGATTCCCCTGGACCCCCGCCGTCCCGGTGGCACCGGAAGTCCGCACTCTGACCTCGTTCCGCCTGCGGCGGGAGGGGCCGGCTCCAGGGCATCTGTCGCTCGACTGGCGGAACCTGGCGGTGGACGAGGAGGGGGGTTCCGCCGGGAGGCATCTGCTTTCGGCTGGATGGTCGGGCGCCGAGACCCGGTTGGGTCGGGCCAGGCTGGGATGGTCCCTGGCCTGGGGAGACCAGGTCGACCTGGTCGGGGTTCTCAGCCCTCTGCCGGGTTACGCCCTGCCGAGGCACTGGGGCCGCTGGTCCGGGGAGATCATGGCCGGGCTCGAGAGGGAGGCCGGGATCTTCGGCATCCAGGCGGCTGCAGCCCGCCGGTTCCCCGCCCCGGGGGAACCGGCGGCGACCATCACCGAGGTCTGGCTCCAGGCCAGGGTCCGTTGGTGAGACCCGCCCGGGTCAACCGGCGGTCAAGCACGTGATTCCTTGACCGATAACCATCGTCGGGGGACATCGCCTCCTTCCGGCCCGGCCGTCAAGGAGCGGAGGAACACGCACTTGATCACCGTTCGAACAGGGGACAACCTGATGTGGGGGGACCCGGTCCTGCGCCCGCCCGCACCCGACCATTCGGGGGTGCTGGCCGAGTTGCGCCTGCTCGGTCGCGGGCAGATGGACCACTCCACCCTGGCCGGCGAACTCTACGATCTCCTGCGCAAGCATTCGGGGGAGCCCCTGGTCCCGTCGGTTCTGCTGGGCATCCAGAACCTGGCGGTCCACGGTGATCCCGCCGGCGCCCGGCTCCTCGCCGCATTGCTGGACGTGGTCACGCCCGCCTCGCGGTTGCTGCCCCTGGTCCGCCGGATGTCTTCGACTCGGAGGCTCTGGATCAACGGCTCCTGGAACCCCGGCCCGTCCAGTCTGGTCCTCAGGGAATGGCGGGACCGGCACGTGCGGTTCGCGGCGGAGTGCGACCGGCTCCTGGCCGGTGGCCGCCGGCCGGATGAGGTGCGCCTGGACGCGGCCGGATGGGAATCCCCCTGGGGATCCATGCGCCTGGTCCTGGACCGGCTGTGCCGAGCGGGGGAGAGCAGGGGCGAACTGCCGGCCGAACTGGGGGGGGTGCTGGCCGGGCTATTGCGGCTGGAAGCCGACGCCTGGCAGGAGCGGATCAGTCAGCTGGCGGGCAACGTTGATCCGTTCCGGATGGAGGCCATCGCCCGGGTGCTGCCCCTGCTGAGCCGCTCCGACCGTGAGATCCGCGACATCCGGGAACTGGTCGCGATGATCGAATCCGGCGATGTCGCCGACGCCTTTCTCAAGCCCCGCCTGCGGGGGCGGTCGGTCATGGACGCCCGGGAATTCGGGATGTTCGAGCGCGCTCTCGAGGGCTGCCCGGACCTGTCCCCCCTGCACTCCCTCGTCCGGGCCCAGGTGGAGTCGGCCCTGGAGATTCCCGTCATGGCCCACGCTGCGGCCCGGTTGATGGGACTGGCGGAACGGCTGAAACTGCGGGGCGACCGGCTCCAGGGGCTCGACCTGGTCACGGCTTGCCGCCTGGTGGTCTCGTGCTGCGAGCGGGGGGAGCTGGCCATCCCCGTGCCGGAGGCCCTGACCGGAGCCGTCCAGGAGATCCTCGGGGAACCTGTGCCCGCGGGCGTATCCGGCCCCGCTGGATGGGATCTCCGGGGGATGGAGTTCCTCGTCGGCCACCTGGTGATCGTTCTCCCGGATCCCGACGACCTGCCCGAGGTCTGGCCCCATGGTCTGCCGACTCTCGAGGGTCCCGCCGGCATTGCGGTCGACTGCGGCGCCGAGGATCAGGCCGCCGAGCAGGAGGCCGGGGAGTCCCCGGACGGGGAAGGCGGGGAGGCCGAACCCACCGCCGCGGCCATGAAGAACCTCGTGCTGACCAACATCCAGTCCTACAGCCTGGTTCTCGGATTCCTCCGGAATCCCAAGTTCACCTGCGTCCCGGGGCTGGTCGAGGCCGTGGCCGTCCGCACGCGCAATCCCCAGGTCATCGAGACCATCGCCACGGACCGGGCCCTGCACACCGGGTTCGCCAACCGGGGCGTTCCCCTGGCCTGCCTGCGCAGTCCGGTGAACGTTTCGGTCAAGATCCTCCGCCGGTTCATCAAGGTGAAGTACGTATCCAAGGTGGATCTCAGGCGCCTCGCCCAGGACCGGGCCGGGGTCCGCAAGGAGGTCATCCGGGAGATCGAAAAATACCTGGAAACCTTGGCCTGATCCGGTTGACTTGCCCTCTCCATCCTCCTAGGTTTGTCCTGTTGCAACACGGCTTTGCGGCGGATTCCGGCTGTTTTCGCGGGGACCGACGGCCCTGCGCACCGTGCTACCGGATAGGGTTTGCCAACCAAGGGAGATGACCATGCTCGCCAAGCGTATGCAGAACCTGGGCACCGAGACTGCATTCGAGGTCCTGGCCAGGGCCAAGGCCCTCGAAGCCGAGGGGCGGGACATCGTCCACCTGGAGATCGGCGAACCGGATTTCGACACCCCCCGGAACATCATCGACAAGGCCGTCTGGGCGCTCCAGAACGGCTACACTCATTACGGTCCCTCGGCCGGATTGCCGGAAGTCCGCAAGGTCTTCGCGGAGTACATCGCCAGGGATCGCGGCATCGACGTCGGGCCGGACAACGTGGTCATCGTGCCCGGCGGCAAGCCCATCATCTACTTCCCCCTGACGGCGCTGGTCGATCCGGGGGACGAGGTGATCTACCCTAATCCCGGCTTCCCCATCTACGAATCGGTGATCAAGTTCCTCGAAGCCAAGCCCATGCCCCTGAAGCTCGCCGAGGAGAAGAACTTCAGCTTCGACATCGAGGACCTCAAGGCCCTGGCCAGCGAGAAGACCAAGCTGCTGATCCTCAACAGTCCGCAGAACCCCACCGGCGGGGTGCTGAGCGCCGCGGACCTCGACGCCATCGCCGAGCTGGCCGTGAAGTTCGACTTCTGGGTGCTCAGCGACGAGATCTACAGCAAGATCATCTACGAAGGGACCCACGAGTCCATCAGCACGCGTCCCGGCATGCTCGAGCGGACCATCATTCTCGACGGCCATTCGAAGACGTACGCCATGACGGGCTGGCGCCTGGGCTACGGCATCATGCCCGCGCCCCTGGCCGCCGCCGTCGCCAAGCTGCAGACGAACTGCACCAGCTGCACGGCTGCCTTCACCCAGCTCGCCGGCGCCGAGGCGCTGACCGGGCCCCAGGACGCCGCCCGGGCCATGGTGGCCGAATTCAAGGTGCGCCGCGACCTGCTGGTCGACGGCCTGAACGCCATCGACGGCATCACCTGCAAGCGGCCCCGCGGCGCCTTCTACGTGTTCCCCAACGTGTCCGCCCTGGGCCTGACCAGCAAGCAGGTGGAGCAGCGCCTGCTGAACGAGTTCGGCGTGGCCGCCCTGGCCGGGACCTCGTTCGGCGCCTTCGGCGAGGGCTATCTGCGGTTCAGCTACGCCAACAGCCAGGACAACATCCGCAAGGCCCTCGAGAGGTTCGCGGACTTCGCGACGGCGGTCCGCTCATGACCACGGCCGGGTCCCAGGCCGCCCACCGGCGCTTCGTGATCGCGCTGGGGGGCAACGCCATCATTCCCGTCGGGCAGAAGGGGACCTACGAGGAGCAGCTGGCCATCACCCGGGCGACCATGGACCAGGTCGCCCGGCTGGCCAAGGCGGGTCATCAGATCGTCATGACCCACGGCAACGGCCCGGTCGTCGGCAACATCGTGCTGCGCAACGACGCCGGGCAGGCCCTCCACGGCATCCCGCCGATGCCCATGTTCGTCGCGGGCGCCGACAGCCAGGGCGGCTTGGGCTACATGCTCCAGCAGGCCCTGCACAACGCCCTGCTCGACCACGGCGTGGACCTGCCGGTGGCCACCGTGGTCACGCAGGTGCTGGTCGACGAGGAGGATCCCGCCTTCGCCCGGCCGAGCAAGCCGATCGGCCCCTTCTACGACGAGGTCCAGGCCAAGGCGCTGGAAAAGGAGAACGGCTGGACCGTGGTCAAGGACGCCGGCCGCGGCTGGCGCCGGGTCGTGCCCAGCCCGATGCCCAGGGAGGTGGTCGAGTGGGAGGCCATCAGGACCCTGGTCGGCGCCGGAGTCCTGACCATCGCCACCGGCGGCGGAGGGGTCCCCGTCCGGCGCGACGCGGCCGGGCACCTGCACGGGGTGGATGCGGTGATCGACAAGGACCGGGCCAGCGATCTCCTGGGGCGGCTCATCGGCGCGGACGTCCTGGTCATCATCACCCAGGTCGACAAGGTTTTCGCCCGCTTCGGCCAGGAGGACCAGGAAGCCCTCGACGTGTTGAAGACAGACCGCGCCGCCGCCATGCTCGCCGCGGGGGAGTTCCCCGCCGGGAGCATGGGACC
This sequence comes from bacterium, assembly GCA_018829565.1. Classification (GTDB taxonomy): domain Bacteria; phylum Krumholzibacteriota; class Krumholzibacteriia; order LZORAL124-64-63; family LZORAL124-64-63; genus JAHJTW01. Next base: position 14,982 of record JAHJTW010000157.1, on the reverse strand, counting down.
GAAGATCGAGGCCGCCCTGTCCTTTCTGGCGGGGGGCGGGACCGAGGTCGTCATCACCTCCCCCGAATTCCTGCTGGCTGCCGTGGAAGGCCGGGCCGGCACCCGCATCGTGCCGGCCTGATTCCCGTTGATCCCCGCCCTGCGGACCGCGTAGTATCCCGGAGCCGGCCTCATCTCGGCCGGCCTCGATTCCAAGGAGTACCGCATGCCCATGAAGGTTCTCGTCATCGGTTCAGGGGGGCGCGAACACGCGATCGTGCGCCAGCTGGCCGCCTCGGACCTCGATCCGGTCATCTTCGCAGCCCCCGGCAACCCCGGGACGGCCGGGCTGGCCGCGAACGTGCCCCTGGATCCCCACCGTGGCGGCGACGTGGCGCGCTTCTGCCTGGAGGAGGAGATCCAGCTGGTCATCATCGGACCGGAGGACCCCCTCATCGCCGGTCTCGCCGACCGGCTGCGGCGCGACGGCATCGCGGTCTTCGGGCCGGGGGCCATGGGCGCCAGGCTCGAGGGGGACAAGGAATTCGCCAAGGAGGTGCTGGCCTCCGCCGGGGTCCCCACCCCCCGTTTTCACGCCTTCAGCAGCACGGATGCCGCCCTGAAGCACCTGGACAAGATCGACCTGCCGGTGGTCATCAAGGCCTGCGGCGCGGCTCAGGGCAAGGGCGTGGCGGTGTGCTCGTCACGGGAGGAAGCCGAAGCGCACATCAGGAAATGCCTGGACGAGCAGGTGTTCGGAGGCTCGGGCCTGCGCATCCTCATGGAGGAGTGCCTCTTCGGTCCTGAATTGTCCGTCCTCATCGTGACCGACGGCCAGGACTACTGCCTGCTCGCCCCCAGCCGCGACTACAAGCGGATCGGCGAAAAGGACATGGGGCCCAATACCGGGGGGATGGGAGCCTTCGCGCCCGTCCGGCTGCCCCCGCACCTCTATGCCGAGATCGACGGCCGCATCGTCCTGCCGGTCCTCGCGGAGCTCCGGCGCCGCGACATCCCCTACCGCGGGGTCCTGTATGCCGGCCTGATGCTGACCGAGGACGGCCCCCAGGTCCTGGAGTTCAACTGCCGGTTCGGCGATCCGGAAACCCAGGTCGTGCTGCCCCTGCTCAAGGGGGACTTCCTGGACCTCTGCTGGACCACGGCCAACGGCAACCTGGGCAGCTTCCTGCAGGGCCTGCACGAGGTGGAGGAACTCCAGCCGCAGGACTGGACGGGCGCCGGGTTGACCACCTGGCTGCGTCATTCCGTGGTCGTGGTCGCAGCCAGCGACGGGTATCCGGGCCGCTACGTCAAGGGCCGCCCCATCGATCTTCCGGACGGCGAGCACGCCGATCGATGGCTCGTCCATGCCGGCACCGCCCTGGAGGGTGACCGCCTGGTCACGTCCGGCGGCCGCGTGCTGGGAGCCGTCGGCACGGGGATGAGTCTCCGGGACGCACGCAGGGCGGCTTACGGCCTGCTGGACCAGGTCCACTTCGAGGGTTTGACCTTCCGGCGCGACATCGCCGGACCAGGGGAAGGGGATTAGATGGCTGCCGGAAAAACGGCCTCCGCTCCGCGGGTCATGGTCCTTCTCGGGAGTGCCAGCGACCTGCCCGTGATCGAGAAGATGCTGCCTCTGCTCGAGCGCTTCGGCCTGACCTACGAGGTCCAGGTCGCCTCGGCCCACCGTCAGCACGACAAGCTGCGCCGCATCGTGGCGCAGGCCGACAAGGGAGGGACCGAGGTCTTCATCGCGCTGGCCGGCATGGCCGCTCACCTGCCCGGCGTGGTGGCTTCGCTGACCGGGCGCCCGGTGATCGGCGTGCCTGTGGCGAGCGGACCTCTGGCGGGGGTCGACGCCCTGCTGTCCATCGTGCAGATGCCGCCGGGAGTCCCGGTGGCGACGGTCGCGGTGGGGAGCGCCGGCGCCCGCAACGCGGCCTGCCTGGCGGCCCGCATGATCGCCCTGAAGGATTCCGGGGTGGCCGCGGCCGTCGCGGACTACCGGCGGGAACTGGCGCGGGGCGGGAGCTGAGTTGGACCGGGCCTGCGGGGATTTCGCGGAGACGGCTGCGGGTCTGGCCGCCGGCGGGGTCTACATCCTCCAGACCGACACCTTGCCGGGCCTTCACGGGCGCGCCGACGATCCGGCCGCCGTGGAGCGCATCTTCCGGATCAAGGGACGGCCCGAGGGGAAACCCGCGCTGGTCCTGGCGGGATCCCTCGAGATGGCATTCGCCCTGGTGGAGGATCTGGACGACCGGGTAGCTGCACTCTGCCGTCGTTGCTGGCCGGGGCCCTATTCCCTCATCCTGCGGGGCAGGCCGGGTCCTGCGGCCGGGGTCCGCGGGCGCGACGGCTCCCTGGCGATCCGGGTGCCCGCAGGCGCCGAGCTGCGCCGCTTGATCGAGGCCGCCGGCGGCGCGCTCGTGTCCACCAGCGCCAACCTGACCGGACTGCCCCCCTGCCGGACCCTCGGGGAGGCCATCGCCGAGATGGGGGATCGGGTGGACGGCGCGTGGGCGCCGCCTCCGGGGCTGGAGCCCGGGCCCGGGGCCGCACCCAGCGCCCTGGTGGATGCGACCGTCTGGCCTCCCCTGGTCCTGCGCGAGGGACCCAGCCCGCTGCCCACGGTGGATCCCGACGCCTCTTGACGGCCTCTCCGGGGCCGCCTAGTTTTGGTTTTCCGGCGATGTGAGGCGCGATTCCCGACTCGTTTTCCGGGAGGACCATGTCCCAGCTCGTTCTTTTCCTGTGCACGGGCAACATCTGCCGCAGCCCCCTGGCGGAGGGGCTGGCCCGCTGGATGTTCCCGGATGCGGGGTTGAGCTTCGCCTCCCTGGGACTGGCGGCGCCGGAAGGGTATCCCGCCTCGGAGGGATCGCGGAGGTTCGCCGCCGGCCTGGGCGTCGATCTGGGGAGCCACAGATCCCGGCCGGTGACTCCGGCCGGCCTTGCGGGAGGGCTCTGGGTCATCGGCATGACCCGGTCCCATGCGGCCATGTTCCGCAGCCGCTGGGGAAGCGGGTTCTCCGGTTCCGTGGGAGTCCTGGGAGCACCGGGACTCGATCTGACGGGGCTGGGGCATTCGCCCGAAATGGAGGAGGTGGCCGACCCCTACGGCGGCGCCTTCGAGGACTACGATCGTTGCGGCACCCAGATCCAGCGCCTGCTGGCCGGCTGGGAGCCCGTTTTTAGGAATCTGGCCTCGCAAACGGGAGACTGGGAATGATCATCGCCGTCGGCTCCGACCACCGTGGATTCGCGCACAAGAGCACCCTCGCCGCGCATCTGGGCGCCAGGGGGGTGGAGGTCGCCGATTGCGGTTGCGCGGGTTCCGACCCGACGGATTATCCCGACGCCGCCCTCGAGGTCGCCGAGATGGTGGCCTCGGGCCGGGCCCAGGCGGGGATCCTGATCTGCGGCTCGGGGATCGGCATGAGCATCGCCGCCAACAAGGTCAAGGGTGTGCGGGCGTCCCTCTGCTTCACCCCCGACCAGGCCCGGACCACCCGCCTCCACAACGACAGCAACGTGCTTTGCCTGAGCGGGGACGCCCTGGAGCCGCGCGACGCGGTGGCGATCGCGGACGCGTATCTGGAAACGGAATTCGCAGGCGGGCGCCACGCCCGCCGGGTGGACAAGATCACGGCCTACGAAGCAGAACACCTCAGATAGGAGCGGCGCCATGTACGACGAAGTCCGCAGGATCGATCCCGAGATCGCCGAGGTCCTGGACCTGGAACTGGCCCGGCAGCGCAACCAGCTGGAGATGATCGCGAGCGAGAACTTCACCAGCAGGGCGGTCATGGAGGCCATGGGCTCCACCCTGACCAACAAGTACGCCGAGGGTTACCCCGGCAAGCGCTACTACGGCGGCTGCGCCCACGTCGACACCGCGGAGACCCTGGCCAAGCGGCGGGCCACCGAACTGTTCGGGGCCGAGCGCGCCAACGTCCAGCCCCACAGCGGGTCCACGGCCAACATGACGGCCTACCTCGCGTTCCTGAAGCCGGGGGACAAGATCCTGGGCCTGAGCCTTTCCCACGGGGGGCACCTGACCCACGGCCATCCTGTGAATTTCTCCGGCTCCCTGTTCGAGGCCGTCCACTACGAGGTGGACCGGACCACCGAGACCATCGACTACGATCGTCTGCGCGAACAGGCGAAGGCGGAGCGCCCGAAGATGATCGTCGGCGGAGCGAGCGCCTATCCCCGGTTCTGGGACTTCGCGAAGCTGCGCAGCATCGCGGACGAGGTCGGAGCGATCCTCCTGTTCGACATGGCCCACATCGCCGGTCTGGTGGCCGGGGGCGTCCACCCCAGCCCGGTGCCCCATTGCGACGTCGTGACCTCCACCACCCACAAGACCCTGCGCGGCCCCCGCGGCGGGCTGATCCTGAGCACGAAGGAACACTTCAAGGCGATCCAGAAGACGAACTTCCCGGGCGTGCAGGGCGGTCCCCTGATGCACGTGATCGCCGCCAAGGCCGTCTGCTTCCACGAGTGCATGCAGGACGAGTTCAAACTGTACGCCCGCAGGACGGTCGAGAACGCCGCCGCCCTGGCCGAGAGCCTGCTGGAGCGCGGGTTCCGCCTGGTCAGCGGCGGGACCGACAACCACCTGCTGCTGGTCAATCTCACCAGCAAGGGACTGACCGGGCAGGACATGGAAACCCTGCTCGAGCACGTGGGGATCACGGTCAACAAGAACACGGTGCCGTTCGACCAGGAATCCCCGTTCGTCACCAGCGGGATCCGCATCGGCACGCCGGCCTTGACCTCGCGGGGCATGGGGGTCGAGCAGATGAAGCGGATCGCCTCCATCATGGACCGGGCCGTGGGCGCCCGGGACGACGAGGCCGCCCTGGCGGCCCTCCGGGGCGAAAGCGAGGAACTCTGCCGCGCGTTCCCCCTGTATCCGGACCTGGCCTGATGCGGGGAGGTCGGGCATGAAGTGTCCCCGGTGCGGCCACGAAGACGACAAGGTGATCGACAGCCGGGCCGTCCGGGACGGCCGGGCGGTCCGCCGTCGGCGCGAGTGCACGCACTGTACCGAACGCTTCACCACCTACGAAGCCATCGAGACGCGCCCGGTCCTGGTGGTCAAGCGCAGCGGGGACCGGGTCGCCTACAACCGCGCCAAGGTCATCGTCGGGGTGACCAAGGCCTGCGAGAAGCGGCCGGTGGCCCTCGAGGAGATCGAGATCATCGTCGATCACGTCGAGCTGAAGCTCGCCGCCTCCGGCAGGCGCGAGGTGCCCAGCGAGACCATCGGCCGCTACGTCCTGGAGGAATTGCGGCAGGTGGACGAGGTTGCCTATGTCCGGTTCGCCTCGGTGTACCGCAGCTTCCAGAACGTGGACGAGTTCTTCCAGCTGCTGCGCGACCTCAAGGACACCCCTCCGGCAAGGGACGAGGACGCATGAGCCCCCTGTCGCCGCCGAACGGGGATCCCGGCCGGGAGCCCCTCGACCAGCAGGCGGACGCCGGATCCCCCGGACCGGCCGAGCCTGCGGCGAAGGGCGAATCGCCGCCCCCCGGCTCCGGGGACGGCCAGATGGGGTTCCTCGATCACCTGGCCGAGCTGCGGTCCGTCCTGATCCATTCCGGGCTGGCCGCCATGGCGGCGACGGTCCTCTGCTGGTTCGTCTCCGCCCGCCTGCTGGACCTGCTGATCTCGCCCCTCGCCTCCGAGGGGGTCTACTTCACGGCGCCCAACGAAGCCTTCCTGGTGCGGCTGAAGATCTCCGGAGCGGTGGGGATCTTCGTGGTCCTGCCCTTCATCCTGTTCCGGGTCTATGCGTTCATCCTGCCCGGTCTCTACGCCAAGGAGCGCAAGGTGGTCACGCCGCTGCTGCTGACCACCACGCTTCTCTTCTATACCGGGGTGGCGTTCGCCTTCCTGGTGGTCATTCCCCAGGTCATCACCTTCCTGATGAGTTTCGGGACCTCCGCGATGGAGCCTCTGATCGGCGTGGGGCCGTATTTCGGTTTCGTGTCACGGCTCTGCCTGGCCTTCGGCCTGGTCTTCGAGTTGCCCCTGGTCGTGCTCTTCCTCAGCGTGATCGGCATCGTCAACCCGCGCATTCTGTTGCGCGGGTGGCGATTGGCGGTGATCCTGATCTTCACGGCCTCCGCCATGCTCACGCCTCCGGACGTGATCAGCCAGGTCATGATGGGCGTTCCGGTCCTGATCCTCTATCTGGGATCGGTCCTGGTTTCCATCGCCGTCACCCGCAATAAGCGGAAACAGGATTGACAGGGCCGTTCTTTTGCGAATATTTGTGTCCAGGGCCCCTGCAGCCGCCCCTTGCCGGGGTGCGACCACCGAATCTCCAGTCGAGAGCAGGTTTCGATGGGACTTGTCGATAAGGAACGCATCAAACTGATCACCCTGCAGCGTTCCATCGCTCCGGCGCTCGCCGAGGTGGATCAGGAATTCCGGCGGATCACCTCGGGCAACAGTCCCTTGACCACGGAGATCTGCGACCACATCCATCTGGGCAAGAGCAAGCGATTCCGTCCGACCCTGCTGCTGCTGGCCGCCCAGGACGGGGACGGCTTCCCCCGGGAGGCCATCACCGCGGCCGCCAGCGTGGAACTCGTGCACACGGCGACCCTGGTCCACGACGACTTCATCGACGAGGCGTTGACCCGCCGCGGGCTCCCCTCGGTCAACCAGAAGTACGGCGCCAGCGCCGCCCTGATCATGGGGGATTTCCTCTACTCCAAGGCCCTGCACAACCTCTGCGAGGCGGGGCTGGACCACGCCGTCGAGCTGCTCGCCCGCACGACCGTCCTGATGAGCGAGGCGGAGATGCTCCAGCTCGAACACCGGTACGACCTGGACATCAGCGAGGACCGCTACCTGCAGATCATCTACCAGAAGACGGCCAGCCTCATCGAGAACAGCTGCCGCATCGGCGTGTCGTTCAACCGGCGTCTCGCAGCCGAGGAGGAAGCCTTCGGCACCTTCGGCTGCAAGACCGGGCTGGTGTTCCAGATCACGGACGATATCTTCGACTACCTGGGGGACGAGCGCCGCCTGGGCAAGCCGACCGGCCAGGACTGGGAGGAGGGGCGGATCACCCTGCCCCTGATCGCGGCCCTCGCCAACGCGCCGGACGGGGTGCGCGAACGCATCCGGGAACTGAGCCGGCAGACCGATCCCGCGCTGCGGGCCGAGGGTTGGCCCGAGGTGAAGGGCCTGGTCACCGAATTCGGCGGAGTCGATTATTCCTTCGACAAGGCCCGCCAGTTCGGGGAGGAGGCCAAGCTGGCACTCGCCCCCCTGGCCTCGGGTCCCCAGAAGAAGCTGCTGGCCGTCGCCGTCGAATACGTCATCAACCGACTGAACTAGGATCGTCATGACTCCAGAAAAGATTCCCGAATCGTCACCGGAAGCCCCCGCGACCTTCGTCATGCCCGACGATTCGGACGGGTTCAACCTGGCCGAACTGGCGGGATGGCACCTGCTGGAGAAGAAGGGGGAGAATCTCGTCGTCCTCGACCTGCGCGGGCGGTCGGACGTGTGCGACTTCTTCGTCATCGCCGAGGGGAACTCCGACGTCCAGGTCAGGGCGCTCGCCCGCAACCTCCAGAACAAGTTGCTGGATGCGGGACACCGCGCCAAGGGGATCGAGGGCATGGACGACGGCCGCTGGGTCCTGATCGATTTCTTCGACGTCGTGGTCCACGTCTTCCATCCCGAGACCCGGCGTTACTACCAGCTGGAAAAGCTCTGGGGGGATGCCGGCCGGCTCGATCTGGACCCGTCCTGGTTCGCATCCCCCGAGGTCTCCGGACGCCACCCGGGGATCGTCGCGCCGCCCCAGCCCGGCTCCGGCCCGGCATCCTGAGGGACCTGCGTCATGGTCGAGGATCTGCTGCGGAAAGGTCTGCTGGCCGCCCTGGAAAAGATCGGGGTGTTCGACGACGACCTGGACATCCAGCTGGAAAAGCCCCGCGACCGCAGCCACGGGGACCTGAGCACCAACCTGGCCCTGGTCCTGGGCGGGCGCCTCGACCGCAAGCCCCGTGAACTGGCGGGAGTCATTGCCGCCGAGGTTCACCTGCCCCGCTCGGTGATCCATTCGGTGGAGATCGCCGGACCGGGGTTCATCAACTTCCGCATCTCACGCGGCCACCAGATCGAGATGCTGCTCGACCTCTGGCGCGCCGACGGCGCCCTGGAACGGATCCGCACCGGCGGCAACAAGCGCATCAACGTCGAGTTCATCAGCGCCAATCCCACCGGTCCCCTGACCGCAGTCTCCGCCCGGGCCGGCGCCTTCGGCATGTGCCTGGTGAGGTTGCTGGAGGCGGTGGGCTACGACGCCCACGCCGAGTACTACGTCAACGACGCGGGTCTCCAGGTGCAGCTCCTGGGACGCTCCCTGCGGGCCCACTTCATGAAGCTGATCGGGGAGGAGGTCGAATTCCCCGACGACGCCTACCGCGGCCGTTACATGGAGATCATGGCCGGGGAGCTCCTGGGACTCGACAGCCAGGGGGTCCAGAAGGCCTCCTCCGCCTTCAACGACGAGAGCTTCCAGCGGATCCAGGCCCCTCCCGGCGACGCCCGGCAATGGAGCGCCCTGCCCGAGGACGAGTCGGTCCGCTGTTTCGCCAAGTTCGCCCTGATGCGGATCCTCGGCTGGCAGCGCCAGACCTGCCGCCGGTTCGGGCTGCGGTTCGAGACCTGGTATTTCGAGTCGGAACTGCACGAGACCAAGAGGATCGAGCGGGCCCTCGACCGGCTGACCAAGCAGGCGGCCGTGTTCGTCCGGGACGGGGCGACCTGGTTCCGGGCCACCGACTACGGGGACGAGCAGGACCGCGTCGTGGTCCGGTCCGACGGAACGCCGACCTACTTCATGGCGGACATCGCCTACCACTTCCACAAGTTCCAGCGCGGCTTCGAACACGCCATCGACTTCTGGGGGCCCGATCACCACGGCTACATCCAGCGTCTGGCCGGGGCGATGTCGGCCCTCGGGGTCTGGCCGGAATGGCTGGAGATCCAGATCGTGGAGCAGGTGTCCTTCCTGCAGGACGGCCGCCCCCTGGACGTCTCGCGCCGCAAGGGCCAGGGAGTGACCATGGACGCGCTGGTGGACGAGGTCGGCGCCGATGCCGCGAAGTTCTTCTTCCTGACCCGCAAACCGAACAGCACGCTGGAATTCGATCTGGACCTGGCCCGGGACCCGTCCGATGCCAATCCTCTTTCCAGGATCCGGTCGGCCCACGCCCGGATCGGCGGCCTTTTTCTGGAAGCGGAGGCCCGGCGGATCGAACTTCTGGAGCCGACGGCGGAGACCCTCGGCAACCTCGAATCCGAGAGCGAGTGGAACCTGGTCCGGGAACTGGTCCGGCTGCCCAGGATCATCATTTCGGCGGCCGAACACCGGGAACCGGCCCGCCTGACGGCCTATCTCCAGGAGATCGCCGGTCTCTACAATCAGTGCTTCGACCAGTGCCGGGGCATCCTCGCCGCCAAGGAGGACCGGCGGACGGCCCAGCTCCACCTGAGCCTCCTGACCCGGCGGGTGATCCGGGTCGTGGCCGACCTGATCGGAATCGATCTGCCGGAAACCATGGAAAAGAGGGGCTGAGATGGCGATTCTCGTGGTCGGGTCCGTGGCCTACGACACCGTCGAGACAACCAGGGAACGCAGGGAACGCCAGCTCGGCGGGAGCGCGAGCTTCTTCGCCGTGGCCGCCCGGGGCCGCGGTCCCGTCCGCTGCGTGGGAGTGGTCGGCGACGACTTCCGCGAGTCCGACCTCGGATTGATCCGGAGCTCCGGAGCCCGAACCGACGGCATCGTCCGCCGTCCCGGGGCGAGCTTCCACTGGTCCGGACGTTACCATGCCGACATGATCGAGCGCGATACGCTGGCTACCGAACTGGGAGTCTTCGCCGATTTCCAGCCGGAAATTCCCCGGGACTGGCTGGACAGCGAATACCTCTTCCTGGCCAACATCCATCCGACCCTCCAGGCCCAGGTCCTGGACCTCGTCACCGGTCCCCGACTCGTGGCCCTGGACACCATGAACCTCTGGATCGAGACCACCCGGCCCCAGCTGCTGGAAGTCCTGGCCCGGGTCGACGTCCTGCTGGTCAACGACGGCGAGGCCCGGATGTTGACCGGCGAGCGCAGCCTCGCCCGCGCCGCCGCCGCCATCGCCGCCATGGGCCCCGGGCGCGTGATCATCAAGAAGGGCGAGCATGGCGCCCTGTTCTTCGGCCGGGATTCGGTCCTGGCGGTGCCGGCCATCATCCTCGACGACGTGGTCGATCCCACGGGAGCGGGGGACAGCTTCGCCGGGGGCTTCATGGGCAGCCTCGCCGAGGCCGGAGCCACCCGCGGGGACGGAGATGCGGTCTTCCGGCGGGCCATGATCGACGGGACGGTGACGGCCAGCTTCTGTCCCGAGGGGTTCAGCGTCGAGGGCCTGATGGGCGTGACCGATGAGTCCTATGCGAGGCGAAAGGCCGTCCTCGAGGGGATGATGATCCCCTGATGGCGCAACGGGGCCGCCGCGGATTCCGGCGGCTCCCGCTAACGCTCTGGGCCCGAAAAAGCGCCTGATTTCGGGTGCTTTTCAAGAACATCTTGTTGGAATAATTAGGCTGTGGTACGATAGTGCATCAGTCCCATGCTGATCCATCAGAAATCCAGGGAGCAGTTCATTGGAGTGGGAACCCAACGAGAGGGATGCCTGGGTCGCCGACGCACAGCGTTGGATCAGCCAGATCAAGGGCGTCCTTCAGTGCAAGATCGAACTGGATCCCGACGGTGAGATCGCCGGTGTGCACGTCGTCGCCGGATTCGAGCGCGAGCCCCGGCACATCGTCCGGGACGTGGAGAGCCTGTTGAAGGCCCGCCTCGGTATCGACGTCTACTACAAGAAGATCGGCGTGGTCCAGGTCCTCGACAACGGCGACCCGGTGGCCGGGCCTCGTGCGGTGGCCGGGCCTCGTGCCGTCGCCGGCAGTCCCGATGCCGGCGCTGCCCCGCGGACCCACCAGCCCGACGTGGGTTCACCCGTTTCCGAGCCCTGCACAGACAGGCCGGACGCAGGTCCGGATAATCTCGGCGTGAGCTTCCACCCGCCCGGGTTCGAGGCCCAGGACGACTGGGAATTCGAGTTCGGGCAACCCCTCGAACCCGGATCGTCCCGACCCGCCGCGGGGGCCGGCCCCCGCGATGAGGCCGGTTCCCGCCCCGATCCCATTCCCGCCATTCTCGTCGCCGAGGACGGGGCCCTCCGCATCCTGTGCAGCGGGGTGGGGGTCCTGGCCTCCGAGAACCTGATCCGGGCCGAGGTCCAGTTGCAGGCCGGCGAATTCGAGGCCCGGGGCACCCGCGAAGGCCCCAACCATCCGGACAGCGACGTGACCCTGGTGGCCGAGGCGGCTCTGGAGGCGGTCAACCGGATCGTGAAGGAAAAGGTCCTGCTCAACCTGGTCGAGATCCGGACCACCACCATCGCGGGGCAGCCAGTCTTCCTGGCGGCCGTCGGGCTGGTGGAGGGCCGCCGCAGCGAGACCCTGTTCGGGACCTGCTCCCTGCGCCACAACCGGCAGCAGGCCGTGGTCTTCGCCGTGCTGGACGCCCTGAACCGCCGCCTGGCCCAGTACTCCCTCCGGGAACGGGAGTCCGCCGACTGAACCGGTTCGCCGGGCCTTGATCGGGGCGTTCCCTCCGCTTACTATCCCCTGGACATTCCCAGTCCTTCCACCGGGAGCCTTCCATGAAGTATGCCGACAGCGGCGTGAACATCGACGCCGCCACCCGGGCCCTGGCCCGCAGCAAAGAGGCCGTCAAGTCCACCTGGGACCACCGGGTCCGCAACGAGATCGGGGCGTTCGGCGGGCTGTACCAGCCCGATCCCGACGGGCCCCTGCTGGTGGCGAGCGTCGACGGGGTCGGCACCAAGGTGATGATCGCCCGCATGGCCGGGGTCTACGACACGGTGGGGCAGGACCTGGTGAACCACTGCGTGGACGACATCCTGGTGCAGGGGGCCGAGCCCCTGTTCTTCCTTGACTACTTCGCCACCTCGCGTTTGCAGGAGGACGTGTTGCCCGCGGTGATCGGCGGCTTCGCCAAGGCCTGCCGCGAGAACGGGTGCGCCCTGCTGGGGGGGGAGACGGCCGAGATGCCCGGAGTCTACGGCGCCGGCGAGTTCGACCTGGCCGGAACCATCGTCGGCCGGGTGCTGCCCGAGCACGTCATCGACGGCCGGGCCATCAGGCCGGGCGACCGGATCTGGGGGCTGCCCAGCACGGGGCTGCACACCAACGGCTATTCCCTGGCCCGGGCGGTCCTGCTGGAGAAGACCGGCTTCACCGTCGCCGACCGGCCTGCCGAGCTGCAGGGCGCCTCGGTGGGCGAGGCTCTGCTGGCGGTCCACCGCAGCTACCTCGGGGACCTGCGCGCCGTGTGGTCCGCCTGCGGGCGCGAAGCGGTCCACGGCCTGGCCCACATCACCGGCGGGGGATTCACCGACAACATCCCGCGGGTGCTTCCCGGTGGCCTCACCGCCGTCATCGATCCTACCGCCTGGCCGGTTCCCCCCATCTTCACCCTCATCGCCGCCAGGGGCGGCGTCGATCCCGCCGAGATGCACCGGGTCTTCAACATGGGGATCGGCATGGTGGTGTTCGCCCCGGCCGGACTGGCCCTCGACACCGCTGCGGGGATCGCCGCCCTGCCCATCGGGGAGGTCAGGGAAGGGTCGGTTCCGGTCGAACTGGGATTCCGGTAACGGGTCGGTCCTGGACTGTCCCATCCGGACGGAGTGTCCCGGGCAGCCCGGCGGCTGTAATTGCCGGGGACGCAACGTGGTGGCCGTCCCCGTGTCCCAGCCGTGTCCCAGAGGGCCCGGGGAGCGGGACACGGGGGGGTGCGGCCGACGCAGCTCACAGGCTCATGCAATTTCTTGTTTTTTTTCTTCAATTAATTGTGATTTAATGTCTTAAGGAATTGCCAATTATTGGTTTTTTCCGCGCCACCCTTCGACCCAGGCCTCGTCATCTTCTGGGCACCAGACCGCGGACTGACACAAAAACCTTTACCTGACCCTTACAACGGTGCGCGCGATCATGGCTTGCCATCGCAACTTCGCCGTCTCCGTCCTGTAGGTCAACAGAATTCTGGTACCCCCACGCGAGACTATCCCCTAACAATAATTTGAGGATCGGGATCTGCATCCTTTCCCCGGAAGCCATTATCGCAAGAGGGGCACCGATACCGCTGCCTTCCAACTTGGAATAGGCGAGCCCTTCTCTGGAATTTATCCCAACAGGGGACACAATATGGCCCATTCTTATTGCCTTTTTCATCAAGGGCCCAATACCATTGTTGTTCCAATTCCAGGGAGCCTGAAAATTGTAGGGCAGCTATTAGGTCCTGATTTTCTTGTTTCGTTTTCCTCCATTCCTCCATTTTTTCCATTATTATACTCTGGAGATCAAGGACCATCGCCTGGAGGTCACGCTGTTCCAACTTTCCAGCGAGTTGTGCGGCTTCTTTTACCATACCGATTAAGTCGGACATTGGAACCCTCCATTAGTGGGTGGTAGCGAGAATGGATCCTTATTTAAGCCGGAACTAGCTCTTCATTTTCAACAACGGCAAAGGCCTGAGTTTGTGCAGTTTCAACGAATTTCTTTTCTCGAACCTCTAGTGCTGCCTTAGAAAGGCGGGAAAGGAAAAATGTGACAAATACCAATGGGATCATGAGATACCAATCCGCCCACAAAATCCGAACTCGAACTGCTTCTCCAATTTCAGATCTATATCTACCAAGCAATTCCGCCTCTTCCTTGGTTCCACAGTTCTGGGCTTTATTCCAGTCTGACACAATCAGTTTTGACATTTCTTGGTTCTTTTTTAAGGCCCGCCTTAGCAAGAATAGGTTGATAATGCTCGTTTGATGAGCAAATCTGATCTGGACGTTGATTTGAGACCGGAGCTTTTTGTAGCCTTCATGGTCAAAGCTAATTTGGCCATCTGCCGCCGCTAAAAATAGCCTATGACGAATATCAAATAACCTCCCTCTGGTATAATCGATTACTAAACTGGGGACTGCTTCAAAAAGTACCCACCATATTCCTGCGATTGCCATCCACGCTAGGGCTGCATTCATCATTTGAGATTCCATCATTTGTCCTCTTCTTTTGTGCTGCCATCCTCGGCCAAATCACTGGGGGTTCGTCCAGGATCCAGCCTTATCTCGAGCTCCTTATTCTCTCTCCCAATTCGCAAAATTGTCTTACGATAATTCCATTCCCGTCCCCCCAGAAGAACAGTTAATGCGCCCGTTAGGGTCCAAGATATTTTTATTGATGGGGATAACCCCACTATCCAAGCTGACAACGCAACCCTAGTATTCTCTCCGGCGAGGTCATGGATTGAAACCGCCAAGCAAATAAAAGCGACAATCCATGGCAGGCGCTTAACTAAAGTGTGCCAGGTTGCCCGCACCTCCCTTTTAAGATCATATTCGGTAAAAACTTTGTATAGGTCAACTTGTGTCCTGGTTGCCTTGGGTAAATTTTCGGGGGTCAGCTTCCGTCCGTCAGTATGGGGCATGATGGCTCCTTGTAGTGAATATAGGATCTGGAACTCTCCAAAAAGACTGGCAAATTGTTCTATTCTTGTCTAGAGAAATCCGAAATTCAGAGGGTTTGACCAGCCGAAATGAGGTCGCCCAATCCTGGGAAAATTTCCATTGAATGGTAAACCCAAGCTAAGTAAGTTGGAAGGGGTTCGCCTTTGCTTTAGAACCCCCTCCGCAGACCTGTCCAAAATAGGTTTTCAGATTGAGGTGTCCCAAGTCAAAACCCCATCTGCGCCGAAAAGGGTGTTATCTTGGCTCGGTCGCCTTCCTGTTTTCTGATAATGGTATCCAAAATCGCCCCCCGGGGGGCCTATATCCCCGAAAACAGCCTTCAATCCAGGGTTTCAGTGCTGTTTTGGATTTTCT
>JAHJTW010000156.1 GCA_018829565.1 bacterium | reverse complement strand
GTCACCAGCTTCTCCACCTCCTCGGGGGCCATCCCGTGGGCCTCGGTCATGATGGAGACCGTCGGAGCGGTCAGATCGGGGAACACGTCCACGGGCATCCGGACCGTGACGTACAGGCCCACGCCGAACACCACGAGGGTCCCCAGCAGGACGATCAGACGATTTTGCAGGCTTGCCTGCATCAGCTTGTCCAACATGGTTCAGCCTTCCTGTCCGGTTCGGCGTCAGTGGGCGTGTCCGTGCCCGATCTCTGCGGTGGTTGCCGCCAGCTTCACGTGGTAGCCGCCGCGGATGACGACCCGTTCGCCCTCCGCCACCCCCTCGAGGATGCTCACCCAGCCGGCGTGATGGGGGCCGACCCGGACGATGCGCTTGGCGAACGACTCGCCTCCGGTCTGGACGAAGACCACGTCCAGACCCTCGTCCTCGTAGACGGCGGAGCGGGGCACGGCTGTGGTCACCACGCCGTCGCCGGCGTACAGCTCGACGGGCGTGGACTCGTTGATGGTCAGGAGCCCCGCGGAGTTTTCGATCTCCAGCAGGACCGGCACCGTCCGGGTGACCGGGTCGAGCGCGCCCCCGGTGGTCAGGACCGTCAGCGCCGATCGGGGCACCTCCCAGCCGCCGTCGTCATCGTTGATCCAGGCTCCCACCGGCGTGCCGAGGGACCGGAAGTCGGACTCGTAGACGTTCACCTGCAGCCAGACCACGCCGGGATCGACGATGGTCATCAACCGGTCGCCGGCTTCGAGGCGCTGCCCGGGGCGGACGTCCCAGGCCATGACCTGGCCGTCGATGGGGGCGGTGAGGGCGAGGGTCCGGTCGTTGCCGCCGCCGGCGAGGTTGTCGTGGCCGGCCTTGCGGGCGAGGTAGTCGTTCTCGGCCTCCTCGAATTCCCGGCTCGAGATGGCGTCGCTTTCCCGGAGGCGCTCCGCCCGCCGGTAGTTGCGCTCCGCCTGGGCCAGGGCGAGCCGGGACCCGGTCCAGCCGTCGCCCTGCAGCGGCGGGGAGATCCTGGCGACGACGTCGCCCCTTCCGACCCGGGCCCCGGGCAGGATCAGGTCATCCGGACCGGCGGCCTGCACGATGCCCGCGATGGGGGCGGTGATCTCGATGGAGGCCCTGGGATCCGGCAGGACCTGCCCGATGGCCCAGACCGCCCTGAGCATCTCGCGCCGGACCGCCGGGGCCGTTGCGAACGGAATCTTCCACTGCTGTTCCTTCAGGAAGGCGATGTCGCCTTCGGGGCCGCCGGCGTGCGCGTGGATGCCCGCGGCCGCGGCGTGCACCTCGAAGTGGGGGATGTGGAAGGTGCTCGAAGCCCCGGGTCCCTCGTACTTCAGCGTGAAGTCGTAGGCGCCGGCATCCTTCAATCCCACGTCGGGGGCGAAGATGCCCTCGCGCAGCAGGGTGTCGGCCGTGCGCACCTCGCGCCGGCCGCCGGCGTCGGTGAACTCGAGAGTGACGCGGCCGTCCCGGACGGGCTGGAATCCCTCCAGGACGGTCAGGTGGATGATGAAGCGGCCGGACTGCATGGCCACCATTTCCGGGTACTCCATGAAGAGCTCCATGGTGTCGGTCCACTGGGTGACCGCCACCGTCGGCGGGGCCTCGTCATGGGTGTCGGCCGCGGGTCCGTGGTCGTGTCCATCGTCCTGGCCGCAGGCGCAGGGGGCGACCAGACTCAGGAACGAGCCCAGAAGGATGAAAGCAAGCGAAAACCGTCTCATGTCGATCTCCTAGGGCGCGAAGTGAACGATCCCGGCGCCCGTGAGGGCTTCGAGGCGGAAGATGTCGCGGTAGTAATCGGCCAGGCCCTCGAAGTAGTCCGAGAGGGCCGAGGATTCGATCTGGATGGCTCCGAGCAGCTCGTCCAGGGTGATCGCTCCCTCCCGGTAGGAGAGCAGCAGGGCGCCAGTGAGGGAAACGCCGACCACCGCCTCCCTGAACTCGTCCAGGAGCGGCTGCGCCTCCATCACCGAGGCCGCCAGGGCGCCGGTTTCGGCCCGCCGGCGGGCGAGGTCGGCCTGCCGGTCGCTGTCGACCAGCCGTCTCTCGGCCTGCAGGCGTTCGGCGGCCCCGTTCCCGCGGTCGAACAGGGGCAGGTCGAGGGCGACGCCCGCCACGATGCCGCTGCTGTCCCCGGCGAAGCTCTTGTAGCCGCCGTAGATGTCGAAGCCGGGGATCAGGCCGGGCCGGACGGCCTCGGCCTGGCGGTCCAGGGCCGAGGCCATGGCCAGGGCGGACAGGTTGCCCGCGGACGTCTCGCCGGCCGCCTGCAGGGCGGCGATCGATCCCGGATCGACGGCCCGGAAGTCGACCGGCGTGGTCAACCGAACCGTCGTGGATGGGGGGATCCCCATGCCGACCTGCCAGTCCGCACGGAGGCGACGCTGCTCGCTGCGGATCCGGAGCTCGCCGGCCCGAAGGGAAGACGCCGCCAGGCGGATGAGCTGCTCTTCCAGGCCCGAAAGCTCGCCCTCGGCGCGACGCAGCCGGGCGGTCTCGGCCGCCAGGTCCACCAGGTCCGCCAGATCCCTCAATCGATCCAGTTGATCGTCCATCAGGCGCAGCCGGACGTATCCGGCCTTCAGGTCGGCGGCGAGGAGTCCCAGCTCGTGGGTGTTCTTCAGGACTTCCGCCTCGAGGCGGTCATCCCAGGCAAGGCGGGAGGCGCCCCGCGCGAAGGGGCGCGTGAAGCGCTTGTGCAGGGTGAACTGCCATTCCCTGGCGACGTCGGATTCCTCGTGATCGTAGGCGACGGCCGGATTGGACCAGGTCAGGTCTTCCCGGCGGCTCGCCTCGAGGGAATCCAGGCGATGTCCGAGCGCCCGGGCGCGGGGGCTCAACCGGGAGGCCCATGCTTCGACCTCGGCCAGACCGAGATCCAGGTCACCGGCGGCGAGGGTTCCTTGAACCTGACCCGTGGAGGGGCCGGGCAGAAGCGCCAGGGACCACGCGACGACGATGAACACCTTGGTGAGGTGCGACATATCCACATCCCCTTCGACTTGGGGGTGATCGGTTGCTTGGGACTGAAACGGGGCGGAAGGGTCAGGCGGGGGGCGCCCGGTTCGGCGACAGGGGAAGGTGTCGTTCCCGGAGGGGGGGATGGGGTTCTTCGACCGGCAACGGGGCTGCGGCCGGTTCCCGGAATTCGGAAAGGGCCACCGGGCAGGCGACCGCCACCGGAGCGGGGGGGATCAGGTCGCGGGATAGAGCGCGAACGGAGTGGGAGTCCAGGTGGTCGGCGAGGGAATGGTGATGGGCGTGGTCCCGGTGGACGTCCCCATGGGCGGGATCATCGGCCGCATGGGAATGATTCGGATGGGCCTCATGGGCCTCATGGGTCTCGTCACCGCCGCGAACATGGTCGAGGTGGTGGTCGTGCGGTGCGGACTGGACGGCATAAGCGATCGCCACGGTCAGTGCCACCGCGGCGCCCAGGCCTCGCCACATACTGAATCGGTCGGATTTCATGGTCCGGCCAAGTTAATGATGCCGGGAAGGCCCGTCAATCCCAGTCATGGACTGGGCGTTACGGCAAAGATCGGTTGACGACCCCAATTCCGATGATTTCACTCGCTTGCCGCCCGCCCGGAATTTGATCTATAATTGTCGATTGACATCCTGCGCCCCGACTCGCCACCACCTGGAGCAACACCATGGGCCGTCAGTATCTCTCCCTGCTGATCCTCTCGTGTCTTATCCTGACCCCGGCCGGCGACGCCGTCTCCGGCACCAACCCTCCCCTTTCCTACGTCGAGGACTTCCACACCACCACGTACAAGGACCCCGCCGCCACCACCGCGATCTGGAACACGGCGGCCGGCCGGCTGAGCCTGATGCCCTTCCTACCTATGAGCCTCGGCATGCGCCACGACGCGGGCTTCGGGACCGGCCTTGCCGTCTGCGGGTCGGTGGCCTACGTGACCTCCAGTGCTGCCGGTCTGATGGTGTTCGACGTGAGGGACCCGGAAAAGCCGGGTCTGATGGCCCAGCAAGGGGTCGACGGCACCGCGCGCGCCGTGGCCCTGGCGGGTGTCGTCGCCCTGGTCGCCGCGGAACAGGGCGGGCTGCTCCTGCTCGACGTCACCGATCCCACGGCGCCGGATCCGCTCAAGCGTATCGACGCATCCGGCGACGTCATGGACGTCTTCGTGGCCGGGCGCCACGCCTTCCTGGCGGTCATGGGAGCGGGCCTCGACATCTTCGACATCTCCCGCCCCTCCTCGCCGGTGTTCGTCTCGTCCCTCCCGCTGCTGGACCGCGCCCTGGGCGTGGTGGTCTCGGGGAACTGCGCCTACGTGTCCGACTATCGCGCGGGGGTTGCCGTGGTCGACGTCCACGACGTGGCGGCGCCCATCCTCGTCACGCACCTGCCGACGGAGTCGCCGGCTCTGGCCGCCGCCGTGGACGGCGATTTGCTGGCCGTGGCTGCGGGAACGGGTGGCGTCCTGCTGTACGACGCCTCGAACGCCCTGTCCCCGACGTTCGCCGGCGCCGTCCCCGCCGAAGGGACGGCCAAGGACGTGGCGTTCCGCAACCGCATCCTGCTGACCGGGACGTCGGTTTCGCAGCTGGTCGCTCACGACGTCACCGACCCCTCCGCGCCGGTCAAGAAGTGGTCGCTGACCGCGGGCGGCGCCGTCGCCGGTCTGGTCACCAGCGGCGACCTGGCGCTGCTGGCCACCGAAACGGCGGAACTGGAGATCGTCAGGATCTCCGAGGTCGCCTCCCCGCCGCTCGACGTCGGGGGTTACTTCACGATGTCGATCAACGCTCCCCGGGACGTGGCGGTGGCGGGCGACGTCGCCTGCCTGGTCACCGAACCCACGGGGCTGGCGACCGTCACCCTGCCGTCCGGGGATTCCCCGCTGATCATGGGATCATGTCCCACTCCGGGCAACGCGGTGGGGGTGGCCATTTCTGGTACCCTGGCGTGCGTGGCCGACAGCCTGGCGGGATTGCGGTTGTTCGACGTCAGCGATCCGACCTTGCCGGTGGCGCTGGGAGGGTACAACACCCCCGGCCAGGCGCTGGCCGTGGCCATGTCCGGAGACGTGGCGGCGGTGGCCGACGGGACCGGCGGGTTGCGCCTCTTCAACCTGAAGAACACGGCCGCACCGGCGCTGCTGGGCTCGTGCAGCCTGCCCGGGTCGGCCAACGGGGTGGCCCTTCACGGGAACCTGGCGTGCGTGACCGACGGCGGTCTGCGCCTGGTGGACATCTCCAGCCCCGCTGTTCCGGTGCTGCTGGGCAGCTACACGGACTTCAACGGGGGACAGGCTCAAGGAGTGGCCGTGTGCGGGACGGTCGCCTGGGTCGCGGCCGGGGAGGATGGCATGTTCGCCCTGGACATCAGTCATCCCTCGGCTCCCCAGCTGATCGGCGTGATCTCCACGACGCAGACCTACTACAGCTACCGGGATCCGGATTTCTTCGGCGCGCGTCTGGTCTTCCTCGAGGCGGGCGGGTCGTACACGGCCAGCTATTGCCGCGTCTATGACGTGACCGATCCGGCGAACCCGGTCCTGGTGGATCGGCACCCTCTGAACACCTATGACGTCAACGCCCTGTTCGTGGCCGACGACCTCCTCGTCACCGCGGTGGGTCGGCCCGGGTACATGGGAAGCGCGCGCTTCCTTCGACTCGCCCAGTACGACGTGACCGGACCGGTGAGCGGTTACGGGCAATCGCTGAACGTCGCCCTTGATCGTCCCTACATCGTGTGCGCCCGCCTGGACGCGACTGTCGAGGGTCAGGTCGAATGGAAGCTGCAGTGCAACGGCTCGTGGCGGCCCGCGGGTCCCGGAGGCGGCTGGATTCCCGTCCTGGCCGGGGATCAGGACCTCAAGTGGTGGTCCTATCTGGAGTGGGACAACTCGAATCCGACCATCTCCCGCGTGCAGATCGACTGGCGGCTCCGCGAGGCGCGCATCGACTCGGTCGCCGACGTGCGCGGGGACCAGGGCGGCTGGGTCAACCTGCACCTGACGGGGTCGGGGCTGGACATGTTCGGCCACACGATCACCGGCTACAACGTCTACCGGCGCATCGACGACAAGGCGCTTGCGGGTCGCATCCTGGCGGCCAAGGCCGCCGGCGCGCCGGAGGGGGGTCCGGTGGCCGGAGCCTTCGCCACGGGCCGGGAGATCGTCCTCGAGGGGGAGACCTACCTGGTCGGCGGGGACGCGGACAAGGACACCCCGCCGGGGGTCTGGAGCGTCGTGGGGAGCTTCTGGCCGACCCGGTCGGATCACTACGTCGTGACCGTCCCCACCGTGACCGATGACACGATCGAGGGGCCGGCCTGGACCACCTATTACGTCCTGGCCTGGGAAAGCTCGACGGGATCGTTCTACGCCAGCGTGCCGGACAGCGGCCGGTCGGTGGACAACATCGCTCCCGGGGTGCCCGCGGGGCTCGCCGCGACGTATTCGGCGACGGGCGCCGCGCTGGCCTGGACGCCGGCGCCCGAGCAGGACTTCCAGTACTTCCGCGTGTACCGGGGAACCTGGCCGGGGTTCGAACCTGCGCCTGGGAACCTGGTGGGCGCGACGGCCGCCTCGGCCTGGACCGACCCGGTGCCCTCGCCCTGGCAGTACAGCTACAAGGTGACCACCGTGGACCACGCGGGCAACGAGAGCGGGGCCGCCTCTCCCGAGCAGGTCAGCGGGACGGAGGAAACGCCGGATCCCGGCGCCTTCGCGCTGCGCCCCTGTTCCCCGAACCCGTTCAACGCGGCCACCATCATCCGGTGGGAGGTTCCTGCCGGAGGGGGCCGGATGACCCTGGCCGTCTACGACGCGCGCGGGGCGCGCGTGCGCCTGCTGGCCGACGGATTCCAGCCGGCCGGCCGCCACAGCCTGCGCTGGGACGGCCGCGACGACGGCGGCCGCGCCCTGGCCACGGGCGTCTACTTCTGCCGGATGGTCGCGCCTTCGTCGACGCACACGGTGAAGATGAGCCTGGTGCAGTAAGGGCCGCTCGGTGGGAAGCGGGTGATCTTGATAATCAGATCAGTTTGTGATAGGGTTGGACTCTCGACCATATCATCGATCATCCATTGCCATTGAGGAGGGGACCCCAATGAAAATTTTTCTATTATCCCTGTTCGCCGGCGGCTTTCTGCTCGCAGGCAGCGTCATTGCCCAGGAACAGGTCATCGACTTCGAGACACTTCCCGACGGATCTCCCGTGACCGAGGGGATGCTCATCCACGACCAGTACGCCCCGTGGGGGGTGGTATTCGAGATCATCGGACTGGCCCCTGACCAGGGGCCGAAGGTCGCGGCAGTGGGGGCGCCCAAGACGGCGTTCCTGGGGCCCAACCGGAATGCGCCGTCCTGCGGTATCAGCACCAATTCCATCGCCGACATGATGGAGACCGGCCAGGAAGTCGGGTGTTTCTTCCTGACCGACGACAACATCCACAACAATTCCTATTTCGGTCTGCGGGTCGATTACCTGACGCCGGTCTTCCGCGCATACGGGGAGTTGCTGGATATCGACGCCACCGAATCCTGGGAGGTCCGGGCCTTGGGGGCGACCGATGACTTGCTGGCCTCTCAGGTCTATTCGGATGGGGATCCGGGAACAGGTGACGGCATCGCCACCGGCTGGTTCTTCGATCTCGCCGAGCCGATCCACGCCATCGAACTGATTCCCAGCACGCGTCTGACCCACCAGTTCGGGCTGGCCTTCGATAACTTCTCGCCCTCGTCCATTCCCCATTTTCCGGTTTGCGATGCCGGCGGGCCGTACCAGGGTGATGCCGGTGTGCCCATCCAGTTCGACGGCAGCGGCAGCCATGATACCGACGGCGAGGTCGTCGCCTGGCACTGGGAATTCGGCGATGGAGAGCCCTCTGACGAGATGTCGCCGCTTCACACCTACGTCGCCGATGGCAGCTACAACGTGGTGCTGACCGTCACCGACGATGAGGGGAATCAGACGAGCTGTTCACCGGAGGATGTGGTGTCGAGCCAGGTCACCGACTGGGGATCGCTCAAGGCCCAGTTCAGGTAATAGCTCAAGTTTTGCCTGAAAAGAGGCCCCGGGAACCGGTCCCGGGGCCTCTTCGCGCCACCAGGTGGAAGACCTAGCGCAGCAGCGTCATCTTCCCCGTCTCCACGATTCCCGCCGCCTCCAGCCGCGTCAGGTACATTCCGCTGCCGACGGGGCGGCCGTGGTCGTCGAGGCCGTTCCAGGTCACGGTGTGTGGTCCCTCCGAGAAGGTTGCCATGTCAACCAACGTCCGGACCAGCCCCCCGTCCGGCCCCATGATCACGAGCCTGACCGGTCCGCGCCGGCCCAGTTCGAAGGCGATGGAGGTGGTGGGATTGAACGGATTGGGATGGTTGCCCAGCAGGCGGGCCGCCGGCACGGCCACGACCTCGTCCACCCCCGAGTTCGGGTCGAAGAACAGCCAGATGGGATTGGTCAGGGCCCGGTGGCCCGCCAGCCCGTCGGTCGTTTCCAGGTCGGCGCGCACGGCCCACCACCCCTGGGGCGCGCCTCCGGGCCAG
>JAHJTW010000155.1 GCA_018829565.1 bacterium | reverse complement strand
TGCTGGAGATCGACGACACCGACTACGTCCTGGCCCACGAGCAGGCCCGGGCCAACCTGGCCCAGGCCGAATTCGAGCTCGCCCGCGCCGAGGAAGAGGCCCGCATCGCCCGCAAGGAATGGGAGCGGCTGCAGGCCGACGATCCCGGGACGCCCGAACCCACGCCCCTGGTGCTGCACGAACCCCAGCTAAGGCTGGCCGCTGCGGCCGTGGCCTCCGCCCGGGCCGCCCTGGTCCAGGCCCGCACCAACCTCGATCGCTGCCTGGTCAGGGCGCCCTTCGACGGCCGCATCGTCACCGCCGACGTGGACCAGGGCCAGTACCTGCGCCCGGGCACGGCGGTGGGCTCGCTGCACGCCCTCGCCACCGCCGAGGTGACGGTCCAGGTGGCCGACGACGACCTGGCCTGGATCTCCCTGGCCGAAAGCGGTTGCCCCGCCGGCCCCAACACCACCGTCGACGTGCTGGTCGACTTCGCCGGATCGGTCCACCGCTGGGAAGGCCGGGCCGTGCGCCTGGGCGGGGCGGTCGATCCCCGCAGCCGCCTGGTTCCGGTGGTGGTCGAGATCGACGACCCCTTCACCATGCAGGAGGGCCGCCCCCCGTTGATGGACGGCATGTTCGTCGAGATCGTCTTCCGCGCCGAGGCCCCCGAGGGCGCGGTGGTCATCCCCCGCGCGGCCCTGAGGCCCGGCGACCAGGTCTGGGTGGTCTCGCCCGAGCAGACGCTCTCCATCCGCACGGTCGAGGTGGCCCGGGCCGGGGTGCACACCGCCGTCGTCACCTCGGGCCTCGCACCCGGCGACGTCGTGTGCACGAGCAACCTGCAGATCGTGACCGAGGGGCTGCCCGTGCGCATGGCAGGCGCTCCGCGGCCCGATGGCGACCCCGCCGGCGGACCCGCCCCGGGAGGCGACCGATGAACGGGATCATCCGCTGGTTCGCCGGGAACCACGTCGCCGCCAACCTCCTGATGCTGTCGATCTGCGCGGCCGGGGTGATGAGCGCGATGAGCATCAAGCAGGAGGTGTTCCCCGAGATCGAGATGGACATGATCTCCGTTTCGGTGCCCTACCTCGGGGCGACCCCCGCCGAGGTCGAGGAGGCGGTCTGCGTCCGGATCGAGGAAGCCGTCCAGGGCGTGGACGGGATCAAGAAGATCACCTCCAGCGCCAGCGAGGGCATGGGGATGGTCATGCTCGAGCTCGACCGCGGCGTGGACAAGCGCAAGGCCCTCGACGACGTCAAGACCGAGGTGGACCGCATCATCACCTTCCCCGAGGAGACCGAGAAGCCCGTCGTCACCCTCGTGGAGCGCAACCAGCAGGTCATCGACGTCTTCATCTACGGCGAGGCGTCCGAGCGCGCCCTGAAGATCATGGCCGACAACATCCGCGACGACCTGCTGGCCACCGACACGATCACCTTCGCGGTGACCGACGGCGTGCGCCCCTTCGAGATCTCCATCGAGGTCAGCGAGGAGGCCCTGCGGGCCCACGGCCTGAGCCTCGGCCAGGTGACCCAGGCGGTGCGGGCCAACAGCCTGGACCTCCCCGGCGGCAGCGTGAAGACCGACGTGGGCGAGATCCTGGTCCGGACCAAGGGCCAGCGCTACACCGGCGAGGAGTTCGGCCGCATCGTGGTGATCACCAGCCCGGATGGGACCGAGGTCACCCTCGACGAGATCGCCACCATCGTGGACGGGTTCGAGGACGTCGACGTCGCCACTTTCCTGGATTCGCGCCGGGCCGCCATGGTCTCGGTGTTCCGCACCGGCGAACAGGGAGTGCTCGAGGTGACCGACGCGGTCAAGGAGTACGTCGAGAGCATGCGCGACCGCCTGCCGCCCGGCATGGAGATCACCACCTGGCACGACCGTTCCGCCATCTACAAGAGCCGCATGGACCTGCTGACCAGGAACGGCGTCATGGGCCTGATCCTCGTGTTCTTCATCCTGGCGCTGACCTTGGAGTTCCGTCTGGCCCTGTGGGTGAGCCTGGGCATCATCATCTCCTTCCTGGGGGCGCTGTGGGTGGTGCCGATGTTCGGGGTCAGCCTCAACATGATCTCCATGTTCGCCTTCATCGTCTCGCTGGGGCTGGTGGTCGACGACGCCATCGTCGTGGGCGAAAACGTCTATTCCCACCGTCAGGCGGGGCGCCGGCCCCGGCAGGCCGCGATCCTGGGCACCATCGAGGTCGGCGGGCCCGTGATCTTCGCGGTGGCCACCACCGTCGTGGCCTTCCTGCCCCTGGCCTTCGTCGAGGGCATGATGGGCAAGTTCATGTTCAACATCCCGGTGGTGGTGATCGCCATCCTGGTCTTCTCGCTCGTCGAATCGCTGCTGATCCTGCCGGCCCACCTGGCCACCATCCGCTCCTCCGTGGCGGCGCAGGGCGGGGTCCCGGGCACCGGCAGGCCGCCTTTCTACGCCCGGATCAAGGACCGGTTCGACGCCTTGATGGTGGACTTCGTGGAGAAGGCCTACCGGCCCAGCCTGCAGTACGCCCTGCGCAATCGCGGACTGGCGGTCGCCATCGCCCTGGCCACCCTGCTGGTGACCACCGGCTACTTCGCCGGCGGGCACATCAAGTTCGTGTTCATGCCCCCGGTGGATGCGGACAACCTGGTCGCCGCCCTGACCCTGCCCCAGGGAACCACGGTGGAGGACGCCGAGAAGGCCGTCGCCCAGCTCGAGGAATCCCTGGACCGCATGCTGGCGGAGTTCTCCAGCGAACGCCCGGCCGGCGCCCCGCCCCTGATGAACCACGTCTCGACCTCCATCGGGTCCCAGCCCCGCACCAACGAGCGGTCCGACGGCAACGTCGCCGGAGGCGCCCATCTCGTGGAGGTCAACGCCGAGCTCCTCGAGGCCGAGCAGCGCAACATCCCCAGCACGAAAATGGCCGCCCGCTGGCGCGAGCTCTGCGGTCCGGTGACCGGGGCCGTCGCCCTGACCTTCACCGCCGACCTCTTCCACGGCGGCAAGCCGATCTTCGTCCAGCTCTCCTCGCCCGACACCGGGGAACTGCTCACCGCCAGCCGGCGCCTGAAGGATGAGCTTGCGGTCTATCCCGGGGTCATCGACATCGCGGACAGCTTCCGGGACGGGAAGTTCGAGATGAAGCTGAAGCTCAAGCCCGAGGCCCGCACCCTCGGCGTCAGCCTCTTTGACCTCGCGCGCCAGGTGCGCGCCGGGTTCTACGGCGACGAGGCCATGCGCATCCAGCGGGGAAGGGACGAGGTGAAGGTCATGGTCCGCTACCCCCTGGACGAGCGGCGCTCCCTGGGCCACATCGAATCCATGCGCCTGCGCACTCCCGCCGGGGACGAGGTCCCGTTCGGCCGGGTGGCCGAGGTGGAGATCGGGCGCGGTTTCGCCAGCATCGACCGCACCAACCGCCAGCGGGTGGTCAACGTCATGGCCGACATCGACCAGACCCAGGCCAACGCCGACCAGGTCAACGCCGATCTGAGGAAGGACATCCTGCCCTCACTGATGCGGGACTTCCCGGGGCTCCGTTACAGCATGGAGGGCCAGACCAAGGAGCAGCAGGACTCGATGGCGAGTCTCAAGAGCGGATTCACCATGGCGATCCTGATGATCTTCGTTTTGCTGGCCGTCCTTTTCCGGTCCTACATGCAGCCGGTGATCGTCATGACCGCCATCCCCTTCGGCCTGGTGGGAGCCATCTGGGGTCACCTCCTGATGGGCCTGGACCTGACCCTGATCAGCATGTTCGGCGTGGTGGCCCTGACCGGAGTGGTCGTCAACGACTCCCTGATCATGATCGACTTCATCAACCGGGCCTACCGGTCCGGAACCCCCATGCAGGTCGCCGTCGTCGAGGCGGGCATGCGCCGGTTCCGACCCATCATGCTGACCTCGGCGACCACCTTCGCGGGGCTGACTCCCCTGCTTCTCGAGAAAAGCCTGCAGGCCAAGTTCCTGATCCCCATGGCCACCAGCCTGGGGTTCGGCATCGTCTTCTCGACGGTCATCACCCTGATCCTGGTGCCCGTGAGCTACACCTTGCTGGTGGACTTCAAGCGCAAGTTCGGACTCGAACGTCCCCCCGAAACCGATGACGACGCGGTGCCCGCCACCGTCGACTGATCCTCCTCCCCATCCCCCGCCCCGCGGGCCCGACCGGCCCGCGGGGATTTTTCGCGCTGGAAATCCCAAGCCCGCGCGTTGAGTGCATTGGATCCAGCCCCACCAGCCAAGCGGGCCCTGCCGGGGCCCGCACAGGAGAGCGCGAATGCTTCCATCCAGACCCACCCTGCTGGCGGCCATCTTCCTCATGGTCTGGCCGGTCCATGGGCAAGTTCCCGGTCCCCCGAACGAACCGGATCCCGGGGCCTTCAGCGGCTCCTGGATCCTGAACCGGGAGGCCAGCGACGATGTGGGGGCCTTCATGGGACAGGCCCGCGGAGAACGTCCTCAAGGTCGTCCCGATGGGCTCTCCGGAGGCCGTGACGCCCGCCAGCCCAGCCCGGGTGGAGCCGGCGGCGGCGGACGCCGGGGCGGCGGGCGGATGATGAACGGAGACAGACCCCCTGGCCAGGAGAGCCCCGAGGGAAGGGAAGATCCCGGAGCCCAGGCGCAACTCCGCCTCCAGAAGGAAGTTTCCCGCCTGGAGATCTTCACCGACGGCCTGGAGCTGAACATCACCAACGGGCTGGACATCAGCCGCCTGCTGTTCTGCGACGGCCGGGAAACCACCATCTGGACCGACCGTGGCGAGATCAAGGCCCGGGCCCGCTGGGAGCGAGGCTCCTTCCGCGAAACATGGGCCTCCGGCCGAGGGCGCGGCCGCACCCTGACCTACCGCCTTTCCCCCGCTGGCAACCGGCTGGTCGTCACCGAGGAGCGCACCCTGCCCGGCAAGGATGAACCCGTCAAGATAACCCTGGTCTACGACCGGGAATCCACCGGTCAAATCGGCCCCTGATCTGGCCTCCCGGGGGCGGCCTCCGTCCCCGGCGCCCTCCCTACTTGCAGAAAACCTAAAATATATTTCCTTTAAGCCGATGATGGAGGAAAGCCGTCCCGTCCGCCTGCCGGCGGAACCGGGGACGGCGATGTGCGGCCTGGCATGCGCCCGGGGCCTCCGCCGCTGGACTGCAAAGGGGAAGGTGATCGTGAGCAACACCGATCTTATCAACGTGTCCGAGACGGCCGGCGAAGCCTTCGGCTCATTCGACTGGAACGAGCACGACGGGAAGGGCGTACGCCTCTTCGTGCAGGGCTTCGGCTGAGGCGGGCCGAGCATCGGCATGGCTCTGGATGAGCCAAAGGACGACGACGTGGTCGTCGACAACAACGGCATCAAGTTCCTGATCGACGGGCAGACTTCCGACATCCTTCGCCAGAGCGGCGGTCTGAGCATCGACTACGTCAACGAGTCCTACCGGAAGGGCTACATGTTGACCCTCGGCGCGAGCAAGGACTGCAGCAGCGGAGGCTGCAGCGGCTGCGGTTGATCGCTCGTGATCCCGTCTGAACGGAGGAGCCGCCCCGGGGCGGCTCCTCTTTTTTGCGTCGCCGCCTGCAACCGCCCCCGGGACCGGATCAGCGGAAGGCGATGATGTAGGCCACCCAGGCCGGCGCCAGGTCGCCCTTGCGACTGGGACGGAAGATGCCGCTGGGTTCGCCGCTCCTGTCGGTCCCCTCCCAGTACACCAGCGACTTGCGGTAGCCGCATTCGGCCAGGATGTCGCAGGTTTCCGGCATGGTCCACAGCCGCCAGTCGTAGCGGAAGGCCCGCGACAGGCGGCTCCCGTCGGGAAACTCGAAGTGGATCAGGCAGCGGATCCCGTTGGTGACGGGATTGAAGTCGTCCTGGTCCCAGCAATAGGTGAATCCTTCGTATTCGCGCTCCTCGAGCTGGGGAACCTGGGCCTCCGGTCCGCCGAAGCAGTCCAGCAGGAGCATGCCTTCGGGCTTGAGGCATTCCCGGGCGCCCTGCAGGTAGGCCTTGAGCTCGGGACGGGTCTTGAAGCCCCACCAGCTGAAGTTGGTCGCGGCCAGCACGTCCGCCGCGGGTCCGGTCACGTTGCGGACGTCATCCTGGACGAGGGTCACCTCACCGGCGCGGTCGCCCAGCTCGGCCAGATTGTGCCGGCGGCCCCATTCGAGGGTGGGACCGTCGAGATCCACCCCGAGGGCGGAATTGCCCCGCCGGCGCTGCACCCAGGCCGCGGCCAGCAGCGCGGTGCCGCAGAAATCCTCGCGGAAGAACCGGGGCAGTCGGCCGTACTCCTTCCGGTAGACCCGGTCGATGAACCCCACCTCGAAATCGACGTTCTGCACCGACTGCTCGTAAAGCCAGTGCCGGTCCGCGTTGCGGGAATTGAGACGGCCCGCGGCCGCCAGTTCGGCCTGGGCCTCCTTCAGGGTCGGGGCCGCATCCTGCGCTTTCTTTCCCTTGGTCCTGCCGGCCATCCTGTCCTCTCCGTGTGGTGTCGATCCGTTCGATTCGGTCCGGAAGTCCGGCGCAAGCCGGATCATCCGGGTCCAGGCTCCCGTCAACGCAAGGGCTTGTGCTCCCGGGAGAAGTAGTCGTTCGACATCCCCTTGACCCTCCGGGACAGGAAGATCAGGGCGATCAGGTTGGGCAGGGACATCAAACCCAGGGCACTGTCGCCGAAATTCCAGACCACCTCAAGGGAGAATATGGCCCCCAGGAAGTTCATGATCACGAAGACGATCTTGTAGGGCAGGACGTAGCTGGTGCCCAGCAGGTAGACCATGGCCCGATCCCCGTAATAGCTCCAGCTGATGGCCGTGGAGATGCCGAAGAGCACCACCCCGATGGTGACGATGAAGTGGCCCCAGTTGCCGAACGGGGACAAGCCGCGGCGGAAGGCCCAGGCGGTCAGGGGCGAGCCGTTCTGGGCCATGTCCCCTGCCAGCGCGAGGGATGGCAGACCATCGGTGCGGACGTCGCCGTTCTCCACATCCAGGAACCCCACGAAGGGAGCGCCGTCGTCCTGGAGCAGGCGGGGCAGCTCCACGACCGCATGGTTGCGCACCATGAAGACGCCCTGCGGCCGGCCGTCCCGGCACTCGACGGAGCCGGTGAAGCGGTCCGCGTCCCGCACCACCCCGTCGGTCAGCACCCGGGCGTTCTCGGCGATGACCATGATGGCGGACTGGGCGTTGAGCGGCACCTGGTCCGGCATCTTCTCCTTCCAGACCCCGGTGGATAGGATCACCAGCCCGGTGATGGAGCAGATGATCAGGGTGTCGATCAGGGGGCCCATCATGGCGACGACTCCCTCCCGCACCGGCTCGTCGGTCTTGGCCGCCGCGTGGGCGATGGGCGCCGAACCCTGGCCCGACTCGTTGGAGAACAGCCCCCGTTTCACACCCCAGGTCAGCATGAAGATGAAGGTGCCGCCGGCGAATCCGCCGATCTGGGCGGCGGGCTTGAAGGCCGAGCCGACGATCTCGACCAGGATGCCCGGGATGTGGGAGAAGTTCAGGAACAGGACGACCAGTCCCCCGCTGACGTAGATCACCGCCATGTAGGGCACCAGCTTGCTGGTCACCGCGCCGATCCGCTTGATCCCCCCGAGGATGACCGCCGCCACCAGGCCGGCCGAGACGAGCCCGGTGATCCAGGTGGGCACGCCCAGATCAGAACGGATCTGGTCGGCGACCGTGAAGGCCTGGATGCTGTTGCCCGACCCGAAGCTGGAGATCACCGCGCACACCGCGAAGGCCACCGCCAGGGGTTTCCAGGCGCTGCCCAGGCCCTTTTCGATGTAGTACATGGGTCCGCCCGAGGCCGAACCGTCCGGCAGGATGACCCGGTACTTGATGGCCAGGGTGCACTCCGCATACTTCAGGGCCATGC
>JAHJTW010000018.1 GCA_018829565.1 bacterium | reverse complement strand
TGCGCCCGCTCTACGACGCCCTGTCGGACATCACCGGCGCGGCCAAGATCGCCAGGTTCATGGCCGGCGGGGTGATCGAGGCCTCGCCCCTGGCCTACATGCGGGGCCGCACCCTCAACAACGCGTTCGTGATCCTCGACGAGGCCCAGAACACGACGATCGGCCAGATGAAGATGTTCCTGACCCGGCTGGGCTTCCAGTCCAAGGCGGTGGTGACGGGTGACATCACCCAGATCGACCTGGCCGTCAAGGAACAATCGGGTCTTGTGCACGTCCGGGAAATCCTGCAGCATACTCCGGGCGTCTCCTTCGTCGAGCTGTCCGGGCGGGACGTCGTGCGCCATCCCCTGGTGAAACGGATCATCGACGCCTTCGAACAGGCAGGGGACGGCCCCGGACGCGAATGACGCCGCGAGGCTTGACGGGAAGGACGGGATCGATCCGTGTTGTGGTTCCGGTTGCGTGAAATCATGGCCAGGCTTGCGGGCGGCCGGGAGCCGCGGCCCCCTCTGCGTGGGGGAAGCAGGTCCGGATCGGCCTTCCCCGGCCGGACGCCCTGGTGGCTGTCGGGCCTGGGCCTGCTGGTCCTGGTCCTGCATCTGGTCCTCTTTCCCCCGGTTCCCAGGTTCAACATCGACTTCCCCGAGGCCGGGGACATCGCCGAGCAGGAGATCCGCGCCCCGTTCCCCTTCGAGGCTCCGCTGCCCGACCAGGAGATCCAGATGCAGCGGCTGGAGAAGGTCGTCGAGGTGCCCCCGGTCCTGCTGGAGCTCCAGCGCGCCGCCGCCGTGGGTCAGGAGGCCCGGTTCGACCTCTGGCTGACGGCCCTCGCCGAGGCTGTGGCCGACACCATCCCCCTGGCTTCCCGGGTGGAGCTGCTGACGCTCCGGTTCCCCACCGTCAACTCGAGTGAACTGCTGCGGCTGCTGGCCTCGGGCCAGGGCGACTCCCTGGTCGTGAAGATCCGCACGGCCGGCCGCAACGTCCTGAGCGGAGGACTGGTGGACATGCTGCCGGCGGGCAAGTACGACCACCTCACGATAATCAGGAACCAGGTGGAGCAGCGGGTGCGGGTGGACAGGGTCGTGACGCAGGCCGACCTGGAGGAGAAACTGGTCTGGGAGCTGCGCCGGGCCGGGCTCCCCCCCATCGAGGCCGTGGACGCCGCCTCGGTCATGCGGCAGTTCCTGGCGCCGAACCTCGTCTACGACCCCGACCAGACGCGACAGAGGCAGGAGCAGGTCCGGCAGTCGGTGCCCACCACCCGCGAGTTCTTCCGCGGGGAGCGGATCGTCGACCAGGGGGTCAGGGTCACCGACCGGCAGGCCCTGTTCCTGGCGGAACTCGCCCAGCAGATCCGGGCGCGCGGGGGCGGAGGGGATGCGCTGAAGATCGTCGGCGGTTACCTGGTGCGCGCTCTGGTGGTGGCCATCGCCCTCGGCCTGTTCGGCTGGCTCGGAGCGATCCATTTCCCCGGGCAGTTGCGGCGGCCCCGCAGCATCATCACCCTGGCCGTGATCCTGACCCTGTTCCTGGCCGGGTCCGCCGTGGCGCTGGGACGCCCGTTCCTCGGGCCCATCGCCGTGCCCATCGTCCTGCTGTCCCTGCTGGCCACGGTCCTGTTCCGGGACAAGGTCGGCTACACCATGACGCTCCTGGCCCTGACCCTGCTGGCCCTGCTGCCGGACATCTCCGGCGGCATGGTCTTCACCTGGTTCGTGCTGGGGATGGTCACGGTGGTCAGCGTGCGGCGCATCCAGAAGCGCAGCCAGTTCTACCAGACCTTCGTGCTGCTGACGGCCCTGTCGGTCCTGTTGACCCTGGTGTCCCGCAGCGGCGACGCGGGGGCGGGGGATCCGGGCCTGGGCCTGCTCCTGGTCGCGGTGTTCTCTCCCGTGCTCTCGGTGATGATCGGGCTGTTCCTGTTGCCGGTGGTCGAACCCCTGGTGGGGATGTGCTCGGACCTGACCCTGCTGGAGCTTTCGGACCTGAACCACCCCCTGCTCCAGCGCATGGCCCTGGAGGCCCAGGGCACGTACCACCACAGCCAGGTGGTCGGCCAGCTGGCCGAACATGCGGCCCGCGCGGTGGACGCCAACGCCCTGCTGACGCGGGTCGGCGCCCTGTTCCACGACATCGGCAAGATGCTCAAGCCCGAGTACTACGTGGAGAACCAGCGGCCCGACCTGAACAAGCACGACGAACTGAGCCCCAGCATGAGCGCGCTGGTCATCTCCTCCCACGTGAAGGAGGGGATCGAACTGGGCAGGAAATGGCGCCTGCCCCAGCAGGTGCTGGACTTCATCCCGGAACACCACGGGACCATGATCATGGAGTACTTCTACCACAAGGCGATCGAGGCCGAGGGCAACGAGACCGTCAAGGTGGACGACTTCAGGTATCCGGGCCCCAAGCCGCGCTCGCGGGAGACGGCGATCCTGATGCTGGCCGACGCCACCGAAGCCGCCGCCCGATCCCTGGGCAAACCGACGCCCAGCCGGATCAAGGAGATCACCAAGCAGATCCTCGACAAGCGGATGCTCAGCGGGGAACTCGACGAGTCGGGGCTGACCCTCAGCGACCTGGCACGGATCCGGGACTCCTTCGTGCCCCTGTTGACCGGCATCCACCATGCCCGGATCGTCTACCCTGGACAGAAGGAACGGGATTCCGGCGGCGGCGAGCGGCGGGCCGAGCGCAAGGTGCGCCCATGAAGCTCCTGCTGGTGGACCGGCGCACCCCCGGAGCGGGCTCCGCGCCCTGGAACGGGGCGCCGGCGGATTGGCCCGCCCTTCTCGGGCCTGTGGTCGACGGGCTCGGCGTCCGCGACTGGACGGTCAACCTGGTCCTGGTCGGCGACCAGGCCATGACGGACCTCAACCGCACCTATCGCGGGGGCGCCGACGTGACCGACGTCCTGTCCTTCTCCTACCTGGACCGGGAGGGGAGCGGCCCCCCCGACCTGACCGCCGGGGAGAGGGGCGCCGCCGGCGACCTGTGGTCGTCGGCGACGGGCGGATCGGGAGAGGACCCCGTAGGGGAAGTCGTCATCGCCCCGGCCTTCGTGGCCGCCAGGTGCGCGGCCGAAGGCTGGGATCCCGGCGCGGAGTTCAACCTCCTGGTCGTTCACGGTTGCCTGCACGTTCTGGGGTGGGAGCACGACGATCCCGCTCGACGCACGGCGATGCAGACCCTGGAGGCCGATCGCCTGGCCCTCCTGGGTCTGCCGCATCCCCTGCTGGAAAGGAGCTGACCCGTCCATGGAGAGCACCCCGTCCTGGCTGAGCGGCGCGCCCGGAACCATCCTGCTCGCTGCAGGCTGCTGGCTTGGCGCCATGCTGCTGGGAGGATTGATGACCGCCCACTACCGCCTGCTCGGTCTTTACCGCAACGGGCTGCTGGAACCGGACGCCCTGGGGCCGGTGGTGAAGGATTTCGTCCAGGACGACCGCAGGTTCCAGGTGACCATCGGGACCCTCTACCTGGCCTTGACGGTCCTCGGTTCTTTCGCCTGGAGCAGGGTGCTGGCGGCCCTGTGGAACGGCGCGCTGGACGCCGCCTTCTACGGCCTGTACACCGTCACCGCCCTGCTGGGCTGGTACCTGGGCGGGCTGGTGTTCAAGCTGCTGGCCGCGGGAACCGCCCTGGGTTACGCCCGGACGGTGGGCGCCCTGGTCTATCCCTTCAGCTGGCTGCTGCGGCCCTGGTCCTCGCTCATGCTCGCGGTGATGAACCGCCTGGACGACACCCTGTGGGTGGCCGAAGCCCATCCCCACCTGTCGGCCGGCGAGATCCGCAGCCTGATCACCGAGGAGGGGGAGAACGCGACCCTGGACGAGGACGAGCGGGAGATGATCCAGAGCATCTTCACCTTCCACGACACCGCCGTGCGCGAGATCATGATCCCCCGCATCGACATGGTCATCCTGGACGGGGATCTCGACGTGGCCGCCTCGCTGGAGGAGGTCATCAGCAGCGGGCACTCCCGCATCCCCGTCTACCAGGGCAGCGTGGACCGGGTGATCGGGATCCTGTATTCCAAGGACCTGCTCAAGCTGGTCCGCGAGGGACGGTTCGCCTCCGAGCCGAAAAGGCTGGCGGAACTGGTGCGTCCGGCCTACTTCATCCCCGAGAGCAAGAAGATCGACGAGGTCCTTGACGAGTTCCGCGAGCAGCGCATCCACATGGCGGTGGTGATCGACGAGTACGGGGGGATCGCGGGGCTGGTGACCCTCGAGGACGTCCTCGAGGAGATCGTGGGCGAGATCGAGGACGAGTTCGATCCCGAGGAGGAGCTCGTCGCCTGGCTCGATGCGCGCAGCCTGCGGCTGGATCCCAAGATCGATCTCGACGACCTGAGCGAGGTCCTGGGGATACCCCTCGAAGGGCTGGACGGCTGGGAGACCAGCGAGACCCTGGGCGGGCTGATCTACGAGGCGGCCGGCAACGTGCCCCGGCCCGGCGACGAGGTCGCCGTCGGGGACTGGACGATCACGGTGGAGGACGTCGCGGACCAGCGCATCGTCAGGGTCCTGTTGCAGGCGCCGGAGCCCTTGCCGGGCTTCGCCCTGATCGAGCGTCCCGATGAACGATGACCCGAGCCCGGTCCCGGATTTTCCGGCCCGTGGGAATGGAGGTGAGTCCCCGTGTTGCGATTCCTGCAGAAGCACTTCCTGACGGGTCTGCTGGCCATATCGCCGCTGGCCATCACCTCCTGGATCCTGTGGCGCTTCTACCTCATGGTCAGCGCCACCATGAAGCCCTGGCTGCAGCGCATCCCCGCGCTGACCGACGCCTATCCCGACTTCTTCCTCACCGTCATCGGGGCCGCCGTCTTCCTGCTGCTGATCGTCCTGGTGGGGATCTTCACCCGCAACGTGATCGGCGTGGCATTCTTCCGGATGGTGGAGCGGCTCTTCGTCAGGATTCCCGTGGTCAAGAGCGTGTTCTCGGCCACCAAGCAGCTGGCCGAGGTCTTCCTGCAGGACCGCCGGACGGCCTTCCAGAAGGTGGTCATGTTCGAGTATCCCCGGGCCGGCATGTACTCCCTGGGTTTCGTCACCCGGGATGAACCGGCTGATCCCCAGGTGAACGTGTTCCTGCCGACCACGCCCAATCCCACCTCCGGATTCATGCTCCTGATCCCCCGGGAGCAGGTCAGGGAACTTGGCGTTCCCGTGGAGGAGGCCATCAAGCTGGTGGTCTCCGGCGGCGCGATCATGACGTTGGAGCAGGCCCTGGCAGTGGCCGGGGTGCTCGGTGGAGGATCCAGCGTGGACGGAGGCGGACCCGAGGGCCGGGAGGTGAAGGCATGACCGACGAGATCAGGAATCCCGAATCCGAATCGAGGGGCGATGAGCGCATCCTGGATCCCGGCAACCTGGATGCCGAGCGGCATGCCCTGGGGCTGCGGATGCTCGAACTGCTCGCAGGCGGGCGGGGCGAGGAGGTCAGGGACCTGTGCCTGGAGCTGTCCCCGGGCGACCTTTCGGAGATCCTCCGTCCCCTGGGCGTGGAGGATACCGCCAGCATCCTGCGCACCCTGCCCCCCGATCCCCTGGCCGAGGTGCTCGGGGAGATCGACAACCGCAGCCTGAGCGCCCTGTTCACCCTGCTGGACATCGACGAGATCGCCGACATCCTGGAGGAGATGCCTTCGGATGAGGCCGCGGACGTCATCGGCGAACTGGACCGGGAGCAGGCGGCCGAGGTCCTCGCCGCCATGGAGGAGACGGAACGCGGGGAAGTCGCCGAACTCCTCAGGTACGAGCCCGAGACTGCCGGCGGCCTCATGGCCAAGGAGTTCATCTCCTGCCGGGAAACCGAGACCATCGGGACGGCGATCGCCGCGCTGCGCCTGTTCGACGAGGACGAGCTGGAGGACATCCACTTCGTCTTCGCCCTGGACGACCGGGGCCGCCTGACCGGCCGTTTGCCCCTGACCCGGCTGCTGCTCTGCGCCCCCGACGCCATCGTCAAGGACGTCAT
This sequence comes from bacterium, assembly GCA_018829565.1. Classification (GTDB taxonomy): domain Bacteria; phylum Krumholzibacteriota; class Krumholzibacteriia; order LZORAL124-64-63; family LZORAL124-64-63; genus JAHJTW01. The sequence goes on along the minus strand of JAHJTW010000018.1, from coordinate 13,438 downwards.
GGAGCCCGACCCGCTCTACGTCGAGGTGGACCTGGACCAGGAGGAGGTGGCGGGCTTCTTCATGACGCACGACCTGATCTCGCTGCCCGTCCTGGACCACCAGATGCGGATGGTGGGACGCATCACCGCCGACGACATCATGGACGTGCTCGAGGAGGAGGCGACCGAGGACATCTCCCGCCTGGCCGGCGTGAGCGTGGAGGAGTTCGGGGAGCATTCCTCCCTGCGCGTGGCCCGTTCCCGCCTGCCCTGGCTGCTGGGAGCCCTGGTCGGCCAGCTCGGCGCCGTCATGGTCATGTCCCACTTCGAACAGAGCCTCCAGACCCTCGTGGCCCTGGCCTTCTACACCCCCATGATCATGGGCACAGCCGGCAACATCGGGATCCAGGCCTCTTCGGTGGTCGTGCGGGGGCTCGCGACCGGCGAGCTGGCCTATTACCACCTGAGCCGGCACCTGCTGAGGGAACTGGGGACGGCCTTGATGACCGGCGTCGCGGTCGGGGTGGCCATCTTCCTGCTGTCCCTGGTCATCAGCGGGAATCCGGCTCTTTCGGCGGTCCTCGGGCTGGCCATGCTCATGGTCGTCATCTTCGCCGCGACCGCCGGCTCGGGAATCCCCCTTCTCCTGCACCGTCTGGGTATCGACCCCGCCGTGGCGACCGGGCCCTTCATCACCACGGCCAACGACATCTTCAGCATGCTGATCTACCTCGGCCTGGCGACCTGGATGCTCAGCCTCGGCTACGGCGTGGCCTCATGAGCCTCATGAACCGGCCGTCGGTCAGCTGCGACGCCCTGGTCCTGAGGTCCTGGCCCTGCGGCGAGACCAGCGTCATCGCCTCCCTGCTGACCCGCGACCACGGGTACGTGAAGGTCATCGCCAAGGCCGCCCGGCGTCCGAAGTCCTCGCTGCGGTCCCTGGTGGAGCCGGGACGGCTGGTGTCGGCGGAGTTCGGCCTCGAGCCCGGCCGGGAACTCCAGTACCTGCGGGGCGGGGCCGTGAACCTGGATCCCATGACCTGTGCTCCCGATCTCGAGCGGACCGCCTTCCTGCTGGGAGCCCTCGAACTCATCGACCGCTGCCGGCCCCGGGATCCGTTCGGGCCCATGGCCGGGGGCGAAGGGCCCGCGGGGGGCCTGTTCGAGGTTTGCGAGGACTTCGTCCGGGTGTTATCGTCACCGGCCTGCCGGCGCCCCGATCTGGTCTTCTTCGCCCTGGAATGGGAGCTGTTGCGGCTGCACGGGCTGGCCCCCGAGGTGGCGGTCTGCGCCGCCTGCGGAGCCGATCCCGAAGAGGGAGGCGCGCCGCTGCAGTTCGCCCTGGCGGCGGGGGGGATCCTCTGCGCCTCCTGCCGGCCCGAGGGCGACGCCCGGGGCGGGCGGGCGCTCAGCGCCGCGGCGCTGGGCGTCCTGCGCCTGCTGGCCGGGGGAAGGGTGGCCGTGGGGGAGGACGTGGATTTTCCCCGGGCCCTGCGCCGGGAGATCGGAGCCGTCCTGCACGGCTTCCTGGGCTACCACCTGCCGGGCTACCGCCTGCCGGCGGCCCTGGACCTGTTGAGGAACCGAAAGGATTGAACCGAGGATGATGACCTACCAGGAGATGATCGCGAATCTCCAGCGGTTCTGGAGCGATTACGGCTGCGTGATCGTCCAGCCCTACAACAGCGAGGTCGGGGCCGGGACCTTCAACCCCAACACCTTCCTGCGCTCCCTGGGACCGGAGCCCTGGAAGGTGGCCTACGTGGAGCCCAGCAAGCGGCCCAAGGACGGGCGCTACCTCGAGAATCCCAACCGGGTCCACCAGTTCCTCCAGTACCAGGTCATCCTCAAGCCCAATCCGTCCAACAGCCAGGAGCTCTACCTGGAATCCCTGGGCGCACTGGGCATCAAGGCCGCCGAGCACGACATCCGCTTCGTCGAGGACGACTGGGAGTCGCCCACCCTCGGGGCCGCCGGGCTCGGCTGGGAGGTCTGGCTCGACGGGATGGAAGTGTCCCAGTTCACCTACTTCCAGCAGGTCGGGGGGATCAAGTGCAAGCCGGTCTCGGTGGAGCTGACCTACGGGCTGCTGCGGCTCTGCATGTTCATCCAGGGCTGCAACCACGTGAAGGACCTGGTCTGGGGCGGGGGCGTGACCTGGGGCGAGGTCATGGGTCAGTTCGAGCGGGAGTATTCCGCGTTCAACTTCGAGCACGCGGACGTGGCCATGTACCGGCGCCACTTCGACGAGAAGGAGAGCGAGGCGCGGACCCTCCTGACGGCGGGCCTGGTCTTCCCCGGCTACGATGCCGTCATCAAGTGCAGCCACCTGTTCAACCTGCTGGAGGCCAGGGGCGCGATCTCGGTGACCGAACGGACCGGGTACATCGCCAGGGTGCGCAACCTCGCGCGCCTGGCCGCCCAGGCCTACGTCAAGAGCCGGGAGGATCTCGGTTTCCCCTTGCTGAAACAGGAGGTGAAGGGATGACTCCCGTATCCAAGGAAATCGTGACCCTTCCCTTCCTGCTGGAGATCGGCAGCGAGGAGATCCCCGCCAGGTTCATTCCCGGATCCATGGCCGAACTGGAGGCCCGGCTCAGGGACGCCCTGGACGGGGCGCATCTTCAGGCCGACGATTGGCGCGTCATGGCGACTCCCCGTCGCCTCGCCGTCCGCGTCGGGAAGCTCGCGGTCCGGCAACCCGACCGGGAAATCGAGATCAAGGGTCCGCCGGTTTCCGTCGCCTTCGGTGCCGACGGCAAGCCCACGCCCGCGGGGGAGGGCTTCGCCCGGAAGGCGGGCGTGTCCCTGGCCGATTGCGGGAGGGGCGGCGACGACCGGGGCGAGTTCCTGGTCGCCCGCAAGCGGGAAGAGGGGCTGCCGGCGGCCGAGGTCCTGGCCGGGCTCCTGCCGGGGATCATCCTGGGGCTCCCGTTCCGCAAGGTCATGCGCTGGGGCGATCATGATCTGGAATATCCCCGGCCGCTTCAGTGGATCACCGCTCTCCTGGGCGAGGACGTCCTGTCCTTCAAGGTCGACTACCTGGCCTCCGGGCGTCTGACCCGGGGGCACCGCACCCTGGCCGGAAGCCGGGATCTGCAGATCGCCTCGCCCGGGGCCTACGAGGGCGCCCTGGATGAGGCGGGCGTCGTGGTCGACCAGGACCGCCGGCGGTCCCTGATCCTCGAGGGCCTCGCGGCCGAACTGGCCGCCTTCGATCCCGCCGCCGAACTGGTCATGGACGAGGAGCTGCTGGAGGAGGTGGTGTTCCTGTGCGAGCACCCCACCCCCTTCCTGGGCACATACAGCGAGGATTACGCCGTCCTGCCCGCCGAGGTCATCACGACCGCCCTGAAGAGCCACCAGCGCTATTTCACGGTCCGGGACCGGAGGACGGGGGGGCTGATGCCACGTTTCGCCGCGGTCAGGGACGGGGGGCGGGACCATCTCGCCAACGTCATCGCGGGCAACGAGCGCGTCCTGCGGGCCCGGCTGGCGGACGCCCTCTTCTACTGGGAATTCGACCAGAAGAAGTCGCCGGACGAACGGGTGGACCTGCTGGCTTCGGTGACCTGGCTGGAGGGCTTCGGTTCGGTCCTGGACAGGAGCCGGCGCCTGGAGCGGCTGGCCCCCTGGCTGTGGACCGCAGGCCTGGGGCTGGGAGCCGAGGCTCCCCCTTCCCTGGCCCGGGCCGCCCGGCTCGCCAAGAGCGATCTGACCAGCGAGATGATCAAGGACGGCAAGGAGTTCACCAAGCTCGAGGGATTCATCGGCGCCCGGTACGCCGAACTTGCGGGCGAGTCTCCGGAGGTCTGCGCCGCCATCGAGGGCCATTACGCCCCCCGCTCGGCCGGCGGAGCGCTGCCCGCCGATCCGGTCAGCAGCTGCCTTTCCCTGGCCGATCGACTGGATACCGTTGCGGGATGCTGGCTGGCCGGGTTCGCGCCCACCGGGGCCAAGGATCCCTACGCCCTGCGCCGGCACGTGCTGGCCGTCATCCGGATCCTGCTCGCCAGGGGGTGGCGGCTGGACCTGGAGGTCGCCCTGGCCAGGGCGCTCGACGCCTTCGCGGGGTTCGTCCCGGCCGGGGATTCCGCCCGGGCCGCCGGCGAGGTGGCCGATTTCATCCGGGCCCGGATGGAGGGGTACTTCACCGAGGTCCAGGGCGCCGTGCCCGAGGTGGTCCGCGCCGTCCTGCCCGCCCGCTGGCGGGATCCCACGGACGCCCTCGCCTGGATCCAGGCCCTGACCGAGTACCGGGACCACCCGGACTTCCAGATGGTGGCCACGGGCTTCAAGCGGTGCCGGAACATCCTCAAGGGCGACGTCCTGGCGGTGGGGGCCCTCGACGCCTGCCGCGACCGGTGGCTGGCGGGGGGCGCGGGGGCGGCCGGGGAATCGTTCGCCGGCCTGGCGGAGCCCGCCGAATGCGATCTGCTCCGGAAGGTCGCCGGTGCAGCCCGGACGGTGGCGGAAGCGGAGAGGGAAGGGCGTTATTCGGACGTTTTCGCCCAGCTTTCGTCCCTGGGACCGAGTATTGATCATTTTTTCGATTCGGTGAGGGTCAACGTCGAGGAGGAAGGATTGCGGGTCCTGAGGACCGCGTTCCTGAAGGAGATTCACGGGATTTTTGCGAGATATGGTGATTTTACCGAGATGGCGGCCGCAAGTTCTTGAAATTTCGTATGCAAATCTGCAGGCCGGGTCGTCTAATTCACCAGACGGCCCGGTTTTTTAGGCATCATATTTTTTCTGAGAAAGACTATTGACTCCCCCTGGGATTTGGGATAAGGTAATAGAGCGACTCACAGACAAACTGTTCCCATCCCTTGAGGTGCGCTGTCTCTGTTTTCCACTCTCAGTTCACTTGAATCACTTGACGCTTGTTCGCTCGTCACCTTGTGGTCTGCATCGTTGGAGGAGGTCTCGCTCGGATGCACGGAATCGTCCGTGCCGACAGTCTCTGGGAACTTCTTTGTCGCCCGTTCATGTGCCTCCGGCGTCGCCTCGCCGGGGATTGCACATCCAATCGTTCGCCTGACCATGTGTTGACCCATGTCAACGATGGGGGGAAAAAAATGAAGAAAGTCACCATGTTCGCTTGTGTCGCCATGACGCTGGTGTTCGCTCTGAGTAGTGTGGCCGGCGAGTTGCCTGCCCTCTCCGACGGCCACAACAGCGTGCTCTACGGCGGCAGCAGTTTCGTCAAGGCCTCCGGCGACACCATCGACGTGATGGGTCCCAGCGGCACTTACCAGGGCGACTTCGAGAACGCCGTTTGCGACGCCTCGAAGGGCCTGCCCGTCGGCTGGACCAGCTACGACATCACCCAGCCGACCGTCACCCACTGGTCGGTTTCGACCATCAACAACGACATCGCCGGCATCAGTGGTAACTCCATGTGGTGCGGCGACTTCATCGACGCCTGCGTGGCCGCCGACTCCGCCTGGGGTTACGGCAACGCCTGGCACGACATCGTGGAATTCCGCAAGACCGTGGCCAACCCCGGCGTCAGCACGACGGTGACCGTCACGGCCACCCTGTTCCACGACAGCGAGCCCGGGTACGACTACACCTACCTGAGCTACAAGATGGCCGACGCTCCGTACGCCGACCTGCAGAGCTGGGACGGCGCCGGCACCGCCGCCGTCAACAACAGCGTGACCTACCTGCCCGGGGAATACGAGAACGGCAACGAAGTCGTGATCATGTTCCGCTTCAAGTCCGACGGCGGCTGGTCCGACGGCGACTGCTCCTGGCCGACCCGTGGCGCCGCCAACGTCGACGACGTGACGGTGACCGTGGGCGCGACCCCCTACTTCGACGACTTCGAAGCCAAGGGCTTCGGCAACTGGGCGACCGCCTTCCCCAACGGTGTGGGCGATTACGCTCAGATCTGGTGTGGTCTGGAAGACGTCGATCCCTGCAACACCAACTACAGCAACCAGGTCGCCTTCATCGACAACGGCCTGGTCGTTCCCGGCACCAACGGTTCCACCTGCATCAACTGGTGCTACGGCCCCGCCGGCTTCATCGTGACCACCACCGGTGGTCTGGCCGGCCCGAACGAGCACCTGTACAATGCCCTGGAATCCCCCGTCATGCCGTGGCCCAACGCCACCTACGACGGCATCATCACGGCCTTCAACGCCTACCGGCACGAGGACCTGACGGCTGACGCCCCCGGCATCTTCTACACCTGGAGCGTCCGCTCGGCCGATACCGACAACTCCTCGGGCAACGGCGCGACGGTCATCACCAACCAGCCCTGGCTGGACCGGAACTTCGTGTACTACGGCGGCCCGGACTACCTGCGGGTCATCAACAACGTGACCGACCTCATGGATGCCGGCCGCGACGAGTTCCAGCTGCAGGTCACGGCCTACGAGCTGGGCTACGCCTGGGGCTGGGACGGGGACGACGGTTACCCCGCTCCCTACTTCGACAACTTCAACGTGAAGGTCTTCCCGGTCAACGGCCCGTCCATCGTCACGCGTGAGCTGGACATCGCCAACGACAACTTCCCCGAGATCGGCGTCATCGACACCGGCAACCTCGGCGCCCACAGCGTGCGCTTCGACATGGCCAACAACATCTCGCTGGCCGCTCACCTGCGCAACGATCCCGGCGACACCATCGTCTTCGACGTGGTGCCCGTCCGTTCCGGCTCCGTGCTGTCGGGCACTCCGACCCTGCACTGGACCATGGATCAGAACCCGCTGTTCAACCCCTACCGCACCAGCGTCTACGGCGCGGCCACCAGCGGCACGTCCCTGGGCACCCCCGCGGTCGGCGCCAGCGGCATCCCCGATCCCGACGCCCGGGCCTTCGACCTGCCGGACACCGGCTTCTTCTTCCCCGGCGACGTGATCCACTACTACATCGAGGCCTTCGACGACGTCTCCGGCGACATCAAGGCTGCGACGAGTCCTGCTGACCTGACCGGCTACGGCGACTTCAGCCACCCGCTGGCCTACAACAGCTCGTACATCGTCCATGCCCTGCCCACCCTGGAGAGCGACGGCTTCGGCGGCTACAAGCAGCCGGGCCTGCTGTTCCTCAACGACTTCGCCAACCGTGGCGGCGAGGCCGAGTGGTACGGCGCGTTCGACAACATCGGCCTGCTGGCCGGTCGCGACTATGATATCTACTACACCAACGGGCCCAGCTCGGGTGTCGGTAACGGTATCGGCGGCCGCGCCGCCATCGGGACCATCAGCGGTTACGGCGACATCGTCTACACCTCTGGTGACCTGGGCGTGAACACCATCGCCAACGGCGACTACGACAACGACGCCGGCGACGACGTCGGTGTGTTGACCCAGTGGCTGGACCTGGGCGGCAAGGACATGTTCCTGACCGGTGACGATCTGGCCAGCGACCTGGCCCAGGCCGGCACCGCCACCCTGAACTTCCTGCAGAGCTACATGGGTCTGTCGGTGTTCAGCAACGACGTCCGTCCGCTGATCGGCGGCCAGGCGACTCCGACCGTCAAGGCGATCGCCGGCAACGGCGTCATCACCAACATCAGCACCTGGGTCGCCTACGGCGGTTGCCTCGGCATCAACACGTTCGATGCCGTGACTCCCACCGGCGGCGGCGTCCGTCTGGCTGAGTTCCTGGATCCCAACGGCCTGGCCGGCGCCTACACCTTCAGCGCCGCCACCAAGCAGACGGTGGGCACCAGCCGCGTCGTCAGCACGCCCTACGACTTCATGTTCATCTACAACGATCCCGGCGCGAAGGCTCCCGCCCCGCTGTCGGCTCGTGCGCAGGTGCTGAAGGACGTGCTGAGTCACTTCGGTATCGACTCGAACCCCGGCGACGTCTCCGACGTGCCCGTGCCCGTGGCGTTCTCGTCGAAGAACTACCCGAACCCGTTCAACCCGACGACCAAGATCGAGTTCACGATGCCCAAGGCCGGTCATCTGACTCTGAAGATCTACAACGTCCGCGGCGAACTGGTCCGGACCCTGATCGATGAAGTCCGCGCCGCCGGCACCGACCACGTCATGTGGGACGGCACCAGCGACCTCGGCTCCTCGGTCTCCTCGGGCGTGTACTTCTACGAAGCCCGTTACGGCGACGAAGTGCAGGTCCAGAAGATGGCTCTGGTGAAGTAGTCCTTCGGGATTCCTTCAGCGGAAGCTGGACGGGAGCGGTCCCCCTCGGGGGACCGCTCCTTTTTCGAGGTCCGGAGGCCGGATCCGACGTGATTTTCCCGGGATGGGGACGGATGAAGGGAACCTTCTGGTTGACACCGGGTAAGGCCAATCCCTATATTTCAGAAGCTGAAAAATCGATGATCTCCACAGACCCGCACTCCTAGAGCTGCAGGGTTTCCCGTCGCCCGACCCACCTCGGCGACCTTGTTGAAACACGTTGTACCGCTTGTGCTTCCCGGAGGACGCAAACCAGTATGAGGATGACGCGAAATTCCGGATTGGGGCTGTTGGCTGCGATGGCCCTGTTCGCTCTGGTGCTGACGGGATGCCGGGCCTTCGAACCCGAAGCCGTCATCGTGAACAAGGCCCCCGAAACCTACATCATCGGCGCGCCGGTCGAGGAAGGCGGAGGGTACTACCACTTCCACGTCTTCTGGTACGGGTCGGACGAGGACGGCCGGGTCGAGAGGTTCGTCTGGGCCCTGACGGACACCACGGTCCAGGACGAGGACACCACCGACGACGAGGAGGACGTCAGGTTCAATCCCGCCCTCGACGCCAGCACCCTGGAGATCGGGAACTGGACCACCAGGACCGATTCGGTGTTCAACTTCGCCATCAACCAGGGCGTCAATCCGTCGTACGACATGACCCTGCACATGGTGGCTGTGGACGATTTCGGCGATTTCGACCGGACCCCCGCCCGTCTGTACTTCTTCAGCAACACCCTGGGCAATCCCGTCATCCGGTTCTTCAGGATCGACGGTCCCGACACCATCCCCATCGCCTCCGGCAAGTCCGACACCGTGGGCTTCGGGCTGCCCTACCACGTCTACTGGACGGGCAGCTCTCCCAACGTGCGCGGGTACGACCCTGCGGCCCTGGCCCTGGTGGACACCGTTCCGCCGTTGGAGGGCCTGTACGGCTACAAGTGGCGCATCATCGGCGAGCTGGGGGGGAACTGCGTCCCCTCCCTGACCGACTGCTGGTCGCCCCGGAAATTCAACGAGGCGACAGGCGACAGCTTTTCCTACTTCGGGCCCCGGAACAACCTGCTCTTCCTGAACAACGGGTCGGGGTCCAATCCCTTCCAGAAGCTCCTGCCCAGCGGTGCCGTCGGTCTGGAGGTCAACTCGCTGGACATCGCGGGCGTCGAGGTGGCCAATTTCATGCGGCCGTTCAATTTCGTGGTCAATTACGATCCGGAGACCCGGATGGTCGTCGGGCTCGATCCCGAGCACCCGGACGATCCCCAGGAATATCCGTACTACATCCGGCTCAATGACCCGGCCCAGGAACGCCATCACTTCCTGCCGAACCAGCGGATCCCGGATCGGACCTACGTCGTGGTCAAGGCCCTCGCCCGGGATGACCCCCGGGACGGCAAGCTGGATCCCGATTTCGGGATCGCGTTCACGGGCTTTCTCCAGGGTGTCCGTCAAAACTTCTTCGGTGGGGAGTTCAGCTTCTTCTCCGAGACCAGCGAAGTGAACTACCAGCCCACCTGGCCCGCCGATACGGAGAACGGCTGGTACGCCGATACCCTGGGCTTCCTGACCGCGCCCAACACCGAGTTCACCATCGCCATGCAGGCCCTGGACGAGCATGGCCGCCGGGACGGCTCGCCGGCCACCCTTTCCTTCGACGTCGGGTTCCCTCCCTGTGTCCAGTGCGTGGAGATCCTGCCCAAGTCCTTCAGCACTTCCCAGTTCGGGTCGGATCTGGAGTGCCACGACAACGAGGGCAGCCATGAGTGCTTCGATGGGGAGACGGTCTACAACGTCACCACCCAGGGGATCGGGCCCAACGATCTGGAATACGTGGGGCCGGCCTTCATCCTGGTGGACAAGGCCTCCGGCTTCACCCAGACGGTGACCGACACGGCCGGCCTGGGGGCGGCCAACTACAAGATCGAAGCCCGGCTGTACCGGATGCAGGTCCTCCTGCACGGGCAGGACGACTCCCTGGAGCGCTGGAGCCAGCCGCTGAACCGCATGATGGCCTGGAAGTACCAGATCGATTACGGTTGCGATCCCTTCAACCAGATCAAGGACGGGGGAGGCAACGACGACCTGAACGAGCCCACCTGGGGGACCGGGGGCTCCAACACGGGCGTGACCATCAACACCGCCACCGGGATCTGGAAGATCGGCGTGGACGTCGCGGTGCCGGCGTCCCTGATCCAGGTCGGCCCCACCTTCTATCTCAACAACTACCTGCAGTTCCAGATTGCGGGGAACGACTCCGAGCTCGCCCAGAGCCTTTTCGAGAAGAGCATCCGGCAGAGCGGTTCGGGAACGATCCAGGCCGTCGCCCTGGATCAGACGGCGTGCGGCTTCGTGCCCACCCGTCCGGCACAGTACAATCTTTTCCGCCAGGTGCGGCCCTCGGTGGCCGAGCTCCTGGGCGGCCAGACGTGGCGGGACTGTACCCTCAACCTCTCCATCCCGGATATCCAGCAGGGTCTGACCCTTTCGCAGGGGGCCATGGCCAGTCTGGACGGCGAACCGGTGACCAAGCGCTTCCGGATCGTCGTGAAAACCCCCGAAGGGGACTTCGAATGCGTGAATGCGGGTGAGTTCTAGGCGACCAGCGGACCGAGGAGACTCTCAATGCTCAAGCGTGCCTTGACCATGATCGTTGCCGGGGGACTGATCCTCGGCCTTGCGGCCTGCTCGACGGATACCGAGTTGGGGGGGGTGCGGATTCCCAACGCCCGGCCGGACACCCGGATCACGGGCCAGCCGCCCACGCTGCTGGAGGCCGGTTTCGCCGTCGAATTCAACTGGACCGGGTCCGATCCCGACGGCAAGATCGTGGGTTACGAGTGGAAGATCAGCGACAACGGGCTCGACGGGATCAGCCCGCGGGACACGCTGACCCAGGATCCCCTGACCGGGGCGATCCTCAATCCCTGGCGGTTCACCGCCGGGAACGATTCCACGTTCTTCGTCCTGGCCGACCAGGAGGACTTTCCCGGCGACCCCGAGGCCGATCCCCGCAGCTTCCGGTCGCACAGCCTCTTCATCAGGGCGGTGGACGACAAGGGCGCCAAGGATCCCACGCCCGCCTACATCTCGTTCACCTCCACCACCATCGTGCCCACGTGTCGCGCCGTCTTCCCGCAGCTGAACGCCCAGGGGCCCAAGATCGTGCCCCCGACGGTGAACATCGGCTGGTCGGGGATCGACTCCGACTTCGACCTGCGCATCCCCACCAAGGTGCGGTTCCTCTGGAAGAAGGCCCTCGATCCCACCGGGGCCCCCATCAGCACGCGGTACGCCTACAACCGCTGGTACGATCAGGTCCTGAACTTCGACGACCCGGACTGGTCGTCCTGGATCAGGTACAAGCCCCTCGAGGAAGACCGGAAGGTGGCCTTTCCGCAGCAGACCCCGGGGGACTACTACCTCTTCGCGGTGCAGGTGCAGGACACCGCCGGCGCCGTCAGCGTCGGCTTCGGGTACCAGATCGAGGTGGGGCACGTCCTCATCAAGGACGGCTTCTACCGGCCCCTGGTGAACCTCGGCGAACCGTTCCTGGGATCCAGCGTCATGAACACGGCCGATTACGAGATCGCGGCCAACCAGCCCATCAACTTCAGCTGGACCGCGTCGGCCACCTCCTACAACGGAGAGGTCGTCTCGTTCCGGCACGGCTGGGATCTGACCAATCCCGACGATCCCGCCGATCCGGGCTGGGCGGTTCCCCCGGGGCTCTCGGCCCAGAACAAGTTCGACGCCGAGAGGCGTTATGCCCAGGGGTTGCACACCTTCTGGCTGAGGGTCGAGGACGATTCCCAGCAGGTCATGCTGCTCAAGCGCAACGTCACCGTCATCCCGTACGTCGACCCCCAGTTCCAGCTGCCCCTGCTGATCATCGACCAGGTGGTGGACAACCGGGTGCAGAACTGGCCCGACCAGAGCGGCAACCCCCGCAACGACGAGGCCTACCGCAACGCCTACTGGCGTTTCCTGGGTGACGGATCCGGCGGGGTCGCCGACCTGAACTGGGAACGGGACTGGATGGACCACACCAGGATCCCCAAGTACGCCGACCTGGTCAAGTACAAGGCGGTCCTCTGCTACGCCCAGTACAACGATGCCCAGTTGATGATGGACCAGTTCCGGCCCAACGACAACGGCAGCGACCAGTTCAACTGGCTGGGCCCCTACCAGGAACGCGGCGGCAACTTCTTCCTGGTCGGCGGCGGCAGCATGGAATCCTTCCTGGCCCCGGCCAGCAACTATGCCCTTCCCATCATCTTCGACGCCCGCGAGCCCCGGCTGTTCATCGGCAACCAGGAATTCATCGCCGGCTTCGGCACCCGGACCCTGCCCGACGAGACGGTGGTCCAGCGCGGCCCGCTGATGTACCCCTACGCCACGGTCGGGATCTCCTCCCTGGACTGGACCTCGCCCCAGGGCAAGTTCATCTACGGGCGCATCTCGACGGCGAAGGATGACCGCAACGTGGCCTGCGCCGGCCTGAAGGGCATCGTCCTCGACCGGGACTTCAAGTCGCATCAGGGCATCGGCCCCGGGGTCATCCCCGACACGATGTACACCAATCCCGAGATCGACTGGCAGGACGTCGTTTCCGCCAACGCCGACACCCTGAACCTGCCGACCCAGAGCTTCCCGTTCCGGAACGACGAGTTCGTCGACGCCAATCTCGCGAACCGTCCCCAGCCCATGATCGCCCAGGAGTGCGAGGCGGCCGATGCACCCGGCGGCCTGTGCATCGAGCCCATGTTCCGGGGCATCGCCCGCTTCGACTGGCTGCGGGAGTACAACAAGCGCCGGGGCGACGCCGGATGGCCGGACAGCGCCTATGACGCCTTCACGCTCGAGGAGATCTGCGGGACGCAGGCCCTCACCAGCTACGGCGCCCTGTCGCGCGGCAGCGCCAAGACCAACGGCAAGGTTTACGGGTACTTCTCGTACAAGATGGTGGAGGACAAGCCGGGGCGGAAGGCCGACGTCTACTGGGGCTTCGATCCCTACCGCTTCGAAGCCGAGGGGACCAAGAAGGCCATCCGCTGGGTCCTGCAGTATTTCGGTCTGTCCATCAATCAGTAGTCTTCATCCCGGCGGGGATGCAACGCCGCAGCGGCGGCGCCAGGTAACGGAAAGGCAGGAGTGAATGAAGACTGGGAGCGCCATGACGATGCGATCCTGCATGGTATTGCTGGCCGCGGCCGCCCTTCTGGTTCCCGCGGGTTTCGCGGGGGCCCAGACGCCGGACGCCGCCTGTGCGGCCGATTCCCTCTATCTCATCTCCCCGGAGGCCCT
>JAHJTW010000154.1 GCA_018829565.1 bacterium | reverse complement strand
TCATCCGTCGCGCGGAGATCACCCTCGAGGAGACGGACGCCCGCTCCCAGCTGCGGGGCGAACTGAGCGCCTTCTACAACCTGACCGGCGTGAGCGACCCCGGCCTGGCCGATCCGGGCCTCCGCGACCTGATCGACTCGAGCTGGGAGGATCTGCGGCGGCGGCCGGGCAACCGGGGCGTCCGGCTGGGTTTCTCGGTGCCCATCTGGGACTCCGGGGTGAACGAGGCGGAGGTCGCCTCGGCCGAGGTGGCCCTGCGGCGGCAGGAACTGGACGGGGAAAATCTGCGCCGCTCCATCCGGCGGCAGGTCCAGGCCGCCCTGGCGCGTCTTGAGGCCGCCCAGCGGAGGCTGGATGTGCTGGAGCGGAGCATGGACGTCGCCGGCCGGGGCTACGCCATCAGCCAGGAACGGTTCGAGATGGGGGAGATCACCAGCCAGACCCTGGCCGACAACCGCGACCGGCTGGTGCAGGCGCGCCGTTCGTTCCTGACCGCCCTGGTGAACCACCGCCTGGCCGTGGCGGACCTGCGCCGGCAGACCCTTTATGATTTCGAGGCGCAGAGGAGTCTGGTCGAGGACCGTTGATCAGGACGTCAGGTCCTTTTCCATCTCCAGGATGGTGGCTTCATCGCCCGGGCCGCCTCTTTCCCGCAGACCGGTGATGATCATCTCCCGCACCCGCTTCGGCTCGTTCTGGCCGAACTTCCGTTTCGCCGTCCAGGCATGGGGAACGACGCGGAACACGCCCACCCGTTCGATGGCCTTCCGATAGGCCGGGTCCGCGGGGTCCAGGGGCTTGAACCGGCCCTCGGGCTGGTACTTGTCCATGAGGGCTTGCAGCCCGCGGGCCTTCTCGGCCGGATCGGTCACGGGTTCGCAGCGGCCCTTGATCTCCACGCTCTTGAAGAAGTGGGTGGCCGGGCAGGCGTGATCGGGCGCGGTGAAGTGGGAGGGGATGTAGCTGTAGGGTTTGACCATGGTGAAACCGGCCTTGACCCCGTTCCCGATGGCGTCGCACTTCTCGCCGGCCAGGGCACCGTGGAAGAAGATGGTTTCCTGCACGGCCGCAAAGTTGAGGGCAACTGATCGCGGCCAGCCCCCGGGCGTCACCAGGGACAGGTAGCCCACGTCGGCGTCGCGGGCGACTTCCAGGAAGAGGTCGAAATCACGGGATTCGAGCTCGGCCCTTCTCATGCATTTCTCCTGCCGGGTCCGTGGGGTCCATTCCCGCCTGAAAAACGAGGCCGCCCCCCGGGGGGCGGCCTCGCAAGATTACCGGAAGAGGCGGGGATCCGCCAGGTCGGGCCTATTCGGTCTGGGGCTTGATCTTCAGGCCCTTGGCGCTGAACACGATCTCGGGCTCCATGTCCGATTCGCCCTGCATGGACATCATGTTGCTGCTGTCAACGGTCCAGATGGACGTGCGACCCTCGACCTTGGGGGCGTTGCTCTTGACGATGTCCCCCGGCACGGTGATCTCCATGTGGACGCTGAGCTCGCTCATGGAGGCCATGAGCTTGCCCATGAGCTCCATCTGCTTGCCCATCATCTCGGGGTCCATCTCGGGCATGGGGGAATCGGATTCGCCGGACTCCTCGGCCGCTTCCGCCGGCTGGTCGGGGTACTCGTAGGTCGCGCTCCTGAGGATGAAGTTGCCGTCGCCGTTGTCGAAGATGCCGAACCCGCCGTTGTCCGAGCTCTCGCCCATGACCCGGTTCATCATGAAGGACAGGCCTTTGAGGTCCTCGAAGCTCATCCCGATGTCGAGGGTTTCGCGGCCGTCGACCGGGTCGCGCGAGAACCTGGTGATCTTGACGCCGTGCTCCTTGCCGGCCTTTTCCAGTTCCGCCTTGTCCACCTTGCTGAAGTCGGGCATCTCCATGTCGCCGCCCATGTCCATGTCCATGCCCTGCATCTCCTTCAGGGCCTCGCTGACGCCCTGGCTGAAGGAGAGCCGGAAGGAAGCGGTGCCCGAGCCGTCCTTCTCGATGGTCGTCGCGCTGTGCATCTGGATGCAACCGGAAAGGGTCAGCGCGGCCGCAACCACCAGGAGTGCGGCCAGAAAACGTGATTTCATGATGGTCCTCCATGGTCGGGGAAAAATGGGAGGCATCCCGGACCTCCCGCTTGATGCAAACCGGCATTCATGCTACTCAATGGATTGCCCTGGGGCAACTCAATCCTGCGGAGGGGACAAGCCCCTCCTGTTTCGTGCCGTCCGCAACCCTGATCCGGGAGGGATCATGTCTGACCGCCGAGCCATCCCCGCCTGCTTCAAGGCCTACGACATCCGGGGGCGCATTCCCGACGAGCTGGACCCCGACCTCGCCTACCGGATCGGACTGGCCACCGCCATCCAGCTGCAGGGGGGGACGTTCGTGGTGGGGCGGGATTGTCGCCTCAGCAGCGGGGAATTGGCCGCGGCAGTCGTCCGCGGCCTGACCGACGCGGGCGCCGACGTGGTGGACATCGGTTTGTGCACCGAGATGGTCTACTACACCACCTACGCCCACGGACTCACCGGCGGGATCATGGTCACGGCCAGCCATAACCCCATGGATCACAACGGGATGAAGCTGGTCCGGGAGGATTCGCGCCCCATCAGCGGGGACAGCGGGCTCCACGAGATCGGGGCGGCGTCCCTGGTTGCCGAGGCGCCGGCCGGGTCGCGCAAGGGGACGGTCCGCCGGCTGGACGTCCTGGACGAATACGTCGACGCCCTGCTGGGTTTGGCCGACACCGCGTCCATCGGGCCGCTGAAGGTGGTGGCCGATGGCGGCAACGGGTGCGCCGGGCCTGTCGTGGCGGCCTTCGCCGAACGCCTGCCCTGCACCTTCGTGCCCGTGCACGAGACCCCCGACGGGACCTTCCCCCACGGCATCCCCAATCCCCTGCTGCCCGAGAACCGGGCCGGCACCGCGCAGGCCGTGCGGGAGCACGGGGCCGACCTGGGCCTGGCCTGGGACGGCGACTTCGACCGCTGCTTCTTCTTCGACGAGAACGGGGACTTCATCGAGGGCTACTACCTGGTGGGCATGCTGGCGGAAGCCGCCCTGCGCCGTCATCCGGGGTCGAAGATCATCCACGATCCCCGCCTGACCTGGAACACCGTGGACCTGGTGACCCGGGCCGGCGGCGTGCCGGTGATGAGCAAGACCGGGCACGCCTTCATCAAGGAGCGGATGCGCAAGGAGGACGCCGTCTACGGCGGCGAGATGTCGGCCCACCACTACTTCCGCGACTTCGCCTACTGCGACAGCGGCATGTTGCCGTGGCTGTGGGTGCTGGGGGAGATCTCCCGGAGCGGCCGTTCCCTTTCCGAGCTGGTCCGCGAGCGCCAGGCCGCCTACCCTGCCAGCGGGGAGATCAACCGCCGGCTGGTGGATCCGGATGCCGCCCTGGCCGCCATCCGCAAGCGGTACCTGCCGGACGCCCAGGGGATCGACGAGACCGACGGCCTTTCCTGCGACATGGGCGATTGGCGGTTCAACCTGCGGAAATCCAACACCGAGCCGGTGATCCGGCTCAACGTCGAGTCCCGGGGGGACGCGGAACTCATGCGGGAGATGACCGCCGGGATCCTGGCCCTGCTGGATGCTTGAAAAGCCGCCGTTTGGCCCGCGGGCCGATACGGCTTACCTTGGGGGTACGCCAGTGAAGGTTCCTCCGGCAGACAGGGAGCCCATGTATCATCCTCTGACCGACCCGGTGCACCGTTTCCACATCCCGGTGATGGGGACGGGTTTTACCATAGACACACCGCTGAAGGTGGCCCGTTACGGCATCTCCTCGGCGATTTCCCTGGTGGACGACAAGCTCATCGAGCAGATGCGGCGGCGTCTGACCGGTGATTCCGGCCGGGAGTACCGCGAGATCACCGACGACGACGAGGATCCCCGCGCCAACCGGATCACCGCCTACCTGGACATGATGGACGAGATGGTCGAGCAGCAGGTCCAGCGGATCAAGGGCGGCCTGTTCGCGGCCGGTACGGAGCTGTCCCGCTATTTCGAGATGCTGCCCGATTCCCCGCTGCGGGCCATGTACGAGTCCATGCAGTCGATGACCGATCCCGAGCAGAGGGCCAAACTGCAGGAATCGCTGCGGGAGAAGATCCTGCCCGGCGGCATCGACGTGAACATCATGGCCAAGCTGGACCGGGACAACTTCCGGCGCGGCAAGCTGCTGCCCCCCCAGTTCAGCGACGCTTTGAGCGCCCTGCGCGGTTACGCCAACAGCCGCCTGCGGTCCTCGGTGGTCCTGTCGGCGGGGATGAACCGCCGGCTCTACAGCTACCTGGCCGAGTTCAAGGACTTCTTTCCCGATCAGGCCGGGGAGATCCGCAAGCGCATCATCCTGAAGGTCTCCGACTTCCGGTCCGCACTGATCCAGGGCAAGCTGCTGACCCGCCAGGGGCTGTGGGTCTCGGAGTTCCGCATCGAATCGGGACTCAATTGCGGGGGACACGCATTCGACTGTCACGGCACCCTGCTCGGCCCGGTGCTGGAGGACTTCCTGCACCAGAAGGATCAGCTCGTGGCCCAGCTCCGATCCGCCTGGATCGAGGGCCTGAAGGCCAAGGGGCGGCCCGCTCCCGAGTCCCTGCCCGGCATCAGGGTGACCGTGCAGGGGGGAATCGGCACAGCCGAGGAGTGCCGGCTCCTGACGGAGAAATACGGCATCGACGGCACGGGCTGGGGCAGTCCCTTCCTGCTCTGTCCGGAGGCCGTGAACGTCGACGAGGACCACCTGGCGCGGATCATCGCCGCCGGTGAGGACGACGTCCGGCTGAGCAAGGCCTCGCCCCTGGGGGTTCCGTTCTGGAGCCTGCAGACGTCCGCCAGCGAGACCGAACGGCGGGCCCGCCTGGCCGCCGGCAAGCCCGGCAGCGCCTGCCCCAAGGGCTACCTGATGGCCAACACGGAATTCACCAAGGTGCCCATCTGCACCGCCAGCCGCGCCTACCAGCGCCGCAAGCTCCAGTCCCTGGAGACGGGCAACCTGGACGAAGCCGACCGGCTCCGCCAGACCGAGGACGTGACGGCCAAGGCGTGCATCTGCCACGACCTGGCGGGAGGCGCCACCCTGCCTCTGGACATCGATCCGCTGGCCCACACCGCCGTCTGCTGCGGCCCCAACACGGTCTACTTCAAGCACCGGGCCAGCCTCCAGGAGATGGTGGACCATATCTACGGGCGCATCCAGCTGCCCGTCCTGCCGACCCGGCCCCACATGTTCCTCAAGGAGCTGTCCCTGCACCTGGACCGCCTGCGCCAGGCCTCGGCCGAACGGCGCGACGACATGGTGGCCGCGGCCGCGAAGTCGTCCGGCCAGATCAGGGAGAACCTGTTGCTGGGAATCCGGCATTACGCCGATCTGGGCACCCGGCTGGCCGCAGAGAAGAAGGACGCCTTCCTGGCGCGCCTCGAGGAGTTGCGGGCAGACCTGGACAAGCTCTCCTGATCCGGCGGATCAGATGGCGCTGATGGAGGGATCGGGCCGCAGGGTCTCCGGAGGCGTCAGCGGCAGTTCCACCACGAAACGGGTCCACTGGCCCGGTTCGCTCGCCACCCGCACGCTTCCCCCCAGCCTGTAGAGGATGTCGTGGACGATCGAGAGGCCCAGCCCGGTCCCCTTGCCGGCGGGCTTGGTGGTGTGGAACAGGTTGAAGATCTTCTCCTGCTCTTCCTTGGGGATGCCGATCCCGTTGTCCTGGATGCGGACGACCACTCCGGCCTCGTCGAGGCTGGTGGTGATCTCCAGGACCGGATCCCGGTCCGGGACTGCGTCCATGGCGTCCAGGGCGTTCTTGATCAGGTTGACGAAGACCTGTTCGAGCAGCATGGGATCGGACCGGAATTCGGGGATCCTGGGATCGTAGAGGCGGACGATCCGGGTCCGTGACCGCCTGATCTCCGTGCCCAGCACGTAGAGGCACTCCTCCAGCAGTTCCTGCAGGTCGAGGGCCGCCATTCCCGTCTGCGACTTGCGGACGAATCCCAGCAGGCTGTGGGTGATGGTGGTGACGCGCTTGACCTGGGCGTGCAGACGCTCCATGGCGTTCGCGAGCAGGTCGCGGGTGCTCGCGTCGAGGTTCCGGCCCTCGTCCTCCAGCGTCTCTTCCACCATGCCGGCGATGGTGTCGATCACAGCCAGGGGGTTGTTGATCTCGTGGGCCACTCCGGAGGCCATCTGGCCCACGGCGGCCAGCCGCTCGGAGCGGATGAGGTCGTTCTTCAGCCGCAGGCGCGTGGTGATGTCGCGGCAGAGGCAGACGACTTCCAGGGGCTTGCCGTCGGGTCCGTCGATCAGGGTCAGGCTGATGTCGCAGATCACCGGATGCAGTTCCTTGTTGCGGAACTCGGCCTCGTAGCGCGTGGCGTGACCGTCCCTCAGGGCCTGTTTCAGCAGCTTGGCGAACCCGGCCGAGTCGGTGCACAGGCGGTCGGCGGGGGTGCCGACCACGTCGTCCCGGGAGAATTTCAGGGCGTTCTCCGCGCCGCTGTTGAAGCTCAGGATCTTCCCCTCCGGGTCGGTGAGGAAGATGATGTCCCGGCTGTTCTCCAGCACCTCCCGCAGGTACTTCTGGGTCTCGTTGAGCCGCTCGTCCACCTGGTGCAGCTTGAGTTCGCTCTCGTAGAGCTCGGTGGTGTCCTCGATCAGCCCGTAGAGACCTTCCACCTTCCCGTTCTCGATGATGGGAAAGAGCGTGACCTGGACGTGCATGTCGGCGCCCTGGACCGGCAGGACCCCGCCGGCGTGGAGGGTCTGCCGAGTCTGCAGGGTCTCCTGCTCCACCTTCTGGAGCCAGCGGGCGCCGCCCCCGGGGAAGATGGCATGGTCGCGCTTGCCGACGACCTCGTCCTCCTTCAGGCCGAGCACGTGCAGGGCGTGCCGGTTCATCCGCTTGTAGCGCAGGGAGGTGTCCTTGATGTAGATCGCCAGGGGGGCGGTCTCGACGAATGTGTTCAGGCGCAGGCGGGTTTCCTTGAGGCGGTGGCTGTCCAGGCGGAGCGCCCGGTTCTCCTCGACCAGGCGGATGATCCCCTCGAACAGGGGTTGGACCCGGCAGTCGAGCAGGGATGCGCCCTCGGGCAGGAGACGGCGCAGGGCGCCGGGAACGGCCGGGTTGCCGGCCGCGCAGATGACCAGGTCCAGGTCGCCGGCGCGGGCCAGGTCCTCGACGTGGGTCCCGATCAGGGGGACGCCCATCTGGCGGGCGTGGGCGAGGGCGGTGTCCTCGTCCGCGGGGCCGAGGTCGATGAGGGCGACGATCTCCAGGTGCAGCAGGTTCTGGCGCGTGGCCAGACCGGCCATCAGGTCGCTGAGGGGCTGGCCGTGGCCGACCAGAGCGGTCCTGATGTCACTCCTGCTCGTATTCACGTCGGAGCTTTTCACTCTCTTCGATGATGTCCCGGGCCGAAGTGGTGGAGGACATGAGGGCGTTGAGCTTCTCGTCGAATTCCCGCTGCATGCGGCGGCGCTTCCCCTCCGCGGCGGTGACGATCAGGCCGTGGAGCTCCTCGAAGTCGTAGGGTTTCAGCAGGTAGCGGAAGGCCTGCAGGCGTCCGGCCTCCCAGGCCGAATCGTGGGTGCCGTGGCCGGTGAGCATGATCACCTGCAGGAACGGCTGCAGGTCGCGCAGCTTCTCCATGACCGTGATGCCGTCCATGTCGGGCATCTTCAGGTCCACGATCGCCACGTCGAAGGCCAGATCCGCGGCCGCGGCCACGGCTTCCCCGCCGCTGAGGGCCATGGTCACCTCGATGTCCCGTTTGCGCAGGCGATGGGTGAGAAAGGTCACCAGATCCTCCTCGTCGTCCACGAGGAGCAGGCGGATGGGGCGGGAGCGGTCCTCGGTCATGGCGGCCGTCCGGCGCTGGGGTGGGTCCTTGCGGCTATCGATGTGATGATGGCTTGCCGGGCCCCTCACTGTCAAGGCGGGTTGTCAGGCACGGCCCGCCGCGGCCGGTGGGCTCACAGTCCCCGCAGACCTTCGGGTTTCAGGTCCCCGGGGCGTCTGCGGGCCAGGATCATGGCGATGGTGTCGAGGGCCCGGTCCCGGTCCGCCGGCAGGTTCAGGCTCAGGGGCAGGTAGTTGCTGGCGTGGTTGGAATGGAAGCGGCAACGGGTGAACCGGCTGTCCCGGATCAGGACCTGGAGCTCTTCCAGCATGCCCCAGGGATCGGGCAGGACGAACCGGCCGTCG
Source organism: bacterium (assembly GCA_018829565.1). GTDB lineage: Bacteria > Krumholzibacteriota > Krumholzibacteriia > LZORAL124-64-63 > LZORAL124-64-63 > JAHJTW01. Next base: position 4,207 of record JAHJTW010000154.1, on the reverse strand, counting down.
GCGGCGGCGGCGGCCAGGGGCGTGCCGGGCACCACGGTCGTGGTCAGGGCGCCCACGAAGGGCGGGTCCATCTCGGTGAGCAGGGCGGCGGTCCGCTCGGCGTGCCGGGCCGAACCTTCGCGGCCCCCCAGGCCGAGCATCACCATCACGGAATGGCGGATTCCTGCCTCCCGGAGCAGGGCGGCGGCCCTGGCGGCCTCGGCGGCCGTCGACCCCTTGTTCACGGCCTCGAGGACCTCATCATCCCCGCTCTCGACCCCGTGGTACACGATGCCCAGGCCCAGTTCCTTCAGGCGGGCCAGGTCTTCGGGCCGCTTGCGGAGGATGCTGCGGGCGTCGCCGTAGATCCCCACCCGGCGGACCGAGGGGATGGCCCGGTGCAATTCCTCCAGGATGCGGACCAGGTGGGCCTGGGGCAGGATCAGGGCGTCCCCGTCGCAGAGGAAGACCCTGCGGATGGGCATGACCTCGGCACTGAACCGGGCGGCCTCGGCGATGTCGGCCTGGACCGTGGCCCAGGGTTTGACCCGGAATCCCTGCTCGGGCAGATCGTACATGGCGCAGTAGGTGCATTCGTTGTGGCTGCACCCCACGGTGACCTGAAGAAGCAGGCTTTCGGCCTCGCTGGGGGGGCGAAAAATCCGTCCGATTTGGTCCATTCCGGGCTCCCGATTCAGGTCTTGAGACTCAAGTCGTTGCGATACAACAGGTGTGAAAATGAAAATTTCTTTAAAAAATCATTTACAGTACAAGTAAAAAACCCTAAAGTTTTCCTTAGTGAAACCGATACCTTCTGTGTGCGTAACATGAGATGCTCCTCAAATGGCCGGGATCACCAACGTCAGAATGGCTTAGGGCGAGAGTCATTCACCGACGGATCCCGGCCCCCCTTTTTTTCCATGACGGTCAGGATCGATCTCCGGGTATGGGTCACGCGATCGGCGTGAATTCCCCCTCACGGATGACGACCCTTTCACCGCTCCCATTCCCGAGCGTCACCTCTTCCACGGCCACGTCGGGCTGGGTCTGGGGAATGAAGACCCGGTCGAGGTGGATGACCGCTCCCGGACCGCTGAAGTGCTGCGGTCCCACCGTCCCCCCGAAGTGATCGCTGCGGCCGAAGGCGATGTGCAGGCCGAGCTTCTCGTCCAGCAGAATGCTGCCGCAGGGCTCCAGGCCGAAATCCCCGAGCACACCCAGGCCGAGCTCGGCCAGGTTGGCGTAGGCGGGTTCGTCCTGGATGAGCCGGGCCTCGTGCGCGCTCACCGGGCCCTCGCTCAGGACGCTGACGGCGCGGTTGTCCTCGATCTCGTAGAGGACGATCTCCCCGTCGATCTGCACCGGCAGGGTGCCGGCCGACCGGCTCGGGTCGCCAACCCGCTCACCCTCGTAAGGCACGATGTAGGCCTCGCCGGAAGGGAGGTTGCCCGCCACCCCGTTGGCCGGGAACAGCCCTCCGGAGGCGTGGCCCCGCCGGTGACGCAGGTCGAGGGTCAGCTCGTGGACCAGACCGGCCGCCCTGAAGCGGAACCGGGCGTGGTCGGCGGCGTCCAGCCACGATTTCAACACGTCGACCCGCCGGTTGATTTCCCCGTAGTCCAGCTTGAGGGCGGGGATCATGCCGGGAAGGAAGCCGGGCATGGTGGCGGCCCGGAATCCGTCCGGTCCGGTCCCGGCCCCGGCGGTGGCGACCTTCAGGGGAGCCGTGGCGGACAGCTCCGTGGGGGCGAGGACGATGCTGTGGTCCTGGAACAGGCGGGTGAAGGGCGCTTCCGGAAGGCCGGCGAGGTCGGCCGCCCTGTCCACGACCCCGAATCCCGCGGCCGGGAAGCACATGGCGGGCAGATCGGCGTTGTTGCCCCCGACGTTGGGATACCAGGCCAGGGTGACGGGGGACAGCCCGAGACCTTGCCCGGCCGCGGCCAGGGACCGGCTCCATTCCGCCGCCAACCTGCGCCGCTCGGCCCAGTCGGGGTTGTCCGGCAGGCGGTCGTCGGGGACGTCCACGATGACGGCGATGCCGCGGTCCCGGTCGGTGGGCTGGAAGACGCGCTTGACCAGGAGGGTCAGTTCGGCGGGGGTCAGGGATGCGGACATGGTCTGGGTCTCCTCGGGTCCGGTCCATCATTGTCTGGTGTACGCAACCCATTTTATGCATTAAGTTGTGGCCGCACCCGGAAAAAATTCCGGGCCCCATTTCCGCCCTGCGGGGCAAGGAGGCTCCATGAGCACGAACCGTGAAACGAATCTCGCCCTGTTCATCGATTTCGACAACGTGGCCCTCGGGGCCCGGGACGCCCGCCAGCGCTTCGACGTGAAGATGTTGCTGGGGCGCATCCTGGAAAAAGGCAAGATCATCGTCAAGAAGGCCTATGCCGATTGGCACTTCTACAAGGAGCACATGAACTCCCTGCACGAGGCGGCCATCGAGCTCATCGAGATCCCCATGCCCAAGATCTCCGGCAAGAACAGCGCCGACATCAAGATGGTCGTCGATGCGATGGACCTCTGCTACTCCAAGGACCACATCGACACGTTCGTGATCGTTTCCGGGGATTCGGATTTCTCCCCCCTGGTCTCCAAGCTGCGGGAGAACAACAAGCGGGTGATCGGCGTGGGCATGAAGAACAGCAGCAGCAAGCTGCTGATCGGCAACTGCGACGAGTTCATCTTCTACGACGACCTGTACCGCCAGAGCCTCGGGCACGGCCAGGTCGCCAAGGTCTCTGGGAACGTTCCCCTGGAGAAGCGCGACCTTTTCGACTTCCTGGTGTCGACCGCGCAGAGCCTGCTGCAGGAGAGCCGGGGAGTCCTCTACTCGTCCCTGATCAAGGACACCATGACCCGCAAGAAGCCCGACTTCAACGAGCGGGCCTACGGCTACTCAACGTTCGGTGATCTCCTGGAGGAAGCCCGCAACCTGGGACTGCTCGTCGTGGAGCGGGACGCCCGGGCGGGCGGGACCTGGGTGGTCCAGGGCATCGGCACCGGGCTCGTTCCGGCTGAGAAAGCCGAGCCCGCGGAAAAACCCGTCGAGCGCAACGGGGGGCGGTCGTCGAGCCGGTCCTCCCGCCGCCGCCGCCGGGGAGGGAAAGGGTCGAAGGAGGAGGGCGAGGCCTCGGCCAGGACCGAGACATCCGACGATAAGGCTGCCGGTGCGGGGGAGGCCGGCGCCGGCAAGGCGGAGGACCAGGCCGGGGGCGGCCGGCCCGCGGGTGATGCCGGGAAACCTCAGGACAGCTCCCCGGCGGGCAAGGCCGCCGCGGGGCCGTCGGCGGGATCCTCGGCTGCCGACCAGACCCGCCCGGCTGCGGAAAAGACCACGGGCAAGGCCCAGGACGGCAAGTCGGCCGCCAAGAAGACGACGGCGAAGAAGACCACCGCCAAGAAGACGACCGCCAAGAAGGCGACGACGAAGAAGACGACCGGGGAGAAGACCGCCGCCAAGGATGCCCCCGCGAAGAAGACGACCACCAAGAAGGCAGCCACCAAGAAGACGACGGCCAGGAAGACGACGAAGAAGAAGACGGGAACCCGGACCACCGGGACCGGAGGGGACGACTCCCGGTAGCCCGGATTTTTTGGCCTCAATGCCCGGCTCCGTTTGCCGAAATCCCTGGCAGGACGCAGGCCGGCCCTTTCCGGGCCGGCCCCACCGATTCGCCAGGGAGATGGACGATGCCAGCGGAAACCACGAACCAGCAGAGCATTCTCGACCTCGCCGAAGCCATGCGGAACCTCGATGGGGACGCCGAACTGTTGCAGGAGATCGTGGAGATCTTCATGGAGACGGCGGAGCTCCAGATCCAGTCCCTCACCGACGCGATCCGGGACGGAAACGTCCAGAAGGTCGCCATCGAGGCCCACGCCATGAAGGGCGGCGCCTCCAACCTCTGCGCGGGGGAATTCGTCGTCGCGGCCCTGGCCCTGGAACTGCACGCCAAGTCCGGATCCCTGGACGGGGCCTGGGAACTGCTCGAGACCTTGGTCGCCACCCTCAAGGACCTGCGCGATGTTATCGGATTCATCAACTGGGCCGAGCTCGCCCAGGGTTGAAACCGCGCGTCCTGCCGGAACCCGTTCCGCGCCGCCGCCCTTCGGGGCGGCGGTTTTTTGCTGCCTGCCGGCGGGGGAAACGGTAATCTCCGGTAACCGATCGTCGGCGCGGGGCGCGTCCCCGCGGTCAGCCGGTCGATACCCTGCAACC
>JAHJTW010000153.1 GCA_018829565.1 bacterium | reverse complement strand
TCCCCAGCTCACCGGGCGGTCCCTGGCGACCGCTCGGGCCGACGACGGCGGAGACGGCCACATCATCCTCAGCGAGGCCATCGCCTACGGCCCCGACCTGGTGGCGGCCAGGCAGGGGCCGTGGAAACTGATCTCCCACCGCGACGGCCGGCCTCTGGCGCTTTTCGATCTTGAGAAGGACGGCAAGGAGAGATACGATGCCGCCGGCGACCGCCCTGAAATCGTCAGGTCGCTGCAGGAGGTTCTCGCCCGCTGGGAACGATCGGGAACGGGGGCCGAGGGCGACCGGCCGGACGGATCATGGGGCGACCTGGACGACACCATCCGCCGCAGACTGAAGGATCTGGGTTATTCCTCATGACACGACGGCCGCTGCCTGCAGGAGGCCTCCCGCCGGCCCTCCTGGTCCTCTGCCTGCTCTCGCTGGCCGCCTGCTCGGGGGGCGACGACGCGCCCGCGAGCAACGAGGAACCCCTGGCGACCTCTCCGGGAACCCCGCCGGACAGCACCATCATCCTGGCCGCCGACGCCTGGCCTCCCTACAACTGCGCCGGGGACGACACCAACGCCGGCTACATGGTGGACGTCGCCCGGGCCGTCTTCGAGCCCCTCGGTTTCCGGGTGGAATACAGGATCCTGCCCTGGGAGGAGTCCCTGGCAGGCGCCCGCGAGGGGCGATACGACGGCGCGATCGCCGCCACGACCGAGGAAGGAATGGGCCTGGTCATCCCCCAGGAGCCTCTCCTGTACAGCCAGGTCGCCTTCTTCACCCTGGCCGGCTCCGACTGGGAGTTCCGGGGGCCCGAATCCCTGACGGACCGGCGCCTGGGCTGCATCGAGGGTTACGACTACGTGGAGTGGCTCAACGACTACATCGGCCGCAACGCCGGCAACCCCGCCCTGGTCCAGGCGGAATCCGGGACCTTCCCCATGCGGCAGAACATCCTGAAGCTGGTCAACCGGAGCATCGACGTCCTGGCCGGGGACGAAGGCACGGTGCGCTACGTCGCGGGCAACCTGGGGTTCGCGGACCGCATCCGGTCCGCCGGCACCCTGCCCCGGCGCAGCGCCTGCTACATCGCCTTCACCCCCACCTCCGGCAAGGGCCGGAGGCTGGCCGGGATCCTGGATGACGGCATCCGGAGGCTGGAAGAGCAGGGCCGGCTGGAGGAACTTCGGCGCTTCTACCGGATCCCCGCCGAGGCGGCCGAGGCCCGGCCGGGCGACCGGTAGGCCTCTCCGCCCCTCGTCAGGATTTGGCGGCCTGATCCACGGCCAGTTCCTCCACCCTGGCCGCCAGGGCCAGGAACGCCTCGCGGGTGGGGCTGTCGCCCTGGTCCACCGCGGGCTTGCCCGCATCGCCCCCCTTGCGGATGAGCGGATCGATGGGGATTTCCCCCAGCAGCGGCAGACCGAACTGCGCGGCCACACCGGCGCCCCCGCCGAGGCCGAAGATGTCGTGCTTGTCCCCGCAGCCCGGGCAGATGAAGTAGCTCATGTTCTCCACGATGCCCAGGACCGGCACGTCCACGTCCCGGAACATCTTGATCCCACGGCGCACGTCGGCCAGGGCCACTTCCTGGGGAGTGGTGACCATGACGATGCCGCTCAGGGGAACTTGCTGGACGAGGGTGAGCTGCGCGTCGCCCGTTCCGGGGGGCAGGTCCACGACCAGGTAGTCCAGACCGGTCCACTGGACGTCCTTGAGGAATTGCTTGACCGCCGCGAACACCAGGGGGCCGCGCCAGATGACCGGCTGGTCGGGCGGCATGAGCAGGCCCATGCTGATGACCTGCAGGCCGTGAGACTCGACGGGGAAGATCTTGCGGTCGGCGGTGACCTCGGGCATCCCGGTGACTCCCAGCATGGTCGGGATGCTGGGGCCGTAAACGTCGGAATCGAGCAGGCCGACCCGGTGGCCGCGGTCCCGCAGGGCCAGAGCCAGGTTCACCGCGACGGAGGACTTGCCGACGCCGCCCTTGGCGCTGGCCACGGCGATGATGCGACCGACACCCGGCAGCTTCTTGCGATCGGCGAAGGGATCGGGGGACTGGCCGTGGGGACCGGCGGGGGCCTTGCGCTTCGGGGCTGACCGGTCGTCCACCGGAACGTCCACCTTCAGGACGCCCGGCAGCGCCGAGACGACCTGGGCGACGCCCTCCCGGACCGCGGTGATGGTTTCGTCCTTCTCGGTCGTCTTGACCACCGAAACGACGACCTCGCCGCCGGTGACCTTGATCTCGCCGATGAGGTTGACGGAGACGACGTCCACCCTGGTGCCGGGAACCTTGACCTGGCGAAGGGCCTCCATGACCGTTTCCGGATTCAACTTGCTGCTCACGATTCGGACTCCTTGAGAAATGACAGGGCTGTCAGGGCCTGGTGCAGGATTTCCCCGTGGTCGAAGGCCAGGTCCGGCAGATTTCCCACCGGAAACCACCGCGCCTCCGCCGCATCGTCCCCCCCCGCGACCGGGGGCCGCTCCCCCCGCAGGACCGCCGTGTAGACGATGGACACGGTGTGGCCGCGGGGATCCCGGCCGGGCGACCCGAAGGCCCGGAACTGCGTGAAAGCGACACCCCTGAGGCCGGTTTCCTCGGCGATCTCGCGCAGGATGGCGTCGGCGATGTCCTCCCCGTACTCCACGAATCCACCCGGCAGGGCGTAGGAGCCGGCGAAGGGCGGCAAGCCGCGGCGGATCAGCAGGACGGCCGGTCCGCCCTGACCGTCATGGACGACGACCCCGTCGACGGTCAGCGCCGGATTGCGGAAGGTAGCTTCCTCGGTGGTCATCCCTGGCCGAACGAAGCCAGGGCGGATTCGCAATCCTCGAAGGTCTCGAAGACCAGCTTCAACTGGGTGACGTTCAGGATGTTGTCGATGCGGTCGCTCACGCTGCAGATCTTCAGGGTGCCGCCGTTCTTCTTCAGCGTATGGTAGGCGGACACGAGGATCCCCAGACCCGTGGAGTTCACCCAGCTGACCTTGCTCAGATCCAGCAGGACGTCGACGTACCCATCGCTGACCAGGGTCTTGATCTCGCTCTGGAACTTCTCGTGATCCGGCCCGCCCATGATCTTGCCGGACAGGTTCAGGACCATGATCTCGCCCTTGAGGTTCTGCTTGATATTCAAATCGGCCCTCCTTGAGGGGTTGGGGATACCCTTTTGTCCAGTCCTGCTATATGATACGCCGTAAGTCCTGAGGTTCCAACCCGGATTTCCCCCTGGAGGCCGCCCCGTGACCGCCGTCCGCCCTCCCGTCCTCGCGGGGTCCTGGTATCCCGGCGACCCGGTCGTCCTGGCCCGGGAGGTGGACCGGTGCCTGGACCTGGCCGACCCGGCGCTGCGGCCATCGGGCCGGCCCCTGATCGCCGTGGTCCCTCACGCCGGCTACCCCTACAGCGCCCCGACCGCCGGCAAGGCCTTCGGGCTGGTGCGGGATTCCCGCTGGAACCGGGTGTTCCTCCTGGCCCCCAATCACCGGGTCGCCATCGACCGCATCGCCCTCAGCGGAGCCGGGGCCTTCGCCACCCCCCTGGGGACCCTGCCCGTCGACACGGCGGCCGTGGCGGCCCTGGCGGCCTGCCCGGCCTTCGCGGTCGACGACCGAGCCCACGCCGACGAGCACGCCGTGGAGATCCAGCTGCCGTTCCTGCAGCGGTTGCGCCCCGAGACGCCGCCTTCCCTCGTCCCCATGCTGGTGCCCCGCCTGGGCGAGGATCGCCGCCGGGAAGCCGCCGCCGCGCTGCGCGCCATCCTCGGCGAGGACGACCTGTTGCTCGTCTCCACCGACTTCACCCACTACGGCGCCTCGTTCGGGTACGTCCCCTTCAGGCGGGACGTGCCCGAGCAGATCGAGCGGCTGGACGCCGGCGCCATCCTGAAGATCCTGGGCAACGAGCCGACGGGTCTGGTGGAGTACGGGAACAGCACCGGCATCACCATGTGCGGGCTCGAGGCCGCCGCCCTGGCGCTGGCCTGCGGCCTTCCCGCCGGATACGAAGCCGCCCTGCTCGACTACGCCCGCAGCGCCGACCGCGACGGCGACTACTCCCTTTCCGTCAGCTACGCCGCCCTGCTGATCTGCAGCGGGACCGGATCCCCCCCGGAAGGACCAGCCCATGAGTGAAAGCACGGGCGGTGACCTCACCCCCGCCGACAAGGCCTTCCTGCGCGAGCTTGCCAGCCGGGCCGTGGCCGCGGCGGCGACCGGATTGCCTGCGCCGGACCCCGACCGCGTCGCCGCCGACACCGGTTTCGTCATCGGGCCGGCCCTGCGCCGCGAACGGGGCGCCTTCGTCACCCTGACCAGCGGCGGGCAGCTGCGGGGATGCATCGGATTCATCGAGGGGATCGAGCCGCTGGTGCAGGCGGTGGTCGAGAACGCGGCCAACGCGGCGGTCGGCGATCCGCGTTTCGAGCCCGTCGGCGCCGGGGAACTGGGCCATCTGGAGCTGGAGATCTCGGCCCTGACGCCCTTGACGCCCGTGCCCGGCCCCGAGGCCATCGAGATCGGCCGCCACGGCATCGTGCTGGAACATTCGGGCCGCCGGTCCGTCTTCCTGCCCCAGGTCGCGTCCGAACAGGGGTGGGATCTGGAGACGACCCTGGACCACCTGAGCCTCAAGGCCGGTCTCGGACGTGACGCCTGGCGGCAGGGCGCCCGCTTCCAGGTCTTCGCCGCCGAGGTTTTCTAGTTGTCTGGATCCCGGCAGGGGGCTATTTTCGGAGCCTCAGGATCCGGAAGGCGGGGCGTGATGCGCCCTCGCTCTTTGTTATTTCAAGGAAGTGGAAACGCATGGGGCTTCTCGACAAGGTTCACCAGTTCCGTCCGGCCAAGGATCTGATGGCCGCCGACCTGTACAACTACTTCAGGGTCATCGAGTCGGCCCAGGAGAACACGGTCCGGTACAAGGGTCGGGAAGTCATCATGCTGGGCAGCAACAACTACCTGGGGCTGACGAACCACCCCCGGGTCAAGGAAGCCGCCCGGGAGGCGATCGCCAAGTACGGGACCGGCTGCGCCGGGTCCCGCTTCCTCAACGGGACCCTGGACATCCACATCGAACTCGAGGAGAAGCTGGCCGCCCTGGTCGGCAAGGAGAAGGCCCTGGTCTTCTCCACCGGGTTCATGGTCAACCAGGGGGTCCTGAGCTCCCTGGCCGGCCGCAACGAGATCATCGTCGTCGACCGCACCGACCACGCCTCCATCATCGACGGCGCCCGGCTCAGCTTCGCCGACGTGCGCAAGTTCAAGCACAACGACATGGAGAACCTGGAACTCGTCCTGAAGAACGACGTCGGCATGAACAAGCTGATCATCGTGGACGGCGTGTTCTCCATGGAGGGCGACATCGCCAGGCTTCCTGAAATCGTCGAGCTCGCGGCCAGGTACGATGCGGTGGTGATGGTGGACGACGCCCACGGGGTGGGCGTGCTCGGCGACCACGGCCGCGGCACGTGCAACCACTTCGGCCTGACCGACCAGGTCCACCTGATCATGGGGACCTTCAGCAAGTCCCTGGCCTCGGTCGGCGGCTTCATCGCCAGCGACGCGGACACCATCCACTACATCCAGCACGTGGCCCGGGCCCTGATGTTCTCGGCCAGCATGCCCCCCGCCTCGGTGGCCTCGGTCTCCGCGGCGGTGGACGTCATGCTCGAGGAGACCTGGCGACACGAGGCCCTCTGGCGGAACAACGACATCATGCGGGAGCGCCTCGATGACGCCGGCTTCGACACCGGTCCGAGCGAGACGCCCATCATCCCCGCCGTGGTCGGCGAGGACATGATGGCCTTCAAGATGTGCCGCCGGCTCATCGACGAGGGCGTCTTCGTCAACCCGGTGGTCAGCCCCGCGGTGGAGCAGGGCAACGCCCTGATCCGCCTGAGCCTGATGGCCACCCATACCGAGGACGAGATCCACAAGGCCATGGACATCATGGTCAAGGTGGGCAGGGAACTGGGGATCATCCCCGCCTGATCCGGGCTTGCCGCTCGAACAGCCCGGGATCCCGCAGGGGGCCCGGGCTTTTCCGCAAGGAGCATGACCATGGCCGTGACCATCCAGCCGGTGCAGTCCCCGGCCGAACTGGACGCCTTCCTGAAGGTCCCGCACCACATCTACCGCGACGACCCCAACCAGGTCTTCCCCCTGCTGAGCGAACAGAAGCACTTCTTCGACAAGAGGAAGAACCCCTTCCACGACCATGCCGAATCGCAGCTGTGGCTGGCGCGCCGGGACGGCCGCATCCTGGGGCGCATCGCCGCCTGCATCGACCGCTACAACAACGAGCACTGGAACGAGAAGGTGGGTTTCTTCGGCTTCTACGAGGTCGAGGACGACGCCGAGGCAGCCGCCGCCCTGCTCGAGACCTCCCGGGCCTGGATCGCCGGGCGCGGCATGGAGGTCATGCGCGGTCCCGGCTGCTTCACCTCGAACCACGACTGGTACGGGCTCCAGGTCGCCGGCCGCTTCGACCGCCCGGTGCTGGGCATGCCCTACAATCCCCGCTACTACGAGAAGCAGCTCGAGGACTTCGGCCTGACCGGGGTGAAGGACCTGTTCGCCTGGGAGATCCGCACCCGCGGGGAGGTCCCGGAGAAGATGCGGCAGATGATCGACCGCATCCTCGAGCGGCCGGGTCTGGTGATCCGTCCCTTCGACATGAAGAACTTCTTCGCCGAGGCCGGGCTGGTCCGCGAGCTCTACAACGAATGCTGGAGCCGCAACTGGGGGTTCATCCCCATGGACGACGCGGAGTTCGCCTACATGGCCAAGGACATGAAGTCCATGGTCGACCCCGAATTCCTGCTCATCGCCGAGCTGGACGGCCGGCCCATCGGGTTCAGCCTGACCATCCCCGACTTCAACCAGGCGCTGCAGCCGTTGAAGGGCAGGCTGCTGCCCTTCGGCTGGCTGAAGTTCCTGCTGGCCAAGCGGCGCATCCGGTACGCGCGCACCCCGCTGATGGGCGTGCTGTCCGAGCACCGCAAGCTGGGCGTGGACGTGGCCATGGTCTTCAGGACGATGCAGGCCGCCTTCGCCCGCGGCATCACCGCCGGCGAGTGCTCGTGGATTCTCGAGGACAACATCCCCATGAACCGCATCCTCGAGGGCTACGGCGGCGACCGCTACAAGACCTACCGCGTCTACGAACGGCCGGTGTGATGGACTCCCCTGCCCCCAACGCCCGGCCCCTGGCCGCCCTGACCGGCGGCAGCGGCTTCCTCGGCAGCCACATCGCCGACGCGCTGTTGGAAGCCGGGTGGCGCGTGCGGTGCGCGGTGCGGCCGACCAGCGATCGCCGCTGGCTCTCCGGCAAGGGGCTGGAGATCGTCGACGTCGACCTGGGATCGCCGGTGGCCTGCCAGGCGTTCGTCCAGGACGCCGCGGCGGTCATCCACTGCGCGGGCCTGGTCGCGGCCGATTCCGAGGCCGCCTACTTCCAGGCCAACGTGCACTCGACCGAGGTGTTGCTGGAGGCCTGCCGTGAAACCTGGGGCGGGGGCGCCGGCGACCGGGCCTTCCTGCTGGTGTCCAGCCTCGCCGCCCACGGGCCTGCGGGCCTGGACCGCCCCGCCCGCGAGGACGACCCCTGCCGCCCCATCACCGGATACGGCCGCAGCAAGGCTGCCGCCGAGGAACTGGTCGGCCGCGGCTGGCCCTTCCGCTGCCTGGTCCTGCGCCCGCCCGCCCTCTACGGACCGCGCGACCGGGGCTTTCTTCCCCTGCTGAAGGCCGCCCGGTGGGGCTGGACGGCCCGCTTCGGCGGTCCGATGCAGGGCCTGTCCCTGGTGGACGGCCGCGATGCCGCCCGGGCCGCCGTGGCCCTGGTCGCGACCCCCACGGCCACCGGGACGTTCTTCGTGGACGACGGCCGGGCCGGCTACACCTGGGCCGGGCTGGCCGATGCCCTGGGCGAAGCCTGCGGCCGGCGGGTGCGCACCGTGGTGATCCCCCTGGGACTGCTCAAGACGGTCGCCACGGTCCTGAGGCCCCTGACGCGCGGCGGGATGTCCGTCCTTCGCCGCGACCGCCTCCGTGACCTGGAGGTCCCGGGCTGGGTCTGCGACGGGTCGCGGCTGCGCGAGGCGACCGGATTCGAGGCGCGGCACCGCCTGGGCCCCGGTCTCGCCGACGCCCTGGCCTTCTACCGGGAAGAAGGATGGCTGTGACCCTGAGGCGCCGGTTGACCCACCTGTCCCTGCGGCGGATGAACATCGACCGCTACGCCGTGGCCTACCTGCTGATCAGCGCCTTCTATCCCGTGCTCAAGCCCTCGGTCTTCCCCAGCCCGTGGACCAACGCCCTGGTGCACGGCGCCCTGGCCCTGGCCATCTGGTTCATCCCCCCCTGGCTGCGTTCGCGCCGCCGGTTCCTGCCGCGCATCCTCGGCGAGGCCTACCTGCCGGCCATCTTCCCCATGTTCTACGCCGAGATGGAATACCTGGGCCTGATCTTCTTCGATTTCGAGAACAGCCTGGATCCAGCCCTGATCGACCTGGAGCAGAAGATCTTCGGCTTCCAGCCCAGCCTCGAGTGGTCCCGCACCTGGCCCTGGCCCTGGTTCCACGAGCTGATGGAGTTCGCCTACTTCAGCTACTACTTCCTGGCGGTGATCTTCCTGGTGCTGGTGTTCCGGGCCCGCGGCGTCCCCCGCGACCTGCGCTGGGACGCCGTGCGCGCCTTCGTGCGCGACCTCAGCGCGGTCATGCTCATCTGCTACACGTTCTACACCCTGTTTCCCGCCTGGGGGCCCAAGTACTTCCGCGCGGGGTACGTGGACGTGGGCGGCTGGATCTTCACGGACATCATGCGCCACATCCACGAAAACGGCGCCATCCTGGGCGCCGCCTTCCCCTCGTCCCACGTGGCCGCCTCGTTCGTCCCCTGGTGGCACACCTGGGTGTGGTTCCCCCGCCACCGCTGGTGGATGACCCTGCTGTTCGTCCTGCTGTGCATGTCGACGGTCTACTGCCGCTACCACTACGTCGTGGACGTGGCGGCGGGGATGCTGCTGTCGATGCTCGTGATCTACGCCATGGGGCGGCTGGGGGATTCGGCGCGGGACAGGTTGCGGGGGGTCAAGGCCGATCGACGACCCCCTGCGGAATCATGACATCAGACCTGGTCCGAACCTTCATAGTCGAAGAACAAACCCCTTTCCTCCGCTGCGGGCCGGCCTCGGGATTTGAAGAATCATGAATCAGCCGGGTTCGGGCGAACCCGGCTGGTGTCTGATTGATCGAAATGAAGGGGTGTCTTCGCCCCCTCCCCGGTCAAGCGGACCCTACAGATCCCTCCGCCGGAACACCACGACCGCCGCCCCGAGGGGCAACACGACGTGGAGCGCCAGGGCCCCCGCCGCCAGGGCGGTTCCCCCCGGTCCCCCGAACACGTCCACCAGGGCGGCTCCCGCCGGCCCGAAGAGGGCGCCCCGGCCCCCGGCCAACGTCACGATGACCCGGGCCAGGTCCACGGGGTTGAGGAGGATCGCCGGCAGCAGCACCGTCTTCAGCGCCACCCCCTTCAACAGGGAGCTGACGCCGATCACGGCCAGGTCGTAACCCACCACCGCCGCGAACCAGAACACCACCGCCGCGCCCATGGCCCGCAGCCGGTCCAGGAACACCACCCCCAGCAGGAACGCCACGGCGAGGAACGCCAGCAGCAACGCCAGGGCCGTGGCCACCAGGGCCAGGAATCCGCCGACCGATGCGGTCGAGGTCTGCAGGGCCACCAGCACTCCGGCCGCACCCAGGCCGATCACCAGGGCAGCCGCCAGGGCCCCGGCCACGCCCAGGTAGTTGCCCAGCAGCACCGCCGTCCGGCCCACCGGCTGGGCCAGGACCACCGACAGGTGATGCAGGCGGCCCGCCACCTCGGTGGTGCCCACCATCAGGGCCATCAGGGGGACCACGTAGACCACCAGGTTGAGCAGGCTCGCCGTCAGGCGGGCGAAGCCCTGGAACCCCGACGCCCTCTGCCCGGCCAGGCCGAAGAAGCTGAGCCCCAGGGCCAGGGCGCCGAACAGCACGGCGAACAGCAGGATCGCCCGGGCGGCCGACACCCGGCGGAGGCTTTCGCGCGCCACCATCAGACACCCGTTCACTGGTGACCGTCCTCGAGATGGCTGCCGGTGACTTCCAGGCGGCCGACCACCCGCCCCCCCAGCAGGAAGGCGAAGTCGTCCCCGGGCCGGTCGCACAGGAAGACCATTTCCCGGGACGAGCCCGGTCCGATGTCCACGGCGACCGAGGGATCGGGGTAGCCGCCCACGGTGAGGATCCCCTCGGGAGAGTCGGGGGCCGCCCTGACCAGCAGGTGCAGCTCGTGGTCCTTGGGCACGCGCAGCTTGGGTGGGATCATGCCGTCGGCGGTCAGTTCGATGGCCGCCTCGTGGACGGGCGCAGGCGCAGGCGGCGCCTCCTGCGGACCCCGGCCGCCCAGCCGATCGGCCAGCAGGGCCAGCCCTGCCGCTCCGAGAAGCGCCGCCAGGGCCACGATGCCCAGTCCTTTCACGCTCAGCTCCCGGGCCGGCGCAGGGCCCCGGCGATGAACTGATCGAGGGAGCCCGCCACTCCGGCCCGGCGATCGGCCTCGGCTGCGGCCACGGACGGGTCGGCGAAAGCAGCGTAGCCGCCCCCCATGGGCGAGGGGTAGTCCGCCAGGACCACGGTCATCCGCGCCGCCGGGTGCAACGCAGCCGTTTGCAGGTCGGACAGCCAGATCTCCGCCGGGGCGCGGGCGCCGGTCCGGGTCCGCAGGTCGCGCACGGCGCACTCGATGGCGTCGTAAGCCGCGATTTCCCCTTCGGGAGTGCGGATCGCAGCCGCGTAGCGGGGATCGGCCACGGCCATTCCGCAGGCCGCGCAGCGCAGGTCGCCGCCCGAAAGGTCGGGGGGACCATCGTCCGCAGCACCCCCGCATCCCATCAGTGCGACCGCCACGAACAGGACAGCCGGGATCCTACTTGTGATCGTCATCGTCATCCTCCTCGTCCACCTCCTCCGTGCCCACCGCCGCCAGGAAACGGGCTTCCAGCCCCCCGGGGGGCCGGGTCGCGGCCTGGCGGTCCACCGTTTCGACCGCGGCCACCCTGCCGTCCAGCAGCACCATCACGCGCCCGCACAGGCGCTCCACGTCGTCCAGCAAGTGCGAACAGAGCACGACCGTCCGCCCCGCCGCCGCCAGTTCGGCGACCAGGGTCCGGAACGCCGCGGTGGCGCGGGGATCCAGGCTGGCCGTGGGTTCGTCCAGCAGCAGGACCGGCGGATCCCCCAGCAGGGAGGCCGCCACGCTCAGGCGCTGGCGCTGGCCGCCGGACAGCGTCCCCACGGGGCGGTCCAGCAGCTTGCCGACGCCCACCGCCGCGGCGCGCTCGGCGACCTCGTCCCGGGGCACCCCGCGCAGGCCGGCCAGGAATTCCAGGGCTTCCCGGCCCGTGGCCCCCTCGTCGAACCCGTCCCGCTGGGGCACGTAGCCCACCGACCGCCGCAGGCGCACCGGATCGGCGGCCAGATCCACCCCGGCGATGGCCACGGTTCCGGAATCCGGACGCACCAGCCCGAGCAGCACCTTCAGAAGGGTGGTCTTGCCCGCGCCGTTGGGGCCGATGATGCCGAAGGTCTCCCCCTCCCGCACCGTGAAATCCACCCCGCGCAGGGCGTGCACCGCCCCGTACCTCTTCTGCAGCCCTGCGGCCGTGATCATCGCCGCCTCCGCAGAACCGCCAGGCCGGCGCCCGTCCCGGCCAGCGAGGCCAGGGCCAGGGGCAACCTCCCTGCGTCTTCGGTCCCGCCCGTCAGCGGGAGCGGAGGCCCGGTGTAGGGCGGCAGCGGCACCGGCGCGGGCAGGGGATGCGGGTCGACCAGTTCGGTCAGCTGCAGGGCCGGCAACGAGCGCTGGGCCAGGTCCAGGGCCACGACCGCGGGCGAACCGGCGAACACCGTCAGGTCGGGGAACTGCTTGCTGACGAAGGCGAAGAACCCGACGGGCTGGTGGGGCGCGTCTCCCAGCCCGTCGCCGTCCAGATCGTAGGGTCGGGCGTCGCTCCAGAAGTTGCCCACCCCGTCCACCTGCAGGCGGTTTCTGGTGCGGCGCATGTCCAGGGACATCTGGTAGTCGTTGTCCAGGAAGTTGTTGCGGGTGAACTCGTTGTCCTCGGAGCTGCTGTAGGCGATCACGCCCCACCCCGATTCCGAGATCGTGTTGCCTGTGAAGATGTTGCGGTTCGAGCCGTCCAGGAACAGGCCGACCGTGTTGTCGACCAGCCGGTTGTGGACGAAGCGCGAGTCGCTGCAGTCCCGCAGCAGCAGCCCGTAGGTCCGGTGGCCCCGGTTGTGGGCGAACAGGTTGCCCTCCATCAGCATGCGGTTGCTGAACATCAGGGCGGTGCCGGCCGTGTTGGCCGTGAACAGGTTCGCCGTGATCACGTTGCGCTGGCTGTACATGGAATGCAGGCCGAAGCGGTCCTGCCCGTGGAACAGGTTGCCCGTGACGGTGGCCTCCTCGGCGAAGGACAGGTAGATGCCGTCGCGGTGGGCGGAGACGTCGTTGCCCTCGATGAGGGCCCCGCGGGCATGCCAGATGTGGACCCCGTTGCCGTGGTTCTCCTGGTGGACCCGGCCGCGCCGGCCGGTCAGGCGGCACTCGCGGATCACCGGCTTCAGGGCGTTCCGCACGTAGATGCCGTGGTTGGCGTCCTCGATGACCAGGCGGTCCAACAGCACGCCGTCGGACTCGTCGAGCAGCACCGCCGCATCGTCCAGCAGGAGGTCGTAGCCGCTGTTCCGCACGGCGAATCCCCGCAGCACCGTGCCGGCGGCCTTGACGACCACCACCGTGCCGCGGCCCTCGCCGTCCAGGACGGTCGCCGGCGTCCCCACCACCACCAGGGGCCGGTCGATCACCAGTTGCCCGAGATGCACCCCGACCGGCAGGGTCAACGTATCGCCCGGCGCCGCCGCGTTCACCAGATCCTGCAGGGGACTGATCCGGGGGGCCTGGCGGTAGTCCACGAATTCGGCGGCAAAGGCGGGTCCGCCGCGGAACGTGAGGGCCGCCATCGCCACCAGCAGGAGGGCCCCCGAGCGCCCGCGGCGCCGCCACGCCGGCCACAGGTCGGCGAAGGCGAGCACGGGGCCCAGCAGGCCGGCCAGCACCAGGATGTAGCCCCCGGCGTGGGGCCAGGAGCTGACCACGAAGTTGCCCTTGACGCTGGTCCCCAGCAACGGCGGGGTGAACGCCCCGAAGTCCAGGGCGGCCTTGGGGTCGAGGTTGGTGCCGTAATCGTGCAGCCAGCCCGCGAAGTGCAGCATCATGACGGTGCCGAACACCGTGAATCCCAGCCAGCCCAGGAACGCGAGCCAGCGCCGGCCCACCCAGGCCGCCACCAGCGCCAGGGCTCCGAAGGCGGTGATGGCATGGGGGAGGTAGTCGAACTCCGGGAAGTTCTCCGCCGAGATCTGCTGCATGCCGATGTAGTGGTTCAGGATGTTGATGTTCCGCAGGTCGCCCCTGACGTCGTCGGCGTAGATGCGCATCTCCAGGCCCTCGCGGTACTGGGGCGCCACCATGTGGATCCGCCAGATGGGCAGCACGGGCAGGAACATCACCGGCAAAAGCGCCACGGCCACCATGCCCACCAGCAGGCGCTGCCACCGGAGCAGGCGCCCGTTGGCGTAGCCCACGGCGCCCCGCAACGCCCCGGCGGGGGCGGTCCCGCGACCGCCCCGCCGCCTTTCGTTCCTGGCGGTCACCTGTACGTCCTTTCCATCAAGGCCGCACCGCCAGGTATCCCTGCATCTCCTGGTGCAGCGCCGAGCAGAAGTTCGAGCAGTAGAAGGGGTAGATCCCCGCCTTCTCGGGCTTGAACTTGGCGGTCTTGGTCTCGCCCGGCTCGATCTGGAAGTCGACGTTGCTGCGCAGGATTCCGAAGCCATGGGCGATGTCCCGGTCCTGCTCCACGTTGGTCACGTGGAAGTACACGGTCTCGCCCAGGTCGATGGTCAGGGTGTCGGGATAGAAGTGGGTGCGCACCGCCACCATCTTGACGTGCACGTCCTTGCCGTCGCGCACGATGCTGGTCTCCTCCTCGTTCAGGGCGCGGTGGGCGTGGTGGTTCTCCTCGATGGGGAAGATCACCTTGACGTTGGGGATCAGCTTGTCCGCCTTGATGATCTGCCCGTAGTGGGGCTCCATGTAGGTGGGGATGTCCAGGATCAGCTCCATGGTCGGCCGGGTCAGGTCGATGAGCTGGGCCCCCTCCGGGTGGGTGGGCCCCATGGGCAGGTAGCGGTCCTTGGAGATCTTGTTCAGCGCCAGCAGCCACTCGCCGGTGGGATGCCTGGTGTCGCCCTCGCTGGCGGTCAGGTGCCCGATGGAGTAATGGACGTCCACCTTGTCCACCACCTCGTAGGTGTCGAGGCTCCACTTGGCCACCTGGCTGTCCAGGAACAGGCTGGTGTAGGCGAAGCCGCGGCCGTCGAACTGGGTGTGCAGCGGGCCCAGCCCCACCGGGACCTCGGCCACTCTCGTCGCCTCGTACCGCACCACGGGGATGCCGCCGTACTCCCCGATGAAGTCCTTGTCGGTCACCGCCTGCTGGAACTTCTCGAAGCTGTGGACCACGGTCACGGCCGCCAGCTTGCCGTTGCCGATGATCCGGGTGCCCGAAGGGTCGACGTCCACCCCGTGGGGGGACTTGGGCGTGGGCAGCAGGTACATCAGACCCGGCACCTCGGCCGGGTCGATGACCTTGGCCCCTTCGATCACCTTGTACTTGCCTGCGGCCACGGCCTCGCGGCCCTTGCGCCAGTCCACCGCCGCGATGAAGTCGCGCTCGTTCTGGCTCGCATTGACCTCGAGCTTGGTGTAGGCCTGCTCGGAGTTGTAGCAGGAGAAGAAGACCCAGCCGTGGCTGGGGCCCTTGCCCGCGTCGGACTTGTCCCAGTGGAAGGGCGGGGTCAGCACCTCGAAGTCCAGGCTCATGGTCCCGTCCCCGGCGATGGCCACCGCCGCGATCACGCCGTTGAACTTGTTCTTGTAGTCGGCGATGGACTGGTAGGTGTTGGGCACCGGGGCCGAGAAGCGGCTGGCTGCGAACACGTACTCGGTGTTCTCGGTCACGAAGGTCGAGGCGTGGTTGGCCGAGACGTTCGGCAACGGTCCGATGATCTGCTTCGTCTTGAACACGTCCAGGTCGATGCGGGCGATGCGGGCGTTGGCCATGTCGTTGATGAACAACCAGCGGCCGTCGTAGTCGCCGGCGGTCTCCGAGAGGCCCGGATGGTGGGCATCACCCCAGAGGAAGCCGCCCAGCATGGCCTTGGAGTCCTCGTCGAAGCCCCACCCGCTCGCTGATTCGGGAGTGAACACGGGGATGGTGTTCAGGTGGCGGCCGCTGGGCAGCCCGTAGACGAACACCTGGCCGGAGTGGCCGCCCGAGAGGAAGGCGTAGTAGTCGTCGTATTCGCCGGGGGCCACGTAGACCCGCCGGGCCGCGTCCCCGGTAGCGTCGCCCGCCCCGCCCCCGCCGCCGTTGCAACCGTTGACCAGCAGCCCCGCCAGGGCCGCCGCCGCGAACACCATCAGGATCCGGTCTGGGGTCGGGAATCGGCGCATCATGGTCTCCTTCCTGAATGTCGATGGATCGTGGCCAGGCGCATCACCGCCCGGCCAGGGTCTCGCGCAGCAGGTACTGGATCAGGGCGTTGGCCTCGGCGTCCTTGACCTGCTGGTTGGCCATCTGCAGGGCGTACTCGGCCATCAGCCCGCGGGCGATGGGATCGTTCTTGAGCATCCATTCGGGGTCCATGATCTGGCGCTTCATCCAGCGCTCGGTGCGGCGGTCGGCCACGCCGGCCAGGTCGGGCCCCTGCTTCCGCTCGCCCACCGCATGGCAGGTCACGCAGGCCTTGTCCTTGAAGAGCTGCTCGCCCCAGGAGGCCAGCCCCGGGTTGAGGGTCATGGACTCCGCTGCTCTGGGTCCCTCGTTCAATGCCGCAGCGATCTCCGCGGGGCTCCCGCCGGCCGCCTTTTCCTCCGAACCGGACTTGCAGCCGGCCAGACCGGCCAGGATGAAGGCTGCCAGCAGGATCGGACCAAGTCTTCCAGTCATCGTCGATCTCCTTTGCGGGCGGGGCCTCCTCCAGAGAAGGGAAGGCATCCCCGCGCACCGGGTCTTCCACCCCCGCGGGCTCCCCGGCCCAGGAGCTGGAGAGCCCGGACCGGGGTCGGGATCTATTCCTAGTAAAATTGTAGTCTATTGGGAGCCGCAAGAAAAGGAGAAAAGGATCCCTTTATCCAAATTTATGAAGACCGCCGAAATCCTGCGCCAGAACCCGGCCCCGCACCGGGGGCGAAAACCGTCCCCTGGCCCATTTCCCATGCTTTCCCTGAAGATGTTCCGATGATAGGATGCAGTCATGATCCACCGGAATTCCCCTTACGGAGCTGTCATGCGGAAAATTTTGACCCTCGCCTTCCTCCTCGCTCTCCTGGCCTCCCCCTCCTCCGGGAATCCCGACCCTGCCGAGACCGGCGGCGAGCAGGCCCCCGCCCCCCGCGAGGTGGTCCCCTCGGCCTGTGAGAGCGACTATCCTCCCTTCTGCCTCGTGAAACCCGACGGGTCGCCGGACGGATTCTCGGTCGAGCTGTTGCGCGCCGCCCTGGCCGCCGTGGACCGCGACGTCACCTTCCGGACGGGGCCCTGGCCCGAGGTCCGCGGGTGGCTCGAGCGGGGCGAGGTGGCGGTCCTGCCCCTGGTGGGACGCACGCCCGAGCGGGAGGACTTCTTCGACTTCACCTTCCCCTACATGACGATGCACGGGGCCATCGTGGTGCGCAGGGGCACTTCCGGCATCCACGGCATGGCCGACCTGGCGGGGCGCACCGTCGCCGTGATGCAGGGCGACAACGCCGAGGAATACCTCAGGCGCCAGGACATCGACCTGACCATCCGGACCACGTCCAGCTTCCAGGAGGCCCTCCGCGAACTGGCCGACGGGCGCCACGACGCCGTGGTCAGCCAGCACCTGGTCGCCCTGCGTCTGATCACCCAGGCCGGACTGGATGGTCTGGAGATCGTGCCCAGGCCTCTCGAGGACTTCCGGCAGGACTTCTGCTTCGCCGTCAAGGAAGGGGACCGCGAGACCCTGGCCATGCTCAACGAGGGGCTGGCCCTGGTCATGGCCGACGGGACCTTCCGCCACCTGCATCACAAGTGGTTCGCCGCCCTGGAGCTTCCTTCGGACCGGCCCATCCTGGTGGGCGGCGACCGGGACTATCCCCCCTACGAATATCTGGACGAGATCGGCCGGCCGACCGGTTTCAACGTCGACCTGACCCGCGCGATCGCCAGGCAGGTGGGCGTCGAGGTGGACATCCGGCTGGGCCCCTGGCCCGAGATCACCTCCGCCCTGCTCGACGGCAGGATCGACGTGGTGCAGGGGATGTTCTATTCCCCGGCGCGGGACCTCAGCTTCGACCTGAGCCAGCCCCACCTGGTGAACTCCTGCGTGGCGGTGGTTCACCGGCAGGGGCCCGTGCGGCCTCCCGAGGATCCCCGGGGTCTCCAGGGACTGCGGATCGTCGCCGAAACCGGGGACATCATGCATGACTTCGCCCTCGATCACGGCCTGCAGCAGGGCCTGACGACGGTCGAGTCCCAGGGCAAGGCGCTGCAGGAGGTGGTCGAGGGCAGGCAGGACGTCGCTCTGGTCTCCCGCCTGACCGCCCTGTACTGGATCGAAAAGGAAGGGTGGACCGACCTGGAGATCGGCCGCCGCCCCCTGCTTTCCCCCGACTACTGCTTCGCCGTGCGCAACGGAAACAAGGCCCTGCTCGCCCAGTTCGGGGAAGGGCTCAAGGCCCTGGAGGAAAGCGGCGAGTACCGCCGCATCCGGGAGAAGTGGCTCGGCGTCTACCGCGAGGACCACCTGCTGACCCCCGAGCTCCTGCGCCGGGCCGCCCTGGGACTCGGCGCACTGCTGGCGATCCTGCTCGTGGTCCTGGCCTGGTCCTGGTCACTGCGCCGGCAGGTGGCCGCCCGCACGGATGACCTGCGGACCAGGGAGGAATACCTGCGCTCCTTGATCGCCTGCTCTCCGGTCGCCCTGTACAGCATCGACACGGGGGGCCGGGTCCAGACCTGGAATTCCTCGGCCGAGCGGGTGTTCGGCTGGTCGGACACCGAGATCCTCGGCCGACCCCTGCCCATCGTCCCGGAGGATTACCAGGCCGAGTACGAGGAGTACCGGAGGCAATTGCAGGCCGGACAGGGGTTCCTCGGCCGGGAGGTGGTCCGCCTCCGCAAGGACGGCAGCCGGTTCACCGGCCGCCTGTCCACCGCGCCGCTTCTCGACGGGTCCGGCGCCATGGTCGGGGTGATGGGCGCGATGGAGGACATCAGCCTCGAGAAGGAGGCCGCCGAGCGCATCCGTCACCTGAACCGGGTGCTGCTGGCCCTGCGGGCCGTCAGCCGGCTGATCCGTGAAGCCCGGGATCCCCAGACCCTCATCCGGGAGGCAGGCGCCAGGCTGGTCGAATACGGCAGCTACGACGGGGTCCTGATCATCCTGACCGGCCCCGAAGGCCGGCCTGAAACCTGGGCCGAAAACGGCCTGGGACCGTGCCCGGGCGCCGTGGAGCAACTGGAGGCCGGCGTGCTGCCCGGGTGTTGCCGGGCCCTCGTGAGCGAGAAGGAGACCGTCGTGATTCCCGGCTGCAGTCCCGATGCCGGCACCACGAACGGCCCGGGAGCCTGCGGTGGGCCTTCCGCCGCTCTGGGGATTCGCATGATCC
>JAHJTW010000152.1 GCA_018829565.1 bacterium | reverse complement strand
TGATGGTCTCGCCCTTGAAGAGCCCGGTCCCGGTCAGCATCTCGAAGAGGATCACGCCGAAGGCCCAGATGTCGGTCCGCCGGTCGACCGCCGCGCCGCGAGCCTGCTCGGGACTCATGTAGGCGGCCGTGCCCATGATGGCGCCGAACTGCGTCATGGCGGCGGTCAGGGTGGGCGTGGTCGAGGAGTTCTTCTGGTCGACCTCGTCCCCGAACCAGGCCTGGGCCAGCCCGAAGTCCAGGATCTTGATCTCACCCTCTGGGGTCTCCATGATGTTGGCCGGTTTCAGATCGCGGTGGACGATCCCGTTCTCGTGGGCGGCCTCGAGGCCGGCGGCCAGCTGGCGGGCGATGGCCAGGGTGTCCTTCACGGGGATGGGACCCTTGTCCATGCGCGGGGTCAGTTCCGATCCCGTCACCAGTTCCATGACCAGGAACCGCAGGCCGTCGACTTCCTCGAATCCGTACACCGACGCCACGTTGGGATGCTGCAGGCTGGCCAGGGCGCGGGCCTCCCGGTGGAAGCGGGCCTCCCGCTCGGGATCGCCGCTCAGCTCGGCGGGCAGGATCTTCAGCGCCACGTCCCGGCCCAGCTTGGCGTCCCTGGCCTGGTAGACCTCGCCCATGCCGCCCTTGCCCAGGACATCCTTGATCTCGTAGTGGAGAAGGGTCTTGCCGATCATGACGGTCCTTTGCCCCGGGTGGCCGGAATGGATGATTGCGGGCGGAAATCAAGGGATGGTGGTCGGTCGAGCCGAATACCTATTGTACCAATGGGTTTTGTGTTGTCAATGGCTTATTTGAAAATGATTCCCATATTCTACTCCGGCCCCGCGATGCAGGCGTGGGGCCGGAGGTCCTATTGGGGGAAGTATTTGGGGAAGACGGGAAGCGCCTCCCCGCTATCGATCCCGGGTTCGCATCAGGAAGAACACGTACCCGTACCAGCGCGAGTACTTGCGATACATCCCGATCTCCCGGTGGATCCTCTCGACGATCGCCTCGCTCTCCGGGTCGTCGACGGGCGGTTCGTACGTTTCCAGCCGCCGGGCCACCGAATCGTAGAAGGACTCCAACCAGGACGATTCCGGCAGCGTGAACCGGCCGACCAGGTCGTAGCCGCACTCGGCGATCGCGGCCAGATGGTCGGCGACGCCCACCATGGGAGGATACTCCGCCGCGAAGAACTCCCGGCACTCGTCCGGGGCCCCATCCTCGATCCACGTCAGCTCGGTGAAGCCCAGGCAGCCGCCCGGCTTCAGGAAGGAACGCCACGCCGGCAACGCCTGCGGCACACCCATGACGAAGATCGATCCCTCGGCCCAGACGAGGTCGAAGGTCTCGCCCCCCAGATCCAGCCCGGTCATGTCGGCGCAGCGGGTCTCGATCCGGTCGGCCAATCCCTGCGCCCTGGCCCGCCGCACCAGCTCGTCCAGGTACGGCTGATGGTCGTCGACCGCCGTCACCCGACCCGGGAGCATCGCCGCCAGATGCAGGGTCTGAGCGCCGTTTCCGCAGCCGATGTCCAGGACCCGGAAATCCTCACCGAGACCCTCCAGGCCGGCACCGTATAGCATTTCCAGCGCCCGTCTCGTGCTCCCTTCGTCGCCCGGACCCAGCCGCGGAAGCGAAGGGTGAAAGACGTCGTGGATGATCCGCATCAACTTGTCGTGGTTCATGGTTCTGTACTCCTGTCGATCCTGAATGACCAATTAATGGCAAGGTTCAGGCGCGCAACGGGGCGCCCGAGCCGCTTCCTTCACTGGTTCTGAATCGGGGATGCGCAACGGCACGCCAAAGAGCACTCCCTGTGGGAGCGATAACCCGGGTGAAGTCCGGGACGCGCGGTTGCCTAGAGAACAGTTACCATACGCCGGAATCATACGACCGGATGGGGGGCCGGTCAACCTCGCCTACTTGATCAAAACCATCCTCTTTGTCTCACGGTACGATCCGGCCTCGAGACGATAGAAGTAGGTGCCGCTTGCCACCTGCCGTCCCGCATCGTCGCAACCGTTCCAGATGGTTCGGTTGCTGCCGGCCGGCTGGTCCTCGCCGCTCAGGAGAGTCCGCACCAGACGTCCGCGGAGGTCAAGCACCTGCAGCCTCACCTGCTGCTGGACGGGAAGTTCGAAAACGATGGTCGTGATCGGATTGAACGGGTTGGGATAGTTGCCGGCCAGGACAGCGGCTCCAGGCACGCCGACATCCACCGGGCTCGCACCGGGCTCGTCGATGGTCCAGGCGTCACCGGACACGGTGTATTGCTGGATGCCGTCGGTGGTGATCACCACGTGCCCGCCCACGACCTTCAGGTCCGTCGAGGGCAACGTCCCCCCGCTGCCGGCTTCGGTCTGGTAGACGTAGCTGCCGTACAGCGCGAGGCGATCGAGCACCGACTGGGCCGGATGGCCGTAGGAATTCGATCCCACCGAGATGACGGCGACCTCCGCCTGGGAGGCCTGCAGGAAGTTCGCGTTGCTGCTGGATGCGCTGCCGTGGTGGCTGACCCGGTAGACGTCCACATCGCCGCTCAGAGGCGCGACGCTGGACTCGATGTCGTCGTAGCTGAGCCCTCCGCCCGTGAGATCCCCGGCGACGAAGAAATCGAATCCCCCGTACTGTACCAGCAGACAGACGTCGTACTCGTTCTCCTTGCCGGAGTTGGTGAAGGGTGCGGGCTCCAGCCCGTTGCCGTTCAGCGCCACGCACGTCACGGTCACCCCCTCGCCCAGATCGATGACCTGGCCGGACGTCCAGGTCTGCCGCTGGGAGGCCACCGCGTTGGCGTAGGAATCGTAGGTCAGGGTCGTGTAGGAATAACCGCGGTCCAGGACGGCCCCGGTGACGGGGATGCCCGCATAGACCTCGTCCAGCCCCCCGATGTGATCTGCGTGGTAGTGGCTGGCGGCCATGTAGTCGAGGCTGGTGATCCCCCGGGCCTGAAGGTACGGAACGACGACCCCGCTGCCCTTGCCGTTGTCCCCGCCGTCGAAGAGCAGGGTCATGCCGCTGGGCGATTCGATCAGGGTGGCGTCCCCCTGGCCCACGTCCAGGCAGGTGATGGTCAGGGTCCCGGCGGCAAGAACCGGGACGGTGGAACAGACCCATACCGACCCGAGCAGGAGCAGCGTCAGCAGAAACGTGCGAGGGGAATCGAATCGTGGGATGAACCCGGGAAGGAGCATCGATCAACCACCATGATGGAGAGTTGGGCGGAGCGGTTGCTGCCAATCACTACCACCGTGGCCACGGATGTCTAAGTATACCACAAATGGGCTGGATGATCCATCAACTGGGCGGTGGGGAAAGGCTCGGAGGAATCTGCGATCGATCTACGCCGCGCTCGCGGGGATTTGCGCAACGACTTTCATTACCAGAGAACCCAACATTGCGATGTTCGCCAATGGCTGATCGTTACCTCACCCCATGGATGGCCGTCGGATCTGGATCGCCGATTGCAAAGGGACCGACGATGGGGAGATCACAGTCCTGGAAGGAGCAAATATGAAGACCGCGGTTTCCATGACCATGATGCTGCTGATCGGCACCCTCGCGATTTCCACGGCATTCGGCGAAACCAACCCGGCCGGAGCGGTCGATGTCGCTTCCGCCCTCGATGCTGCCGGTGCGGGGTATTCCAACCAATTCGGCCCCGATCCGGAGGACGCCGGCGCCCCCAATTCCGGTGACGGAATCCCGGACGGAAGCGGCTGGGACCCCGACGACCACGGCGCCCCGAACTCCGGTGACGGAATCCCGGACGGCAGCGGCTGGACGACCGAGGATCTCGGCGCCCCGACTCCGTACTCGTTGTTCCTCCTGGTATTTCCGCTGGTGCTCTTCTAGCAGCCATTCGTGGATTTGAAGAATCATGAATCAGCTGGGTTCGAATGAACCCGGCTGATGTCTCATGGATCATAATTGGGGCATCTATATTCCCACCCGAGTTCGTGGTATCATGCCGCTCCAAAGACATGATCCCGAATCGTATCCTGGAACCCCCGAGAAAGGCCTTCCGCCATGACCAGGAACCCTGCCATCGCCGACGTCTTCCCCCCCTGGAGCGAGTACCCATCCGACATGCGCGAGGCCATCCCCCTCGTCCTGGACCGCTACCTGATCGACGGCGAACTGCGCGCCTGGACCGGACCCCGGCAAGAGGTCTACTCGCCGCTGCCGGTCGGTGACGGCAAGGAACCCCGACCTGGGACGGTCGGCGAGTATCCCCTGCTTACCGAAGAGGCCGCCCTCGAGGCCCTGGACGCCGCCGTGGCCGCCTACGACCACGGACGCGGCCCCTGGCCCACCATGACGGTGGCCGAGCGCATCGACCACCTGGAGCGGTTCGTCGTCCGGATGGGCGAGGTGAAGGACCGCATCATCCCGCTCATGATGTGGGAGGTCTGCAAGTCGCGCGAGGATTCGGCGAAGGAGTTCGACCGCACCGTCACGTACATCCGCGACACGATCGGCGCGCTGAAGGATCTGGACCGGGCCTCTTCGCGGTTCGAGATCCAGGACGGCATCTTCGCCCAGATCCGCCGGAGCCCGCTGGGCGTGGTGCTGTGCATGGGCCCGTTCAACTATCCGCTGAACGAGACCTTCACCACCCTGATCCCCGCCCTGATCATGGGCAACACCGTGGTCTTCAAGCCGCCCAAGCACGGGGTGCTGCTCTACACGCCCTTGCTCGAGGCGTTCCGGGACGTCTTCCCCCGGGGTGTGGTCAACGTCGTCACCGGCGAGGGCCGCCAGGTGATCCCGCCGTTGATGGCCTCGGGCAAGATCGACGTGCTGGCCCTGATCGGCACCAGCCGGACCGCCGACGCCCTCAAGAAGGTCCATCCCAAGCTGCACCGCCTGCGCTGCGTGCTGGGCCTGGAGGCCAAGAATCCCGCCATCATCCTGCCGGACGCCGACCTGGACGTCGCCGTGCGCGAGTGCGTCCTGGGCACCCTGTCCTTCAACGGCCAGCGCTGCACCGCATTGAAGATCCTGTTCGTGCACGAGAAGATCGCCCGGGAGTTCCTGGACCGGCTGGCGCGGGCCGTCGGCGAGCTGCCCTTCGGCATGCCCTGGCAGAAGGGCGTCATGGTGACCCCCGTGGCCGAGAAGGGCAAGACCGCCGTGCTCCACTCCATGGTGGAGGATGCCGTGGCGCAGGGCGCCCGCATCGTCAACCCCCAGGGGGGAGCCGTCAACGGCAGCTACTTCCATCCGGCCATCCTCTACCCGGTCACCCCCGGGATGCGCGTCTACCAGGAGGAGCAGTTCGGGCCGATCATCCCGGTGCTGTCCTTCACCGACATCGAGGATCCGATCCGCTACGTCATCGAATCGAACTACGGGCAGCAGCTCAGCATCTTCGGCCGCGATCCCGAGGTCATCGCCCGGCTGATCGACCCTCTGGTCAACCAGGTGTGCCGGGTGAACATCAACAGCCAGTGCCAGCGGGGGCCGGACGTGTTCCCCTTCACCGGGCGCAAAGACAGCGCCGAGGGGACCCTCTCGGTGTCCGACGCCCTGCGCGTGTTCTCGATCCGGACGATGGTCGCCGCCCGGGAGACGGAGGCCAACAAGGAGATCGTTTCGGCCATCGTGCGGGAGCGCCGTTCGAAGTTCCTGGCGACGGATTTCATCATCTGAAGGGGCCAGAAACGCAGGTATGCCGCAAGGTCGCCGACCCGGGAGCGGATCCCCGACTCTCCGTCTATCTTGCCACATTCCTCAGGCACAGGATCCGGGCCAGGCGAGGTGAACGATGGACGACAGGGAAAAGCGAGCACGGCGGGATGCCGACCCGGACCCGGCCGGCGCCCCCACCGCCGGAATGACGGAGTCCGATGCCACGACCGGGATGCCGTCCGCAGGCGACCCGGCGGCCGGAGCCGCGGTCCGCGAGGGGCCCGGCTCCCGGATCGGTCCTTACAAGCTGCTGCACCTCATCGGCGAAGGCGGGTTCGGCTCGGTCTTCATGGCCGAGCAGTCCGAACCGATCCGGCGCCACGTCGCCCTGAAGATCATCAAGCTGGGCATGGACACCCGCCGGGTCGTCGCCCGCTTCGAACAGGAGCGCCAGGCCCTGGCCCTGATGGATCATCCCCACATCGCCAAGGTGCTGGATGCGGGGGCGACGGACTCGGGCCGACCCTTCTTCGTGATGGAACTGGTCAAGGGCGAACCCATCTCCACCTTCTGCGACCGGAACGGCCTGGACATCGCCGCCCGGCTGAAGCTCTTCGCCGAGGTCTGCCAGGCCGTGCAGCACGCCCACACCAAGGGGATCATCCACCGCGACCTGAAGCCGTCCAACATCCTGGTCAGCCTGCAGGACGGCATGGCCGCGGCAAAGGTCATCGATTTCGGCATCGCCAAGGCCACCGATTCGCGACTCACCGACAAGACGATCCACACCGAGCTCCACCAGCTCATAGGCACTCCGTCGTACATGAGCCCGGAGCAGGCCGGGGGCAGCCTCGACATCGACACCCGCACCGACGTGTACGCCCTCGGCGTCGTGCTGTACGAGTTACTCACCGGTTCGACTCCCTTCGACGCCAGGACCTTGCAATCGGCGACGCTGGCCGAGATCCAGCGGATCATCCGCGAGGTCGAGCCGCCGCGGCCCAGCAGCCGGCTCAGCCGGGACGCCGACACGCTGGCGGACGTCGCAGCCCGCCGGCGCACCGAACGGGGCAAGCTGGTGGCGACCGTTCGCGGCGAGCTGGACTGGATCGTGATGAAGGCGCTGGACAAGGACCGCACCCGCCGTTACGAGTCGGCCGGCGAGATGGCGCTGGACGTCAGGCGCTACCTGGCCTGCGAAGCGGTGGTCGCCGCCCCTCCGAGCACCGGCTACCGCCTGCGGAAGTTCGTGCGGCGCCATCGCGGCGCGGTCTCGGCGGGCGTCGCGGTGGCTGCGGCTCTGCTGATCGGCCTGGCGGGGTTCGCGTGGCAAGCCAGCGTGGCGAGCGGTCAGCGCGACCGGGCCCTCGAGGCCGAAGCCGCCGCCCGGGCGCGTGCGGAGGAGATCAAGCTGGTCGCGGACTTCCAGGCGGGCATGCTCGAGCAGGTGGACCCGGCGGCCGCAGGCCGTCAACTCACCGCGGACGTGAATCGCCGTTTCACCGAGGCTCTGGCGAGGGACGGAGTGTCCGAAGCCGATCAAGGCGGCCTGACGAGGGCATTCAGCGACCAGTGGACCCGGGTGAACGCCACCGACGCGGCGGTCGCCCTGATCGACCAGACCATCCTGCGGCCGGCGGCGGCTGCCATCGACGACCGCTTCGCGGATCAGCCGGCCGTCGCGGCCCAGCTCCGCCAGACCCTGGCGGACCGCTACCGCGCCCTCGGCCTGTACGACGCCGCGCAACCGCTGCAGACCGCCGCGCTGGACGGTCGCCGCCGGCTTTTCGGTGACGACCACTCCGAGACGGTCGTCTCGATCAGCCACATGGGCCTGCTGCTCATGGAACAGGGCCTGCTGGACGAGGCGGAGCCCTACTTCCGCGAGGCCGTGGAGCGCACGCCCCGGGTTCTCGGACCCGAGGACGGCGAAACCATCGACGCCATCACCAACCTGGGGGTGCTCCTGGAGGCTCAGGGGCGCCTGGCCGAGGCCGAACCCTATTACCGGGAGGCCCTGGAGAAGCGCCGACGCGTCTTCGGCGAGGAGGACCCGGGGACCCCCATCGTCATCGGCAACCTGGGGTATCTGCTCGAATCTCAAGGCAAGCTGGACGAGGCCGAACCGCTTTATCGCGAAGCCCTGGAGAAAAGCCTCCGCCTGCGCGGCGAGGATGACGCTTTCACCCTGGCCTCCCTGGGCAACCTGGGCGCCTTGCTGCACGCACAGGGCCGCCTGGACGAGGCCGAGCCGTTCTACCGCGGCGCGCTGCAGGGGTATCGCAGCGCGATGGGCGAAGATCACCCGGCGACGTTGACGGCCGTCGCCAACCTTGGGGCCCTGCTCAAGTACCAGGGCAAGCTGACCGAGGCCGAGCCGTACTATCGCGAGGCCCTGGAGAAGAAACGGCGCAGCCTGGGCCCGGACCACCCCTCGACCCTGAACTCGGTCCACAATCTCGGCACCCTGCTGCTGGCGCAGGACAGAACGGCCGAAGCCGGGCGGACGCTGCAAGAGGCCGTCGATGCCCGCCGCCGGACGCTTGGGCCGGGGCATCCCGCCACCTTGAACTCGATCATTGCCCTGGGGGGACTGTTGCAATCCGAGGGCAAGAACGCCGAGGCGGAGCGGCTACTGTCCAGTTCCGAGGGAGACGCCCGCGAGACCTTCACGGGCGGAAAGGTCACCCAAATCGCCCGCCTTCTGATGAGCCTGGGCAAGGCTCGAGGGGCCCTGGGGGAACACGAAACCGCGGTCGCGAACCTGTCCGAGGCCCGCGCCATCTTCGTCGCGGCCGGGGGATCATCGCTGGCTGATGCGCAGGCGTGCACCGAGGCCCTGGCCGGTTTGACCCGGAACTGATCCGCGTCCCCAAGCGAGAGCATTTCGAACCGGTTCCCTGGAATCCTACCGACCCTTGTTCGCCAAACCACATGAGCCACGTCCGTGGTGGGAGTCACAACTTGGCCGCCGCCGACTACCTCCCTGGCCGACAATCGTTTGCCGACGAGGCAGGCAGGGCCGCCATCCGTTCCCCGGAGACGAGCCGATACGAACCGCGAGGGTCGACGGTAATCTCAGTCGTTCGCCCCACACCCGCGCCGAGCCGGTCGGCCAGCTCCCTGCCGCGAAACCCCGCCTGGATGCTGACCCGGCCGTCGTGGCCTGTGATCGGGTGCAGGCCCAGCGGCCGCAAGAGCGCCAGGGCCACCATTGGCAGACGCGAGCGGTAGGGTTCGCAAAAGATCCAGACGGGGATCCCCGCAATCGAACGACCGATGCGGTCCAGCTGAAGGTCCGTGAACTGATGCAGCAGAAAATTGATCAACAGCACCTGGGGCGCAGGCGAAATGTCCAGATCCAGCAGGTCCCCTTGGCGCCAATCCCACGCTGCCGGCCAGTCCGCGGGCCGTTGTCGCAGATCGAGGCCCGTGTAGCGACAGGTGCGCAACTCCGGCACATTGCGCCGGAGCTCGCGGCCGAGATCGCCCAGGCCCGCACCGGCCTCCAGCACGTGGTCGCCCGGGCGCAACCTCCGCCGCAGGATGCGGGCAGCCCAGCGCCAGTTGCCCATGAGACGATTCAACAGTCGCAGGTCGCGGAGGTTCGCCGCAGCCGCGGGATCACCAGGCGGCAGCGTATCCAGGATCTCCGGTTTCACCATGCGTTCCATCAACTCATGATAGGAATTCCCGCCGGATTGCCAACCGCCTCGTTGATCGACTCCATCCCGCTGATCCACACCGCGGGCCCGAGGCGGAGATTTCAACGGGCCTGGATCATTGGCAACCTCGCCGCCGGACGATCGACCGGGCTGGGCGACCCCAGGTGAAGTCGCCGGCGACCTCCGTCTGACCGCACTGGGGGAAGCTGGGTCGACCGACGCCTGAGGACCGACCATGATGTTCCGGATCACATGCCGAGGTCCTTCCAGGCCTCCTCGACGTCCCCGGAAAATTCCTTGAGTGAATTCTTGAGATCGCGGTGGGCTGCGTTCCACCGGTCCTCGGTGGCGTTCTGCAGCTCGTCCATCGATCCAGCGATGGCCTGGCGCCTGTCCTTCAGCTCCGCGTAGGTCTTCTCGAGCTCGGCGTCGGCCTCGCCGGCGGCGTTCTCGATCCGTTCGCTGACCTGCTGGAGTTTCTTGTCGATCTGCTCGAGTTCGCGGTCCAGCTCGGCCATGGCCTCCTGGCGGTCCGTCTGCTGGTCGCCGATCGCGACCTCGTCCTCACCGCCGCCGCAGGCGCCAAGCCCAAGAATGATCAGACTCATCAGGGCCACCGGTAAAAACATCTTCAGCGGTTTCATGACGATATCTTCCTTTCGATTCGAAACTCCCGATCGGCGGGTCGCACCCCGCCACTCCCCAGTGCAAACGATAACGCGGGTTCATGATCCGCGCCATGGGGGCACAACCTACCCGGCCAGGGGAGCTTGCCAGGTTTCAGGTGGTAGGCCCGGCATGGGCGTCGGCCTGGAGTCGTGAGTATCTTCTGGGTTGTCGAGGGGACTTCCCGCCGGCGGATACGTCGAGGCGTTCGTGGCGGCGCCTGACCAGAGGAGACGTGATGAGCGGTGACGAGAGGCGCAAGGGCGCAGTGACCGTGGTCGTCAACCCGGTGTCCGGTGAGGGACACGGGCAGGAGCTGGCGGAGACCCTCGTGGCAGCCCTCAGGGATCAGGGCCGCACGGTACGGATGGTGGTCACCGAGGGGGAAGGCGACATGGCCCGCCTGGTGGGCGAGGCCTGCGACTCGGGAGCCGCGCTGGTGGTTGTCGTGGGGGGAGATGGAGCGGTCCAGGCCGCAGTGGACATGATCGCGCGCCGTGATCCGCGGCCCTCGCTGGCCCATCTGCCCGCCGGGACCACCAACGCCATCGCCCGGGCGTTCGGGCTCAAGGACGACCCCGGCGGCCTGGCCGCGCTCATCGCGGCCGGCGAGATCCGGACCATCGACCTCGGCTACCTCGAGGATCGAGACCGCTATTTCCTGCTGATGGCCACGGTGGGCGACCCGACCCGCGTTGTGACCGGGGCCTCGCGGGAGCTCAAGGATCGCCTCGGTTTCGGGGCCTACTTGGCAGCGGCAGCGCGCGCTGCCGCCAGTCCGAAACATGCCTCGGTCACCCTGCATTGCGACCAGCAGACGCTGCGGCGCAAGGTCAACGGTATCCTGCTTGCGAACGTGGCGCGCCTGGAGCGGCCGGCGGTGACCATCGCGCCCGATGGGGCGTACGACGACGGCCGGCTCGACCTGGTCCTCCTGTCGACTCGGGGATTCCTTGGCTGGTTCCGCCTCGCCTGCGCCTGGCTGCTGCGGCGCTGCGGCGATGGCAAAAGCCTGGAGTTCCGGTCGATCCAGCGCTGCACCGTGGAGGCCGTCCCACCGCTGCCGGTCCAGATCGACGGGGAGTTCGCCGGCGAGACGCCGGTCACCGTGGTGGTGGCCCCGGCGGTCCTGACGCTGGTGATGCCGGCTGAGGCGGGGGCGGCGGACGATTGAAACGCCTGTCGGTTCGTGTCGTCTTCCTTCATCCGCGTTGACGACCAGGCCGGAAGCCGTGCGAGCAGGGCAGGAAGTCCTGCTCATGGATCGCTTCCGGTTTCCAGCGGCAGCTCCAGTTGGATGGATTTCTGGGCCCCAGCTGACTTCTCGCTGGGCGCGCGTGGTCGCGTCACCCCTTCAGATACAAGGGGAGAACTCCCCGGATCAGAACATCGTCCTTCGCCGCACGACTGCCGGATCTACACCGGCTCTCCTGGGTCACGGGAGCTTCGCGGTCATCGGTCCGCTGGCCCCGGTCGCTGGCGACGGACCGTCCCTGGTCGTCCTTGCCTGACCAGCGCACTGTCCGGCTGCCCCATGGCTCGAATCCGTCGATCAGCATCTGGACGAGCATCCCGGTGAGGTCATGGATGCGCAGCTCGACGTGCGACCCTCCTGCGGGCACAAGGAAGGAGATCTCGGTGGCCGGGTTGAAGGGATTCGGTACGCCAAATCCGACCCCTGGGCAAAGGCACGCCGCACCACCCTGGATGAGGGCTTCAATCCTTAAAACTGGCTCAAAAACCCCCATTCGATGCCGATTTCAGCCAAACAGGCCCCCCGGGGGACCCACTTCCATCCTCACCGAGACGGAAGCATGGTACATCGAAAAATATCGGCCCTGAGGATTGAGGGAACCCCTTCAGGAGTGTAAGATGTTGGAGTCCAACCATTTGTATCGGGGTTTATGCGTTTCGTTATGATTTTCTGCCAGATTGGGGCCAACGTGAACATCCGGAACGGCGGGCGACTTCGCGCAGAATTCAACTCGGCACGGGAGACCCACCGGGCCCTTTGCGAGAGCGGCCTTGAAATCGGCCTTCATCCGATGGCAGGGCATGCCGGTCAATCCAATGATGGAGCCATTGGGCAGGAGTCCGGAGGCGAACCGCAGCACTCTCTCATTGCCGTGCTTGTCGGGCAATACGACCAGGGAAGAACTCGAAGAGATGCTGGAAGCCCAGGAGGATTACGAGGACGACCAGAGAATCAGCCTGGACGAATTAGCCCGGTTCTTCCCCGGCATTGGAGACGTTCAGATCGATCCGGGTGATTATTGAAACCCGGCTGGTTCCCGTCCCCTCACCCCCCCACCACCAGCCTCCGCAACTGCTCCGCCAACCGGTGCACGATCAGGTAGGCGCAGGGCACCACGATCAACGTCAGCAGCGTGG
>JAHJTW010000151.1 GCA_018829565.1 bacterium | reverse complement strand
GGGGCATCCTGACCTGGGGCCTGACCACGGTGGTCGGGTACCTGGTCTTCGCCACCGCCTGGTACCTCATGGTGCGGCGGTATCCGGGCAAAGCTCCCTGGCGCCGCAACGTCTCCCTGGTCGCCGACCTGACCATCATGACCGTCTGGTTCCAGATGGGCGGGGGCGAAGTGGCCACCTACTATCCCATCTTCCTGTGGGTCATCATCGGCAACGGTATCCGCTTCGGGGAGAAGTACCTGCTGCGGGGAATCGTGGTCGGGGCTGCGGGCTTCGCATCGGTCCTGGTGGTCAACCCGTACTGGCACGCCAATCTCGAGGTGGGTCTGGGCCTGCTGCTGGGCGTGCTCGTCCTGCCCATCTTCTACCAGGGCGCCCTGCGGCGCCTGCGCCTCATGAACGACCTGAAGGTGGAGCTGGCCAAGTCCCGTCTGGCCGAGAAGGCCAAGGACCGGTTCCTGGCCACCATGAGCCACGAGTTGCGCACCCCGTTGAACGGGGTGCTGGGCATGGCCGAATCCCTGCGCGCCTCGGACCTCGACCGGGATCAGCGGACCCAGCTGGACATCATGTCCAGGTCGGTCGAGGCCCTGCTGCACACCATCAGCGACATCCTGGACTACTCCGGTCTCGCGGGCGACGAGGTGGACCTCACGACGCAGGAGTTCGACCTGCGGGCCGTGGTCAGCGACGTCGAGTGCCTGCTGCGGACCCCGGCGGAGGAGCGGGGCCTCGACCTCGAGCTGGATTACCCCGAGGGCCAGGAGCAGTTCTTCAAGGGGGATTCCGCCCGCATCCGCCAGGTGGTGTTCCACGTGACGGCCAACGCGGTGAAGTTCACGGAGAAGGGCGGGGTGAGGCTCGCGGTCCGCACCTACCGGAAGGGGGAGAGCCACCGGGTCCGGCTGACGGTCGAGGACACCGGCATCGGCATCCCGGCCGATCGCCTGGAAGCGGTCCTCAAGGGATTCCAGCAGGTGGACAACAGCACGACCCGGAAGAACGACGGGGTGGGCCTGGGCCTGGGACTGACCAAGCGCCTGGTCGATCTGATGGGGGGCGACCTGGAGGTCAAGTCCCGGGTCGGCAAGGGAACCACGGTCACCGTGACCCTGACCCTCGAGGAGGGGACCGCCCCAGCGCCGGTGCGCAACGAAACCGGGGGCAGTCTGCGGTCCTACGGCATCACCGGACTGGTGGTCGAGGACAACAAGTTCAATCAGGCGGTGCTGGTCAGGCTCCTGAAGATGATCGGCATCGACTCGGAAGTGGCCGCCAACGGGGCCGAGGCCCTGGAAAAGCTGGAGCGGGGCGCCTTCGACATCATCTTCATGGACGTGCGCATGCCGGTCATGAACGGCTACGACGCCACTCTCCACATCCGGCAGCGCGAGGCCGGCGAGAACCACATCCCCATCATCGCGGTGACCGCCGACGTGACCCGGAACGTGGAACAGCAATGCCGCAAGGTGGGCATGGACGCCTTCCTGGACAAGCCCGTCACGGTGAACAAGCTGGTGGCGGCCATCGAAGGGGTGGGGGCGGCCTGCAGCCCGAGGGAAGGGGCGCCGGTCTGATCCGACCGGTGGGGGTCAGCCCTCCTGCGCCATCTTCCTTGTCCCGTTGTCGGCCCCGGCCTTGCGGTCCTGGGCCGCGATCAGCTTCCGGATCATCTTCAGATCCCGCCCCTGCAGCCGCAAGGCCGCCTCCACCCATATCTCGGTGATCCGGATCAGTTCCTCGTAGGTCAGCGGGTTGACGCAACGCCTCACCTGGTTCAGCGCAAGGTGGGCGTTGTGGCGGCGCTCGTGCCGCTGGAGGTAGTCCAGGACGGCCCGTTCGCCCTGGCCGTCGTCCACGAGGATGTCCACCAGGCCCAGATCGCGCATCTGCTCGGCGGTGAGGATCTCGCCGGTGGTGATCAGCCGGTCGGTGATGTCGGGGGTCGTGCGCCGGATGAGGAAGCTGTAGGCGCCCATGCCAGGAATGAGATTGAAGAGGATCTCGGGCAGGCCGAAGCGGGCGCTGCGCTCGGCCACCACGACGTTGCTGCTGATGGCGGCCTCGCAGCCGCCGCCCAGGGCCTCGCCCTTGACCAGGCTGATGGTGGTCATGGGCAGGTCGAAGTGGACCGCATTGGGGTAGAGGACGTCGATGCAGGCGGTCGCGTAGTCCAGCAGGCCCCGCCGGTCGCGGCCGGTGATCAGGCGCAGGAAGAGCTCCAGGTCGCCCCCCAGGTTGAACACGCCGGGAGAAAGGCTGGACAGCACGGTGTAGCGGACGGGCAGGGCGAGGTCGCGGGCCTGGGCCTTCCGGTTGGCCTCGACGATGGTCCGGTGCAGGTCGCGCAGTT
Source organism: bacterium (assembly GCA_018829565.1). Lineage (GTDB taxonomy): Bacteria > Krumholzibacteriota > Krumholzibacteriia > LZORAL124-64-63 > LZORAL124-64-63 > JAHJTW01. The sequence goes on along the minus strand of JAHJTW010000151.1, from coordinate 5,721 downwards.
CCGCCAGGATGCCCAGGTTGAAGCAGGGCCGCGGACGGGGAGCCAGGGCGTACCAGAGCGCCCGGAAGCGCCGGTCATACCGCACCATGACCTGCCGGTAGTCGTTGCGGATGGTGATGAAGCGGTCATCCATGACCACGAAATCCTCAGGCGATGGGACCATGCCGGGACCTGCTGGAGAAAGGGTAGGGCCCCGACCTCCGGTAAGGGGAAACCGATAACGTCATTGGAATGATATCAGACCAAGAAGAGCCAGAAAAGATAATTGATCAAATGGCAAAGGATGTGCTGGCAGGGAGCCTGCGAGCGACACCTTTCGGGGATTGGGTAAAGGGTGATGGGGTGCTGGTCCGGAGCAGGACGGTGCCCCGGACCCTGCCCCGGGAATTGAAGAATCATGAAGCAGAAGGGTTCGATCCGAACCCCTCTGCGACCTGATAAGTCAAATGGGAGGGAATTCCGAATGCCATCCAGAGGAGGCTCGGCCGCCGGGAGCCGTTAACCGAATCCTGTCGGTGAATTTACCTGCCGTTCATCCGACTGGTCTAGTTTTTCGCCCGGAAGCCTGCTCAGCCGAAACCCTGCCCCGCCGAGGACGCGTCCATGTCATTGCGCCCCCGTGATCCCTCCCGCGCCGATGCGGTCCTTCCCACCCGCCTGCTTCGTTCCTGTCTGAAGGCGGGTCTGGTCATGGCCCTCGCCCTGGGCGGGCCCGGATTCGCGGCGGCGGCCACGGGCACGATCGCCGGCCTGGTCAGGGACGCGGACTCCCACGAGGAACTCATCGGGGTGGACCTGGTGCTGGTGGGCGCCGGGGTCAAGGGGGCGACGGACATCGAGGGACGCTTCGAATTCACCGATCTGCCGGTGGGCGGTTACGAGCTGCGCCTGACCTACCTGGGCTACAACACGAAGTTCCTGACCGGGCTGACCGTCGAATCCGGGCGCACCCTGGAACTGACCATCGACCTGGAATCGTTCAAGGCGTTCGAGACCGACGACGTGGTGGTCTCGGCCGCCCGGATCCTGTCCACCGAATCGGCCCTGCTGGCCGACCGCAAATCCGCCGCGGTGATCGGGGACGCCATCAGCGCCGCCCAGATCGGCCGCACGCCCGACGGCACCTCGGGCGACGCGCTCAAGCGCGTGCCCGGCTTGACGGTGACGGGCGGCAAGTACGTCTACGTGCGCGGGGTCACCGACCGCTACAACGTGACCGAGGTCAACGGCATCTCCCTCAGCGGCGCCAACGTGGACAGGGACCGCAAGAGCTTCAACTTCGACATGGTGCCCTCGAACCTCCTGGCCAACGTGGTGGTGATCAAGTCGGCCACGCCCGACATGCCGGGAGACTTCAGCGGCGGCCTGGTCCGCATCAACACCCTGGAATTCCCCGAGAAGTCGACCACCGCGGTGGGTTTCTCCGCCGCCCATACCGAGGGGACCACGGGCAAGGCGTTCTTCTACGAACCCGACCAGGGATCCAGGGACTGGCTGGGCATCGACGACGGCCTGCGGGAATTCCCCACCGACGATTCCGGCGAGCGGCTGACCGGCAACGACCTGGCCCGCGCCCTGCCCAACCGCTGGGTGTTCGAGGAACGGAATGCGCCCCTGCGGATGTCCATGAACCTGTCCCACGGCAACAGGATCGCAGTCCCCGGCGGCGACCTGGGCTACATGGCTGCGCTGTCCTATCGCAACAAGTACAACCAGGAGGATGGGATCGAGCAGCGGAAATCCGATCCCGCCTACGGCGGCCGGGACAAGTTCGGCGCCATCCTGGCCTCCCACAAGCAGGTCCTCTGGGGGGGGCTGGCCAACGCCTATTACCGGTTCGGACAGGGCCACCGCATCGGCCTGACCAACAACTACAATCGCAGCGCGGACAACACCATCACCTTGCTCACCGACGGGGACGACAGCGACAAATCCTTCACCTGGCGCACCCTCGAATGGCAGGAGCGGTACCAGTTCACCAACAAGCTGGACGGCGTCCACCCCCTGGGCGTCCGGGGTCTGGAACTGGCATGGCGGGGCTATTACGGGGAATCCCACGCCGTGGAGCCCGACCGCCGCTACCTGGAGTACAACGTCAACGACCCCGAGAACCCCATCATGGACGAGAACATGAGGACCTGGTCGTGGCTCAAGGAGTTCCGCCGGGGCGCGGGGGCCGATCTGACCTGGTCCCTGGCCCGGGACGAACTGGACCGGGAGTACGCCGGCGAGTTCAAGATCGGTTTCCTGACCGAGGAACGGGTGAGGGACTTCGAGATGGGGGCCTGGTACTCGAACTACACCTTCGCCTACCAGAGCTTCGCCCTGGGACTGCTGCCGCCCGAGGAGATCTTCGCCCCGGAGAACTACAACCCGACCTACGAGAATCGCGGCCACGCCTTCAACTTCGAAACGGACAGGTTCAACAGCGGCCGGTACGTCGGTCGGAACGACCTGACGGCGTTCTACGCCATGGCCGACGTGCCCTTCGCCTTCCTGGACGAGGACTTCCGCCTGACCGGCGGGGTGCGGCGGGAGAACTCGGTCCAGGACGTGATCGCCTGGGAGGACAAGCTGGTCGACCGCCCCGATTCGGCCCGGGTGGACACTCATGACCTGCTGCCCTCGGCCAACCTGACCTGGCAGTACGATCAGCGGACCAACGTGCGCCTGGGCTACTACGAATCGGTGAACCGTCCGGAATTCCGGGAGCTGGCTCCGGTCAACCGCCGCAACTTCAAGACCTTCCAGAACGAGATCGGCAATCCCGACCTGAAGCGCGCCAGGGTCCGCAACTACGACCTGCGATTCGAGTTCTTCCCCGACTACGGCGAGGTCTTCGCCGTGAGCCTGTTCTACAAGAGGTTCCAGGACGCCATCGAGGAGAAGGTCTTCCCCTCACCCGAGCGGGCGGTCCTGTCGTGGACCAACTCGGACCGCGGCAAGAACTACGGCTATGAACTCGAAACCCGTTACAAGCTCGATGCGATCGGTTTCCTGGAGGATTTCACCGTGACGGCCAACTTCACCCGGGTCTGGTCCGAGGTGGATTACCTGGATCTGTTCGACAGCACGGAAAAGACCAGGCCGCTGCAGGGCCAGGCCCCCTGGTCCCTCAACGCCGGGCTGCAGTACGACAACCCCAATACCGGCACCTCGGTCAACCTCCTGTTCAACAAGATCGGGCGAAGCCTCGACACGGTGGGGGACAGCGCCATCACCAACGTCTACCTGGAGCCCCAGGACCGGTTGGACGTGGTGGTGTCCCAGGAGATCGCCCGCGGCCTGAAGATCAAGGCGGCCGCCAAGGACGTCCTCGGCAGGGACCAGGTACGGACCAGCGGCCCGGACGCCCAGCCCTACGACTATTCGATCATCGGGGGCGGTTCGGAGTATTCCCTGGCAACGTCCTACCGGTTCTGAGGCCCGGCGATTTACCTGGTGTTCACGATCCTCCCACCATTCATGAATATTTTCCTGACGGTAATCGCACGCCGCCCTCATCCGACCTGAACACCCGGCCACTATCATCCTCTGGTCGTCGCTGGGGACGAGGCATCCCGCGAACACGGGCAACCCGGAATCAGGTTTTTCCCGAGGCCCAATCGTTTCGCACCGACCCGCCTCCCGGCAAGACGCAAGACGGCCGAACGGAACAGCGGGCTCACCGGCAGAGACGGAGGACGAGCAGCATGGCTAGACTGCGATCCATCCTTCCGGTGATCCCCCCGCTCGGCCCCAGAGTTCCTTTCCACCGCACGAAGTCCAACACTTGACACCTGGCGACGTGACGCGTCCGGAAGGCGCGGGTGAAAAGGTTCCGGGGCGGCTTTTCGGGTGAATCGCCGCCCCCGCTCAACAGCAGATTTCGGGAGGATACAACCCATGAACAAGCGCATGACCCTGATCCTGTCCGGATTGGTCGTCCTGGTCTCAGCCCTGCCGGCCTTCGCCTGGGTGGGCACCGAGGACCTCGGCACGTACGATCCCCTGGACATCCTGGCCCCCTTCAACCAGACCGGCGTGCGGACCCTCAGCGCCGACACCCTCTACACCCTTTACGGCCTGTACTACGTCGAGGCCGGGGCGACCCTGAACATCCCCGCCGGCACGGTCGTGCAGGGCGTGCCCGGGGCGACCTTCGTGATCAAGCCCGGCGCCACCATCAACGCCACCGGCACCGCCCACTCCCCCGTCATCCTGACCAGCAGCCAGCCGGCCGGCAGCCGGAATCCCGGCGACTGGGGCGGCGTGGTCATCCTGGGCAACGCCCCGGTGAACAAGGACAACCCGCTGATCGAGGGCGGCATCATCGACGGCACCTACGGCGGCAACGATCCCGACGACAGCTCGGGCGTGTTCAAGTACGTGCGCATCGAGTTCCCCGGCTACCGCTTCCAGCTGAACAACGAGATCAACGGCCTGACCATGGGCGGCGTGGGTCGCGGCACCGAGATCCACCACGTCCAGGTCAGCTACTCCTTCGACGACAGCTACGAGTGGTTCGGCGGCACCGTCAACGCCAAGTACCTGGTCGCCTTCGGCGGCACCGACGACGTCTTCGACACCGACTTCGGCTACCAGGGCCGCGTCCAGTTCGCCCTGGACTGCCGCGACCCCTACGTCTGGGACGCCGCCGGCACCAGCAACGGGTTCGAGTGCGACAACGACGGGACCGGCTCATTGACCGAGCCCCGCACCTGGCCCGTGTTCAGCAACGTGACGATGTGCGGTCCCCAGGCCTTCCTGCCCGACCTGGTCGTCGGCCACAAGTTCGGCAGCTCGGCCCTGATCCGGCTGTCCGCCCGGACGAGCATCTTCAACTCGGTGATCATGGGCTATCCCTACGGGATGGAGATCGTCAACTCCGAGACCCAGGACGACGCCTGGACCGACACCCTGCGGGTGCGCAATCTGAGCCTCGCCGGGTCCCTGGAGAAGACCCCGGGTTCGATCCACCGCACCGACAAGTGGGCCGACGTGACGACCTGGTTCGACCGCATGACCCCCGGCTACAGCATCGACTACAACAACCTGGGCACCGCGCCCCGGACCGCCGCCGACCTGAACCTGCTGGGCGGCTATCCCCTGAACCTGAACGCCCCCAACCCGGTGCCGGGTCCCGGCAGCGAACTGGTCGGCTCGGCCGACTTCAGCGACAGCTACCTGAGCGATCCCCACTTCGACGTGGTGAGCTACCGGGGCGCCTTCGACCCCGCGGCCAAGAGCATGGACGCCCAGTGGACCGCCGGCTGGACCAACTTCGATCCCCAGAACAGCGACTACGGCGCCCTGTCCCCCGTGGCCGAGGTGCCCTCGGTCCAGGCCGGCCTGGACAACTATCCCAACCCCTTCAATCCCAGCACCACCCTGAAGTTCAGCGTGCCCAAGGCCGGCCACGTGACCCTGAGCGTCTTCGACGTCCGCGGTCGCATCGTGGCCAACCTGCACGACGGCGAACTGGAGAAGGGTGTCTACACCCGCCAGTTCGACGGCGAGGGTCTGCCCAGCGGCACCTATTTCTACCGCCTCAGCGGCCAGGGCTTCGAGGTCACGCAGAAGATGCAGCTCGTGAAGTAGGCGACTCGACCCCGATCCGCCACAAGGCGTGAAACCGCCGGCCGGGACTCCGGCCGGCGGTTCCTTCAGGAAGATTCACCAAATCCTCTCCGAGGTTGAATCGTTCCTTAACATTGCCCCGCTAGATTTCCCATTGCAGGT
>JAHJTW010000150.1 GCA_018829565.1 bacterium | reverse complement strand
GGGCGTGGAGATGGTGATGCCCGGTGACAACATCAAGGTGAGCGTCGAGCTGATCACCCCGATCGCCATGGAGGAGGGTCTGCGCTTCGCCATCCGCGAGGGCGGACGCACCGTGGGCGCCGGCGTGGTCGCCAAGATCCTCGAATAGTTCCGGAGAGGGGGGCGCGCTGGCGCTCCCCGTTTTCAGCTGGTGGGATCCCGCAAGGGTCACGCGACAGGTGAGCAGGCGCCCCCGGGCGACGCTGGAGTAGCCATCGCGAAGGAGAAGAAGTGGCTCGTCAGAAGATCAAGATCAGGTTGAGGGCGTACGATGCGGCGGTGCTGGACCGTTCCGCCGAGGTGATCGTTTCCACGGCCCTGAAGACAGGCGCCCTGGTCAGGGGGCCGATTCCCCTGCCGACGCGGAAGTCCATCTACACGGTCCTGCGCTCGACTTTCGTGGACAAGAAGTCCCGCGAGCAATTCGAGATGAGGGTCCACAAGCGGCTCATCGAAATCGAGAATTCCACGCCCCAGACGACGGAATTCCTCAAGAAGTTGACTCTCCCGGCCAGCGTGGACGTCGAGATCAAGGTCTGAGTCCACTGCGTGGAGCGGATGTAAGGGAGCAATGACAATGATCGGACTGATCGGCAAGAAACTCGGCATGACCAGGCAGTTCCAGGAGGACGGCCGGAGTGTTCCGGTTACCGTGATCCAGGCCGGCCCCTGCGTGATCACCCAGGTCAAGACCGAGGCGACGGACGGCTACGCCGCCGTCCAGATTGGGTTCGGCGCCAAGAAGGCCAAGAACACCCCGCTGCCCATGCAGGGGCACTTCCGCAAGGCGGGAACCACTCCCCTGCGCACCGTCGTGGAGTTCCGGGTCGCTGAAGGCCATTCCTTCAAGACCGGCGACACCATCGGCGTTTCGATCCTGGCGGAAACCGTCCGGGTCGACGTGACCGGGACCACCAAGGGACGCGGTTTCGCCGGCAACATCAAGCGCCACGGGCATCACCGCGGCCCCGCGACCCATGGCTCGAAGAACGTGCGGGCCTCCGGTTCCATCGGCATGCACACGGAGCCCGGTCGGGTGCTTCCCGGCAAGCCCATGCCCGGCCAGCTGGGCAACAAACAGGAGACCAAGAAGAACCTGCAGGTGATTGCGGTGGACACCGAACGGAACCTGATCCTGGTCAAGGGCAGCGTTCCCGGCCACAAGAACGGTGTCATCACCATCAGGGCCAGCCGCTGAGAACCGGCAGGCCGGTTCTACCGGAAGCGAACGAGGTAAAGACAATGGCAACGGCAAAACTCTACAGCGGCTCGGGCGACCAGAAGGGGACGGTGGATCTTCCCGCCTCCCTCTTCGAGCAGCCCGTCAACCGTCAGGCCCTTTACGAGGCCGTGCGGAACTTCCTGGCCAACCGGCGCCAGGGCACGCACGACACCCAGACAAGGGCCGAGGTCAGTGCCACCTCGGCCAAGATGTACCGGCAGAAGGGCACCGGTCGGGCCCGCGCCGGGTCGGTGGCCAGCCCCGTGCGGGTCGGCGGCGGCGTGGCCTTCGGACCGCACCCGCGCGACTACAGCTACGTGCTGCCGCGGAAGATCAAGCGTGTCGCCCTCAAGAGCGCCCTGTCCGACCGGGCCAACCACGACCGCGTCGCCGTGGTCGAGGCCTTGACGGTGGACGCCCCGCGCACCCGGACCATGGCCGCCCTGTTGAAGGCGATGGGCCTGCCCGGCCGGCACACGCTGGTCGTCCTGCCCGCGGGCGGGGCTGCGGACAACCTGTACAAGTCCTTCAGGAACCTCAACGGCGTCAGGGTGCTCCGGGCCGACGAGCTGAACGCCTACACCATCCTGTGGGCCGACAACCTGGTGTTCACGGCCGACGCCCTCGACGGCGCCGAGGAGGTGTTCGGATCATGAAGGACCTCAGCAAGGTCATCAAGCGGCCCCTGATCACCGAACAGGGCACCGTGATGCGCGAGCTGCACAACCAGTACTACTTCGAAGTCGCGCCCGAGGCCAACAAGCACGAGATCAAGCAGGCGGTGGAGCACTTCTTCGGGGTCAAGGTGACCCAGGTGCGGACCATGAACTGCCGCGGCAAGATCAAGCGCATGGGCCGGTTCCAGGGCAAGCGAGCCGACTGGAAGAAGGCCGTCGTGACTTTGGCCAAAGACGATACCATCGATCTGTTCGAGATCGTCTAAGCAGGGGAGCAGGCGAGAATGGCAATCAGGAAACTCAAGCCCGTGACGCCGACCCAGCGGTTCCGGACCGTCGCGGATTTCAGCGAGATCACCAGGACCGAGCCGGAGAAGTCCCTGCTCGAGCCCCTGCGCAAGAAGGGCGGCCGCAACAACAACGGCCGCATCACGGTGCGGCGGCGGGGCGGCGGCCACAAGCGGCGCTACCGCAAGATCGACTTCAAGCGGACCAAGCACGGCGTGCCGGCGAAGGTCTTCAGCGTGGAGTACGATCCCAACCGCAGCGCCCGCATCTGCCTCCTCCACTTCGTGGACGGGGAGAAGCGGTACATCCTGTGGCCCAAGGGCCTGAAGGTCGGCGACGAGGTCCTTTCCGGTCCCCAGTCCCCCTTCAACACCGGCAACGCGCTGCCCCTGGATAAGATTCCCCTGGGCACGCTGGTGCACAACGTCGAGCTGACCATCGGCAAGGGGGGCCAGCTGGCCCGCAGCGCCGGTTCCTACGCCCAGGTCATGGCGAAGGAGGGCGACTACGCCACCCTGCGCCTGCCCAGCGGCGAGGTCCGCATGGTCCATCGCAAGTGCTATGCGACCATCGGCGAGGTCGGCAACGCCGAGCACGAGAACGTGGTCAGCGGCAAGGCCGGACGTTCGCGCTGGCTGGGCATGCGGCCCAAGGTGCGCGGCGTGGCCATGAATCCCGTCGATCACCCGCACGGCGGCGGCGAGGGCCGCACCAGCGGCGGCCGCCATCCGGTGACCCCCTGGGGCATGCCCACCAAGGGGTTCAAGACGCGCAAGAAGCAGCCTTCGGATGCCTTCATCGTGCGGCGCCGCAAGGTCAAGAAGTAGCAGGCCGGAGCAGTCGTTCCGTTCAGAAGTGAGGATGAGAAGGCATGGCTAGATCAATCAAGAAGGGGCCCTTCATTCAAGAGTCTCTCCTGGCCAAGATCGAGGATCTGAACAGCAAGAGCGAGAAACGGGTCGTCAAGACCTGGTCCCGCCGCTCGACGATCGTTCCGGAGTTTCTCGGTCACACCATCGCCGTCCACAACGGCCGGCAGTTCGTGCCCGTTTATGTCCAGGAAAACATGGTGGGACACAAGCTCGGTGAATTCGCCCCGACCCGTACGTACCGCGGGCACACCAGCAAGAAGTAGCGGAGGTTGACCGATGGAGGCACGAGCCGTCTCCCGACACATCCGGATCTCGGCCCGCAAGGCCCGACTGGTGGCGGACCTGATCCGGGGCAAGAGCGTCGACGAAGCCCTGGGCATCCTCGCCCTGACGCCGAAGAAGGCTTCCCCCATCCTGCGCAAGGTGGTGCTCTCTGCGAGCGCCAACGCCAGGGACAAGAGCGAGGGGGAACGCCAGGTCAAGGACGCCGATCTCTTCATCAAGGAGATCAGGGTCGATGAAGGTCCGACGCTCAAGCGGATCCGTCCGCGGGCCCAGGGCCGGGCTTACCGCATCAACAAGCGGACCAGCCACGTGCAGGTCACGGTGGGCACCGGTCGCTGACCGGATAATCCGCGCCCGGCTGCGGTAACTGCGGCGCCGCAGCGCAGAAGAGAACCGGCGCCCCACGCGGGGCAGCCCAAGGAAGGATGAGCATGGGTCAGAAAACACATCCGATCGGATTCCGCCTGGGGATCGTCAAGGACTGGAACTCGGCCTGGTTCAGCGACAAGCACTTCGCCGACTGGTTGAACGAGGACCTGTTGCTGCGGAAGTACCTGATGGCCCGCGTCGGCAACGCCGGCGTCGAGTCGATCAAGATCAAGCGGTACCGGGAGAGGGTGAACATCATCATCGCCACCAGCCGCCCCGGCGTCGTCATCGGCAAGAAGGGTGTGAAGGCGGACCAGCTGCGCGCCGAGCTGCAGAAGATGATCGGCAAGAACGTCAAGCTGGACGTCGAGGAAGTCAAGAAGCCCGAGCTGAGCGCCCCGCTGGTCGCCGACCACATCGCGGCCCAGCTCGAAGGCCGCGTCGCCTTCCGTCGCGCCATGAAGAAGTCGATCGCCACGGCCATGCGGATGGGGGCCAAGGGGATCAAGATCCGCTGCGCCGGCCGCCTCGGCGGGGCCGAAATGGCCCGGACCGAGAGCTACCATGACGGCAGCGTGCCCCTGCACACCCTGCGCGCGGACATCGACTACGGGACGGCCACGGCCCGGACCCAGTACGGCGCCATCGGGGTGAAGGTCTGGATCTGCAAGGGGGAAATCTTCCCGGCGGAATTCAAGGACCAGCTGCGCAAGCAGGTTGTGGAACAGCGTGCCTGACCCGGTGCCCTGCACCGGTACCGCGGGACTGACCGGATAGTAAGGTCTTGGGCGAAGCCCCGGGGGCGGCCCAGAACACAAGGACGACGAACCATGTTGATGCCGAAGCGCACCAAGTACAGGAAGATGATGAAGGGCAAGCGGCGTGGCCTGGCCCACCGCGGCTCCACCATCGCCTTCGGGGACTACGGCCTGCAGGCCCTGGATTGCGGCTGGATCACCAGCCGGCAGATCGAGGCCACCCGTGTCGCCATCACCCGCCGGATGAAGCGTATGGGCCAGGTGTGGATCCGCGTCTTCCCGGACAAGCCGATCACCCTGAAGCCCGCCGAGACCCGCATGGGCAAGGGCAAGGGCGCCCCCGAGTACTGGGTCGCCGTGGTCAAGCCCGGCCGGATCCTCTTCGAGATCAACGGAGTGGACCTGGCGCTGGCCAAGAAGGCCCTGTCTCTCGGCGCCGCCAAGCTGCCGTTCAAGACCCGGATCATCAGCAGGCTGGGAGAGTAGTCATGAGGAAAGCGAGCGAACTGCGGGACCTGTCCCTCGAGGAGCTGGAGAGCATCGAGAGGGAGAAGTCCGAAGAGCTGATGAACACGAAGATCCAGCTCAAGTTGCGTCATCTGGATAATCCCCTGCAGGTGCGGGAGGCTCGCCGCGAGCTGGCCGTCGTCAAGACGGTCATCAACCAGAAGAGGGCCGCCCGGTAGGGTGAACAAGGTCGGCCCCCCGGTCACCGATGGCCGGTGCGGCCAAGGAGAAGGTCAAGATGGCAAACACTGAACGGAACCTGAGGGCGACGAGGATCGGCGAGGTCGTTTCCGACAAGATGGACAAGACCGTCGTGATCAAGGTCAGCCGGCGTTTCCCTCATCCTCTGTACAAGCGGATCATCACGCGGACGGCAAAGCTCGTCGCCCACGACGAGGAAAACACCTGCCACGTGGGTGACATCGTCAGGGTCATGGCCACCCGCCCGATTTCCAAGCGCAAGCGCTGGCGCGTCTCGGAAGTTCTGGAACGGGCGAAGTAAACCCGGGGCGATCGAGCCCGGAGGAATGGTGCAATGATTCAGGAATACACGAAACTGGTAATCGCGGACAACTCCGGCGCCAAGACGGCGCAGACGATCCGCATCCTGGGCGGGAGCAAGCGTCGCTATGCCCGCGTGGGCGACATCGTGGTGGCGTCCGTGAAGACCGCCATCCCCAACGGCAACGTCAAGAAGGGCCAGGTCGTCAAGTGCGTCATCGTGCGCACGGCCAAGGAAGTGGGGCGCAAGGACGGTTCCTACATCCGCTTCAGCGACAACGCCGCGGTGATCCTGCAGGGCGACACCCAGGAGCCCGTGGGGACGCGCATCTTCGGCCCGGTCGCCCGCGAGCTGCGCGACAAGAAGTTCATGAAGATCGTTTCCCTGGCTCCGGAGGTCCTGTAATGAGGATCAAGAAGAACGACCTGGTCAGGGTCATGACCGGCAACGACCGGGGCAAGGAGGGGAAGGTCCTGAAGGTCTTCCCGGAGAAGAACCGGATCATCGTGGAAAAGGTCAACCTGATCAAGCGCCATACCCGGGCCAGCCGTGACGTGCCCCAGGGCGGCATCATCGAGAAGGAAGGCCCGATCAACGCTTCGAACGTCATGCTGGTCTGCCCCAATACCGGGAAGCCGACCCGCATCGGCAAGGACATCCTCTCTGACGGTAGCCGCGCTCGCGTCAGCAAGAAGAGCGGCGAAATGCTGAACGACTAGTTCCGCAGGTAGGAAGGAATGGAGATATGGCTGCTGCAGTGAAACCCCGCCTGCGGGAAATCTATGAGCAGGAAGTGGCTGCGGCCCTGCAGGAGAAGTTCGGCTTCGCCAGTCCCATGCAGGTGCCCAAGCCGGTCAAGGTCGTGATCAACATGGGCCTGGGCCGCGCCTTCAACAACCCCAAGATCATCGAGACCGCCATCGAGGAGCTGGGGATCATCACGGGCCAGAAGGCCGTGCCGACCAAGGCCCGCAAGTCCATCTCGAACTTCAAGGTTCGCGAGGGCATGAACATCGGCGCCCGGGTCACCCTGAGGGATCGGCGCATGTGGGAGTTCCTTGACCGGTTCATCAACTTCGGCCTGCCGCGCATCCGGGACTTCCGGGGCGTGCCCGCCAAGTTGAGCGGCAGCGGGGACTACACCCTGGGCCTGAAGGATCAGGTGATCTTTCCGGAGATCGAATACGACAAGATCGACGAACCCCGGGGCATGAACATCACCATCGTCACGACGGCCAAGAACGACGAGGAAGGTCGCGAACTGTTGCGGCTCCTGGGTATGCCGTTCCGGCGCTAAGGAGGAAGAAAGAGTGGCCAGGAAATCACTGATCGCCAAGGCCCAGCGTAAGCCCAAATTCAAGGTGCGGGCTTACAACCGCTGCCGCCGTTGCGGCCGGCCCCGCGGTTACCTGAGGAAATTCGGCATTTGCCGTATCTGTTTCCGGCAGCTCGCCCTCAACGGCGACATCCCGGGTGTCACCAAGGCCAGCTGGTAGAGCGAACCAGGAGCGAGATCATGAGCATGACCGATCCCATTGCGGATATGTTGACCCGCATCCGGAATGCCATCCAGGCAGGTCACCGGAAGGTCGACATCCCGGCCTCAAGCCAGAAGCGGGCCATGGCCCAGCTGCTGCAGGAGCAGGGATACATCGAGAAGTTCGAGTTCGTCCAAGACAACGCCCAGGGCACGCTGCGCCTCGTCCTGAAGTACTACAACAAGGACGGGAAGCGGACCGGCGTCATCGAGGGGATCCGGCGGGTCAGCCGTCCCGGCCGGCGCATCTTCGCGGGCAAGGACAGCATCCCCAAGGTTTGCGGCGGGTACGGGATCGCCATCCTGTCCACGAACCAGGGCATTCTCACGGGGCACCAGTGCCGGATGCGGGGCGTCGGCGGCGAGGTGCTCTGCGAGGTCTGGTAACCCCAGCAGTCATTGTTCGGGACGGGATCAATGGAATCGTTCCGGAATGTCGGAGGAAAACGATGTCGCGCATAGGCAAGAACCCGATTCCCCTGCCCACCGGGGTGACCGTCGAATTCGACGGGAACACCTCCATCGTGAAGGGCCCCAAGGGTGAACATCGGCAGCACATTCCCGGGGGCCTGGCCTTCGAGGAGAAGGAAGGGCACTTCCACGTGACGTGCCCCGAGGGGTCCAAGGACTTGCGGGCCCGTCACGGCCTGGTCCGGGCCCTGATCGCCAACCAGGTCGTCGGCGTGACCGAGGGTTTCACCAAGAAGCTCGAGATCATCGGCGTGGGCTACCGGGCCGAGGTCAAGGGCAAGGTGCTGGATCTGCAGTTGCAGTTCAGCCACCCGGTGGCGTACCCCATTCCCGAGGACGTGACCATCACCTGCCCGGACAACACGCACATCCACGTGTCCGGCGTCGACAAGCAGCGCGTCGGCCAGGTGGCCGCGGAGATCCGCTCCTACCGCAAGCCCGAGCCCTACAAGGGCAAGGGAATCCGGTACGAGGGTGAGGAAATCGTCAGGAAGGCCGGTAAGGCGGCCGGCAAGTAAGGCCCGCCAGGACCGCAGGAGACGACAATGAACAGTGCCAGCAGCAAACGGATCAATGCCCGGCTCAAGCGGAAGATCGGCATCCGCAAGAAGATCCAGGGAACCGCCGAGCGGCCCCGGGTCACGGTATTCAGGAGCCACAGGAACATCTACGCCCAGGTCGTGAACGACAGCGAAGGCGCCACCCTCCTGGCCTGCGACGGCAAGCGCGCGGCCCAGGTGGCGGTTCCCGAGGGTGTCGCCGGCAAGTGCGCCCAGGCCTACCTGGTGGGGCGCGCCGTCGCCGAGAAGGCCAAGGAGAAGGGGATCGCCGCGATGGTCTTCGACCGCAACGGTTATCTCTACCACGGGCGCGTCGCCGCCTTGGCCCGGGGACTCCGGGACGGCGGCATCGAGGTCTAGACCCAGTCCGGCGGCAGCCGGTCAGTTGAACAGGAGCAAATCAGATGGCGGAATTCTCGAATCAGCGGACAGGTGGACCGGGCCAGGGCGGTGGCGGTGGCCGTGGTCGTGGTCCCGGCGGCCCCGGCGGGCGTGGCCCCGGTGGGCCCGGCGGCCCCGGCGGGCGTGGCCCCGGCGGCCCGGATCGTGGACGCGGGCGCGGACCGGGCGGACCCCGGAACGAGAACCGTGACGCGGGCGCGGGCTCGGACATGCACGAGAACGTTATCAACATCAACCGCGTGGCCAAGGTGGTCAAGGGCGGGCGCCGCTTCAGCTTCAGCGCCATCGTCACCGTCGGTGACGGCAAGGGCAAGGTCGGCGTCGCCATGGGCAAGGCCAACGAAATCGCCGACGCCATCCGCAAAGGCAGCGAGGGGGCCCGGAGCTCGCAGATCTCCGTGGCGATGCAGGGGGACACGATCCCCTACCAGGTCGTCGGACGGTTCGGCGCCAGCCGCGTCCTGCTCAAACCCGCCTCTCCCGGTACCGGGATCATCGCCGCCGGAGGCGTCCGCGCCATCCTGGAGGCGGCCGGCGTGAAGAACATCCTGACCAAGCAGCTGGGGTCGCGGAATCCCAACAACGTGGTCAAGGCGACCATGGACGGGCTCAAGCAGCTGCGCACGGTCGAGGATTTCGCCGCCAAGCGCGGGATCAGCGTCCGCGAGGTGCTCGGTCTCGAGAAGAAGGCCCCGGCTCCGGCCGCCGAGCCGGCCGTGAAGCCGGAGGAGGAGACGGCCAACAATGAGTGACGCCAAGTTGAAGATCACCCAGGTCAAGAGCCTGATCGGGCGCCCGGAGAAGCACCGGCGCATCATCGAGGCCCTGGGCATCAAGCGGAATCAGACGTTCGTGGTGCACGATGATACCCCCGCGATCCGCGGCATGGTGTTCAAGGTCAAGCATCTGGTGACCGTGGAAGAGGTGAAGTAGCCATGCTCAAGCTCAACAATCTCGGCGCCCCCAAGGGAGCCAACCGGGACAAGAAACGCCGTGGGCGCGGCCCCGGCTCCGGCCAGGGCAAGACCGGCGGGCGCGGCCACAAGGGCCAGAAGGCCCGTTCCGGCGGCGGTATCCCGCCCTGGTTCGAAGGCGGTCAGATGCCCCTGAACCGGCGGCTGCCCAAGCGCGGGTTCACCAACATCTTCAAGAAGAGCTACCAGCTGGTGAACATCGACGCCCTGGACGCCAGCTTCGACGCCGACGCCAGGATCGACGCCGTCGCCCTGGCGCAGGCCGGACTCGTCAAGTACGCGGACCGTCCCGTGAAGCTCCTGGGCAGGGGCACGGTTGAGAAGAAGTTCCAGCTGGAGGTCACCAAGGCCAGCAAGAGCGCCGTGGCCGCCGTGGAATCAGCCGGCGGGTCCGTCACCGTCACCGGTTAACCGGGTTTGGGTAACTTCAAGCCAAAGGAAGCTCTGCTTTGAACATCACCAGCAGCTACCGAAGCATGTTCAGGATACCGGAACTCAAGCGCCGACTCCTGTTCACCGGCATGATCCTGCTGATCTACCGGCTGGGCGGGCACATCCCCACGCCCGGGATCAACCGCGCCGCCCTCGCCTCGTTCTTCGAGGCCCAGTCCGGATCGCTGATGGGGCTCTACGACATGTTCTCGGGGGGGAACCTGAGCAACGCCACCATCTTCGCCCTGGGCATCATGCCCTACATCAGCGCCTCGATCATCCTGCAGCTGATGCAGGCCGTGGTGCCGTATTTCGAGAAGCTGGCCAAGGAAGGCGAGGCGGGCCGGAAGAAGATCACCCAGTACACCCGTCTGGGCACGGTCGGGCTGGCCCTGGTGCAGTCCTTCAGCATGGCCGCCGGTCTCGAGCAGATGAGCGGCGGCATCGTCGCCCATCCCGGGATGGCCTTCAAGCTGTTGACAGCCGTGACCTTGACCGCGGGAACGGTCTTCGTCATGTGGCTGGGCGAACAGATCACCGAGCGGGGTATCGGGAACGGCATCTCCCTGATCATCTTCATCGGAATCGTGGCCAGGTACCCGACCGACATCCTGAACACCGGACAGCAGCTGGCCAGCGGCGACATGCACATCGTCAAGGCCCTGCTGATCGGGGTCTTCATGCTCTTCGTGATCGGCGGCATCATCGCCATCACGCAGGCCCAGCGGAAGATTCCCGTCCAGTACGCCAAGAAGATCGTGGGCCGCCGGGTCTACGGCGGGGCGAACACGCACATCCCCCTGAAGGTCAACACCGCCGGCGTGATCCCCATCATCTTCGCCCAGTCGATCATCATGTTCCCCGGCACGCTGACGGCCATCTTTCCCGACAGCAGCTTCTTCACGACGCTGGGAATGCTGTTCCGTCCGCCCAACCCGGTCTACGTGATCATCTACTCGGCCCTGATCATCCTGTTCGCCTATTTCTACACCGCGGTGATCCTGAACCCGGTCGACCTGGCGGACAACATGAAGAAGAACAGCGGCTTCATCCCCGGGGTACGGCCGGGCAAGAAGACCGCCGAGTACATCGACCGGGTCCTGACCCGGGTCACCCTTCCGGGTGCTGTGTTCCTGGCGGTGATCGCCATCCTGCCCGACCTGATGATCAGCCTGCTGAACGTGCCGTTCTACTTCGGCGGCACCGGCCTGCTGATCGTCGTGGGCGTCGCCCTGGACACCTTGCAGCAGATCGAATCCCATCTGGTGATGCGTCACTATGACGGGTTCATGAGCAGGGGCCGTCTGCGGGCGCGGAGGTAGTGATGAACATCGTCATCATGGGGCCTCCGGGAGTGGGCAAGGGGACGCAGTCCCACGCCGTCACCGACAGCAAGGGTGTCGTTCACATCTCGACCGGGGACATCCTGCGGATGGGCATCCGGAGCGGGAGCGAGCTGGGCCGGAAGGTCTACGACATCATGACCGCCGGCGACCTGGTGTCCGATGACCTGATGATGGAGCTCGTGAAGGACCGCCTGTCCCAGGATGACGTCAAGGACGGCTGGCTGCTGGACGGGTTCCCCCGGACCTACGTCCAGGCCGACGGCCTGATCGGGATGCTGGACGAGATCGGTCAGAAGATCGATGCGGTCCTGGTGCTGCAGGCCCCCGCCGAGGAGATCGTCCGCCGGCTGGAGGGCCGCATCACCTGCCGGTCCTGCAACGAGGTGGCCAACCTGACGGGGTTCGCTGCGGTGCAGCCGAGGTTCTGCCCGTTCTGCGGGGCGAAGGAGGATCCCAAGCGCCCCGGCAAGCCCGCCCTCTACCAGCGGGCGGACGACAAGGAAGATACCATCCGCCACCGGCTGGAGGTTTTCCGGAAACGGACCCTGCCCGCGGCCTGGAGGCTGGAGGAGAGGTACCCCCTGTACGAGATCGACGGCCTGGGCACGCCGGAAGAGGTGGGGGCGAGGATCGCCAGTGTCCTGGGGTAGGCAGAACATCAAACTGAAGTCGGCTGCTCAGGTTGACAAAATGCAGGCCAGCGCCGAGATTTTGGCGTCTGTCTTCCTCGAGCTCCGCAGGCTGGTCCGCCCCGGCGTGACCACCCTGGAGCTCGACGAGGCCATCGAAACCATGATCCGGGAAGCGGGCTGTGTCCCTTCTTTCAAGGGATATCACGGGTTCCCGGCGTCCGCGTGCATTTCGGTCAACGAGGAGGTCGTCCACGGCATCCCCTCCCAGCGGGTGTTGGAGGAGGGCGACATCGTCGGGATCGACGTGGGCCTGATCAGGGACGGCTGGCATGCCGACAGCGCCGAGACCCTCCCCGTGGGGCGGGTGAGCGAGGAAGCCGCCGCCCTTCTGAGGGTGACCCGGGAGTGCCTGGAGAAGGGCATCGCGGCCATAGCTCCCGGCGCGCGGATTTCGGCCATCGGGACGGCCATCGAGTCCCACGCCAAGGCCCACGGCTTCTCGGTCGTGGAATCGCTGGTGGGACACGGGATCGGACAGGACCTGCACGAGGATCCGCAGGTGCCGAACTTCAGATGCTTTACCATGCCCGATCCGGTCATGGAGGAGGGTCTGGTGATCGCCATCGAGCCGATGATCAATTGCGGGACCAAGCGGGTGAAGACGGCCCCCGACGAGTGGACGGTCATCACCGCGGACCGCGGACTTTCGGCTCATTTCGAGCATACGGTCGCGGTGACTTCCGCCGGGCCCCGCATCCTGACGCGGCGCGGCAGCGGGGTCGCCGCCTTCTGAAGGGCAAAGCGATGGCGAAGGAAGAAGGAATCAGCGTAGAAGGAACCGTCGTCGAGGCCTTGCCCAACGCGATGTTCCGGGTGGAGCTTGAGAACAAGCACGTCGTGCTGGCCCACGTTTCGGGGAAGATGCGCATGCACTTCATCCGGATCCTGCCGGGCGACAAGGTAACGGTCGAGCTGTCCCCGTACGACCTGACGCGGGGCCGCATCACCTACCGCTACAAATAGCAAGAGGTCGGGCGAGCGCTCCGCGGGGGCGGCCGACGGGAGGCACAGTCATGAAGGTTCGCAGTTCGGTCAAGAAGATCTGCCCGAAATGCAAGGTTATCCGGCGCAAGGGTGTCGTGCGTGTGATCTGCGTGACGCGCCGCCACAACCAGCGCCAGGGTTGATCATCCGTTCTGATGGTCGCAAAGGGGTCCGCGGCGGCGACGGCGCACTGGTTGCCCGGCGCGGATCCGGAGAAGGACGAAAGGAGCCATAGTGGCGCGCATTGCCGGTGTGGATATTCCTAACAACAAGAGGATCGGGACCTCGTTGACCTACATCTACGGCATCGGTGACTACCGGGCCGTCGAGATCTGCAGGAAGGCGAGCATCGACCCCGAGACCAAGACCAGGGATCTGACTGAAGAGCAGACCCGGTCCCTCATCGGGATCCTCGACAAGGAATATCAGGTCGAAGGTACCTTGCGTACCGAAAACGCCATGAACCTGCAGCGTCTGATGGACATCGGATGCTACAGGGGTCTGCGGCACAGGCGGAAGCTGCCTTGCCGGGGCCAGAACACCAAGAACAACGCCCGGACCCGTAAAGGCCCCAAGGGGCGTCCCGGAGCCAAGAAGAAGTAGATCGTAAGGATCTGCCAGGAGGTTTGACGTGGCGACTGCCAAGGACAAACGGGGCAAGGCACGCAAGGCCAAGTTGAAACTGGATTCGGTGGGCGTCGCCCACGTGAAGTCCAGCTTCAACAACACCCTCATCACCATGACCGACCTGCAGGGCAACGTGATCACGTGGTCCTCGGGCGGGCACCAGGGCCGGTACAAGGGCAGTCGCAAGTCGACCGCCTTCGCCGCCCAGCTCGCCGCCAGGTTCTGCGCCCAGGAAGTCATTTCCGGCGGGATGCGCAAGGTCGAGGTGTGGATCAAGGGTCCCGGGTCGGGCCGCGAGGCCGCCGTCCGGAGCCTGAAGGCCGAGGGCCTGGAAGTGACCAGGATCAAGGACTGCACTGCCATTCCCCACAACGGCTGCCGGCCCAAGAAGCGCCGTCGGCTGTAATTCCTAACTAGCGGACGGTCCGGATGAGAAACCCGACCGTTCAGGAGGTTCATTAGAATGGCCAGGTACACAGGCGCAAAGTGCAAGCTTTGCCGTCGTGAGGGGATGAAGCTTTTTCTCAAGGGCGAAAGGTGCTACAGCAGCTCCTGTGCCATCGAGCGCCGGCCGTACGGGCCGGGCGAGCATGGCCGTCGCCGCGGGCGTAAACCCTCGGACTACAAACTTCAGCTTCGTGAGAAGCAGAAGGTTCGTGCGATCTACGGCGTCCTGGAGCGCCAGTTCCGTCTGTACTTCGCCGAGGCGAACAGGCGGAAGGGCGCGACGGGTGAGAATCTCTTCAACCTTCTGGAGAAGCGTCTGGACAACGTCGTCTACCGGCTGGGCTTCGCGCCCTCCCGGGCGTCGGCCCGCCAGCTCATCCGGCACAAGCACATCCTCGTGGACGAGACCGTCTGCGACATCCCCAGCCGCCAGGTGCGCGTGGGGCAGACCGTGATGGTGCGCGTCAAGAGCCAGAACATTCCCCAGATCGTCACCTCCAT
>JAHJTW010000149.1 GCA_018829565.1 bacterium | reverse complement strand
GGGCGTGGAGATGGTGATGCCCGGTGACAACATCAAGGTGAGCGTCGAGCTGATCACCCCGATCGCCATGGAGGAGGGTCTGCGCTTCGCCATCCGCGAGGGCGGACGCACCGTGGGCGCCGGCGTGGTCGCCAAGATCCTGGAATAAAGGTCGTCGAATAGTCGGGCGGTTCCGGCGGGAACGCCGATGATCAGGAGTCGAGTCTCATGCGGGACATCATTACCCTCTCCTGCAACGAATGCAAGATGAGGAACTACACGACGAAGAAGAACAAGCGCCTCCATCCGGATCGGGTGCAGTACAAGAAGTACTGCCCGCGGTGCAACAAGCACACCGATCACAAGGAGACGCGCTGAGGCTCGGTCGGATCCGGCTTGCCGGTTCCGGTTCGGTCCGGCAGGGGTGTAGCTCAGTTGGTAGAGCATCGGTCTCCAAAACCGAGGGTCGCGGGTTCGAGCCCTGCCGCCCCTGCCATTTCCAGTTTTGAGGACGACCAGTGGGTCGTCGGGCCCTAGGCCAAAGGATCGTGGGGATGCTTGCCCGATTCACAGCGTATCTGCGGGAGACGACGCAGGAGATGAAGAGGGTTTCCTGGCCCGGCATGGCCGAGCTCAAGGAATCCACCATCGTGGTGCTGATCACCGTGACGGTGATCACCATCCTGCTGTTCGCTGCCGACAAGATCCTCGACCTGGGGATCCAGCAGTTGATAACCCTCGGCTGACAGCGGCCGGGGCAGTGGGAGTGGAAATCCAGGCGTACCGTGGAACGGGACTGGTGTCCTGTTGCTATGGTGTGTCTGTATGCGTTTCTGGATCATAGGGAATGGGAGCCGCCGTGTTCGAATCCGACGAAGATCAGAACGAACGCAACCAGCAGGATGACGCTGACCTGTTTTCGGGTCTGGAGGACGAGGACGACTCCGCCGATGACGGGGACGACGCGCCCGCGGGCGGGTCAGACGAGTCCGCCGGTGACGGGGACTCCTTGTTCCTGGACCTGCCCGAGGAAGAGGCTCCCGGTGACGACTCCGAGGTTCCGGCCGAGGCGGCGGACGTCTCCGGCGGGGATCCCGAGGAGGACGACCTCCTGGCCGCCGTCGAACTCGATATCTCGCCCGCCGAAAAGGCCGAGATCGAGCGGCGCGGCAAGATGAAGTGGTACGTGATCCACGCCAACACCGGCCATGAGAACAAGGTCAAACGCAACATCGAGATGGCCGTGAAGTCCAACCACATGGAGGACTATTTCGGCGAGGTGCTGGTGGCGACCCAGGAAGTGACGGAGATGAAGAACGGCAAGCGCTCCACCGTGAAGCGCAAGTTCTTCCCCAGCTACATCCTGGTCGAGATGATCATGGACAAGGAGACCCACCACTTCATCAACAGCATTCCCGGCGTCACCCGCTTCATCGGCGGCACGCCCCTGAAGCCCCAGCCCATCACCCGGGAGGAGGTGGACCGCATCCTCGGCCGCATCTCAGCCCCCGAGGAGGGCGGGACGACCCTGGAGATCCCCTACGAGGTGGGGGACAGCGTCCAGGTGATGGACGGCCCGTTCACCGAGTGGGTCGGCGTGATCAACGAGATCAATCACGACAAGGGCAAGCTGAAGGTCATGATCTCGATTTTCGGTTCGGAGACTCCGGTGGAACTCGATTTCCTGCAGGTCAAGCCTGTCTGAGTTCCCCGTCGTCTGCGCGGTCCGGGTTTGTCTGGGCCCGGCTGCGCGGCCGCCAGCGCCCCTCTCAGCGCTTGCGGATATTCCATAGATGAGGCCGAGCCGCGGCCGGTCAACCACGGCGGGTGTGGACTCCCCGCAGGTGGCGAACCGGAGGCGGTGAAGCCGGCTCCACTATTGAAGGAGAATGGTCGACATGGCAAAGAAAGTCATGACGCAGATCAAGTTGCAGATCAAGGCCGGGCTGGCCAATCCCGCCCCTCCGGTGGGACCTGCTCTCGGTCAGCATGGTTTGAACATCATGGAGTTCTGCAGCGCCTTCAATGAAAGGACCAAGGAGCAGATGGGCCTGGTGATCCCCGTGGTGATCACCGTCTTTGCGGATCGGAGCTTCAGCTTCATCACCAAGACGCCCCCCGCTTCGGTCCTGATCAGGAAGGCAGTCGGACTGGAATCCGGCAGCCCCGCTCCCGGCAGGACATCCGCCGGCACCATCACGCGGGCCAAGCTCCGCGAGATCGCCGAAGTGAAGATGGTGGACCTGAACGCCGGGTCGCCCGAGGCCGCGATGAAGATCATCGCCGGCACCGCGCGCAGCATGGGGCTCGAGATCGTCTAGTCGTCGACATGACTGCGAACCCACGGCGCCGGGTCCGCAAGGGCCGGCGGGTGCCGGAGAGAGGCAGGGGGACCTGGTCCCCGCTCCTCGTCGCAACATCACAGTCAACCGGAGAGACAACCCAATGAAGCACGGGAAATCCTACAAAAAGGCCCGGGAACTCTACGAAAAGCACCAGGAATATCCCATTTCCGAGGCGCTCGGGGTTCTCGCGAACCTCCCCAAGGCGAAGTTCGACGAATCGGTGGACATGGCGTTCAGGCTGAACGTCAACCCCAAGCACGCCGACCAGATGGTCCGCGGCACGGTGGTCCTCCCGAACGGAACCGGCAAGACCGTGTCCGTCCTGGTGATCACCCGCGGTCCCAAGGAGCAGGAAGCCAAGGACGCCGGGGCCGACATGGTCGGGGCCGACGAATACCTGCCCAAGATCAAGGACGGCTGGACCGATGTCGACGTCATCATCGCCACCCCCGACATGATGGGTGAGCTGGGCAAGCTGGGCCGGATCCTCGGTCCCCGCGGGCTCATGCCCAACCCGAAGGTCGGCACCGTCACCATGGACATCGCCAAGGCCGTCCGCGAAGCCAAGGCGGGCCGGATCGAGTACCGGGTCGACAAGTCCGGGATCATCCACGCCCCCATCGGCAAGCGGTCCTTCACCTCGGATCAGCTGGTGGAGAACGCCAAGACCTTGTTCCAGGAGCTGGTGCGGGTCAAACCCGCCGCCGTCAAGGGCGTTTACGTCAAGTCGGTGTTCCTGTCCGGGACGATGACACCTTCGATCCGCGTCGAGGCCGGCAGCCTGAACTAGGCATCGCCGGGGGTAGTTTCGTTCGGGCGCCGCTGTAGGCACCTGAATAGATCAAGGAGAGTTGCCTGATGGCACGTCCAGAAAAAGTAGCCGAGGTCCAGGCGATCGCCGCAAGGATCCAGTCCGCCCAGTGCATGATCCTGGCGGACTACACGGGCCTGACGGTGGAGAAGATGACGATTTTCCGGCGGAATTGCCGGGCGCAGTCGATCGATTGCCGGGTGGTCAAGAACCGCCTGGCGCGCATCGCCGCCGACGATTCCGGGATGTCCGTCATGAAGGAGCACCTCAAGGGTCCGATGGCGATCCTCTTCGGCATGGGAAGCCAGGTCGAA
Source organism: bacterium (assembly GCA_018829565.1). Taxonomy (GTDB): domain Bacteria; phylum Krumholzibacteriota; class Krumholzibacteriia; order LZORAL124-64-63; family LZORAL124-64-63; genus JAHJTW01. The sequence continues at coordinate 520 of JAHJTW010000149.1, read as the reverse complement.
GCCGCCAAGGTTGCGGTCGATTTCGCCAAGGACAACGAGGCTCTCAAGGTCAGGGGCGGGTTCGTGGACGGGAAGTATCTCGACGCGGACCAGGTCGTTGCCCTGTCCAGGACCCCGAGCCGGGAGGAGCTGCTGGCCAAGATGATGGGCAGCATCAATTCCCCGGCCACCGGTCTCGTGGGCACGATCAACGGCGTCGCCGCCGCCCTGGCCCGCGTCATCGACGCCGCGGCCAAGCAGAAAGCCGAAGCGGCCTGACAGGGTCCGCTTCTCATCTAGCGACTGCGGCAGCGTCCTGAGATGGACCGGCCGCAGCAGGAACCAGACGAACAACCGGGTCCCCGGATCCGGAAGGCAAGGAGATAGAGAACAATGTCCGAGATCAACCTCAGCGCAAACGCCGCCAAGGCCCTGGAACTGATCGACACCCTGACCCTCCTCGAGGCCGCCGACCTGGTCAAGGCCATGGAGGAGAAGTACGGCGTCAGCGCCGCCGCCCCGGTGGCCGTGGCCGCCGTCG
>JAHJTW010000017.1 GCA_018829565.1 bacterium | reverse complement strand
TGGTGGATCTGCTCGGCGAGTTCACGGGTGGGGGCGAGCACCAGGACCCTGGGCCGGCCCCGGGGACCTGACAGCAGCCGATCCAGGATGGGCAACATGAAGGCGGCAGTCTTGCCGGTGCCGGTCTGGGCGATGCCCAGGACATCACGTCCGCTCTGGACGTGGGGGATGGCGGCTTCCTGGATGGGCGTGGGTTGGGCGTAGCCGACGGCAACGATTCCCGCGTCGATGCGGGGATCGAAAGAGAATGTGGAAAATTTCAAAACGCAGTAGCTCCTTGGCTCCATGGAGCCAAGTCACTCTCAGCTCGATAGATCTTGCAGGGTATTCCGCAAACCGGCCCGGACAGGACGTACGGGCCGGCCAGAGGACAATATATGCCGGGGAGCGGAGTTCCGCCAGCAAGGATCTTCCCGGGGGGTGGGGCGACCTCCCGACGTTTCCCGCGGGGGGCGCAGGGCGGTGAGCTTGCCGGCAGGAAAATCGGGACTAAAGAAAATTCCTGGGAAAACGATATTTACGAAAGATAACGGGGTTTCAGGTGGGAAAGGAGGGACCCTGGGGTCGGACCCATGTTCCACGCGAATACCATCAGTCTGTGCAACGGGTTCATCTGCCTGCTCCTGGCGGGGCTGGCCTGGAGCCCGTTCGTCCGGGCGCCCCGATCCGGCGACGGCGGGGCGGGCCGCCGGCAGCGCCTGCTGATGGCCTATGGAACGGCCGGCGGCCTGATGTGCTGGCTCTCCCCGGTATCCCAGGTTTACGAGTGGCCCGTCCTGACGTGGGTCGGCTACGGCCTGGGAGGAATGGTCCTCGTCCTGGCGGCGCTGACGGCCCGGGCGGCCACAGCCGGCGGACGCGTCCGCCGGATCCTGATCCTCGGCCACGGTCTGGCCATCGCGGCGCCCTACGGGGGCTTCGGCTCCCTGATCGCCGGCGGGAGCCAGGGGGCGTGGCAACTGGCCGCCGCGGGGGCGGCGTTGCCGGGGCTGGGATTGCTGGTCTGCCTGCGGAGGTGCGGGCTCGCTGCGGCCAGGAGCGGGAAGGATGAAGGGGGTTGCCTGTCCAGGAGACCCTGGGGTGCGCTCGCCATCCTCGTGGTCATCATCGCGGGGACGGTCCTGACCTCGGACTGGATGGCCCGGCGGGAGGAAGGCCGGCAGCGCGCAAACCTGCTGGACCTCGCGTTCGATTACCAGAAATCCCTGGAACAGGAGGAGGTGGCGAGGCTGGGCCGCGGGCCGGCGGATGAGAACGACCCGGCCTACCGGCACCTGAAGAAGCACCTGTCCATCCTCCGGGGCTTCACGCCTGCCATCCGCTTCATCTACCTGATCGAACTGGAGGGGGAGGTCGTCCGGTTCCTGGTGGACTCCGAGAATCCGGGCAGTCCGGACGAATCCCTGCCCGGCGACGTCCTGGCGGATCCCACCCGGGAACTGCGGGAGGTCTTCCTGTCCGGCCGCCCGCTGGTGGAGGGCCCCCTGACCGACGAGTGGGGAACCTGGGTCTCGGCGCTGATCCCCGTGGATTCTGGCGGCGGTGCGCCGGTGGTCATGGGCCTGGATCTCGATGCGGCCCGCTACAGGGCGGCGATCGAGAAGGAGAGGGCCAAGGGGACGGTCCTGGGGATGATCCTGCTCCTGGCCGCCCTGGCGGTCTGGAAGCTGAGGAACTGTTTCGGGGCGGCTACCGATGAGGGCGTGGACGATTCCGGGCAGGCCCGGTTCCTCAGGAGGGGGGCCGTGCTGACCATCACGGGGCTGGGGGTGGCCCTGACCATGATGGTCCATCTCGGTGCGGTGCGCCTGGCGCAGGAGGACGCCGAAGCCGCGGTGCGCTACCAGGCCCGCCTGCATTCCCGGGCGCTGAGCGACCGCTACAACGAACTCATGCGGGAACTGTTCGCCACCGCCCGCTTCATCGAGGGGTCGAAGGAGGTCGAGCGCGACGAATTCCACGTGTTCGTCCACCCGATCCTCAAGACCACGTCCGCCTTCCAGGCCATCGAGTGGATTCCCCGAGTCGGCCGGGAGGAAAAGGACCTGCTGGAGGAACAGGGCCGTCGGGACGGGTTCGGAGCCTACCGGATCACCGAGCGCTTCCCCGACGGCACCTTGCGCCCGGCCGGTGACCGGCCGGAATACTACCCGGTCCACTACCTCGAGCCCTTCAAGGGGAACGAGGCCGCCCTGGGCTACGACCTGGGTTCGGACCCTCAACGCCTGGAGGCCCTGCTGGCCGCCCGGGAGGCGCGTGCCCCGGTCATGACCGCCCCCATCCGCCTCGTGCAGGACCGGCAGGATGAGCCCGGAGCCCTCGTTTTCATGCCCGTCCATCGCGCCGAAGGGGCCGGCGAACTGCGGGGATTCGTCCTGGGGGCGTTCCGGCTGGGCAACCTGATCGGGACCTCCCTGTCCAGCCTGGAGACCCGTGGGCTCCAGGTGGATGTCCGGGACATCACGGACGCCGAGTCCGGGGTGCGCATCTTCGACAGGGGAACCGCCGGAATCGGCGACGAGTCCCTGACCGCCGGCCAGGTCGTCCGTGTGGGCGGTCGGGATTGGCTGGTCTCGGTGGCCGCGAACGAGGATTTCCCGCCGGTGGCGGAAATGACGGGGAAGGTCCGCATCCTGTTCCTGGGCCTGGTCATCACCGGCCTGCTGGTCTGCGTGGTGTGGATCGTGCTCAACGGGAGGTTGCGGGCCGAGCGCCTGGTCCGCGAACGGACCGCCGAGTTGCTGGACGCCCGGATGCGGCTGCAACTGGCCCTCGAGGGGTCGCGGCAGGGGATCTGGGAATGGCACATCCCCACCGGCAGGACGTCGTTCAACGAACGCTGGGCCGAGATCGCCGGGTATTCCCTGGCCGAACTGGAACCGGTGTCCATCCGGACCTGGACCGACCTGTGCCATCCCGAGGACCTGGCCGTCTCGAACTCCCTCCTGCAGAAGGTCTTTTCAGGGGAGCAGGAGCACTACCTCCACGAATGCCGCATGCGCCACAAGGACGGCCGCTGGATCTGGGTGCGCGACAGCGGCAAGGTGGTCACCAGGGACAAGGACGGCAGACCTCTGCTGATGGTGGGCACGCACCTGGACATCACCCGGCAGAAGGAGACCGAGAAGGAGCTGCGGGACCTCAACGCCGGACTGGAGGAGGCGTCGCGACGGGCGGAGGAGATGGCCGAGCAGGCGCAGGCCGCCAACCAGGCCAAGAGCCAGTTCCTGGCCAACATGAGCCACGAGATCCGCACCCCGATGAACGGGGTGCTGGGTATGAACGAATTGCTGCTGGACACGGACCTCGACGACGAGCAGCGGCGCTACGCCGAGCTGACCCGGTCCAGTTCGGAATCGCTCCTGTCGCTCATCAACGACATCCTGGACTTCTCCAAGATCGAAGCAGGCCGCCTGGAGCTCGAGAGCATCGAGTTCGACCTGCACCAGCTGCTCGACGAGTTCACGGCTCCCCACGCCATCCGGGCCCACGGGAAGGGCCTGGGGTTCTCCTGCATCGTCGCTCCCGGGACCCCGGACAGATTCAGGGGCGACCCGGGCCGATTGCGCCAGATCCTGACCAACCTGGTGGGGAACGCCATGAAGTTCACCGGTCGGGGAGAGATCACGCTGGAATTCCGGAGCCGCCCGCGAGATGACGGCAAGGCGACCCTGGAGGTCGAGGTCAGGGACACGGGCATCGGCATCCCCGAAGGCAAGCTGGCCGGGATCTTCGACCACTTCACCCAGGTCGACTCCTCCCACGGCCGCAGGTTCGGGGGGACGGGCCTGGGCCTGACCATCTCCCGCCAGCTCGTGGAGTTGATGGGCGGATCCATCGGCGTGACGAGCGAGGTGGGACGCGGTTCGGTGTTCCGGTTCGACGTGGTGCTCGCCGCGGCCGCGGACCGGGGGACGGAGTGGGGGGCTCCGGCCGGCCGCAGGTTCCTGGTCATACCCGGCCGCCCGGCCACAGGCGAGGCCATCGCCGCGCATCTCGAGTCCTGGGGCGCGGGATCCCTGATCGTCCCCGACGGGGAGCAGGCCCTCGCCGTCTGGGACGCGCAGGCGCCTCAGGGGGAACGGTTCTCGGGAGTCATCCTGGACGCCGTCCTGCCGGACATGAACGGCGTGGACCTGCTGAAGAGGATCCGGTCTTCGGGGGCCGGCGACGTCCCGGTCCTGGCCCTGCATCCCCTGGGCGAACGGGCCCTGGCGGGAGAGCTCCGGGAGGCCGGCGCCGCGGCCGTGCTGACCCGGCCCGTCATGAAGCACCACCTGCAGCGGGAACTGGCGCACGCCCTGGGTCTGGAGACCCCGGGCGGGTCCGGTTCTTCGCCGGGGCAGGTTCCGGCCGGTGCGGACTGCCGGCCGCAGGATTTCCGGATCCTGCTGGTGGAGGACAACCAGGTGAACCAGCAGGTCGCCCTGGGATCGCTGCGTCGCCTGGGCTTCGCCGCCGATCTGGCCGAGGACGGCGAGAGGGCCATCGCCGCCCTGACCCGGATCCGTTACGACCTGGTGCTCATGGACATCCAGATGCCGGTGATGTCGGGGATCGAGGCCACGAGGGTCATCCGCGATCCGTCGTCTCCTGTCCTGGACCACGAGGTGCCCGTGGTCGCCATGACCGCCAACGCCATGGCGGAGGATCGCGAGGAGTGCTTTGCCGCGGGCATGAACGACTACCTCACCAAGCCGATCAAGCGCAAGGCCCTGGCCGACGCCCTGGGCCTGTGGCTGTCCCGCGGGGAGCCGGTGGATCTCGCCTCTTCCTGAGCGGGGATCCCGGACGGGTCAGCTCATTCCCAGCCACCGCCACCACCGCGGCCTGCCGGGCAACGGGACCTCGTTCTCGACCCGTTCCATCCCTCCATCCCCCGTCAGGACCACGTAACCCTGCCAGCTCTGGGGCAGGCCGAGGAAACGGGTCGGGCCCGCCTGCCGGTCGTGCCAGCGGTGATGATGCCCGAAGAACCACCATTTCGGCTGCAGGTGGTCCGCCAGCGCCTGGAACGCCTCGACCCCGGGGGGGCCCAGATGGTCCAGGTCGTCGCTGTTGGTCATCCCGATCCCGGTGGGACAATCGTGGCTGATGACGACGTCGATGCTGCCCGGCGGATGGGCCAGGCAGGCGGCGATGTCCTGGTCGGTGATCTCGCAACCGCGAGGGGTCGACCAGGCGTCCATGTACCGGGCGCCGCCGATGCAGAGCCAGCGCATGCCGGCGATGTCCCGGGTGGTGTTGCGGGGCAGGTGGGTCACCACGTCGGCGTAATCCCGGACCAGGCGGTCGAAGGCCACGAAGTCCTCGTGGTTGCCTTCGATGAACAGGACCGGGCATCCGAACCGCCGGCCCTTGCGGCGGAAGTGGTGGTGGAGGTTGGGTCCGAAGAAGCCGAAGTCGCCCAGGACGATGATGCGGTCGATGGGACGGCCCAGGGTCCGGCGGGCGTGGGCCAGCTGGGCGTCGACCACCTCGTACCGGGCGTGGACGTCGCTCAGCAGCAGCGTGGCGCCGGGCGCGGCGGGCATGGCGGTCAGGCTCCCTTGAATTCGTGGTCGAGGGAGGTCTGGACGGCCTTGAGGTGCGTGAAGACGGCCTTCAACCGCTTCCGCGCGGCCTCGTCCAGGGTCTGCGGATCGATGCGGTTGTCCGGCTCGAGTCGATCGAGCACCAGGCGGGCCTGACGCCCGAGACGCAGCTCCATGAGGAACCGGAAGTCGGCGGCCACCTCGGCGGCGGTTTCGGGCCGCAGTCGCCCATCGCGGGCCAGCGCGTCCAGGCGCTCGAGGGTGCCCGTCCCCGCGACCCCGTGCTGGAGCGCCCGGAGCCGGGCGAAGTCCACGACCTGGGCGAGCACTCCCTTCACGTCGAAGGTGGCCCGGTCGGCCTCGCCCTTGTCGAGGGCGAAGCCCCCGAAGGTCTTCAGGGGCGGTTCGTAGGCCAGGATGCTGCGGGCCAGCAGGTGGATGAACCGGGGCTGCCGGGCGGTCTCCCCGAGCAGGTGCGACCGCAGGTCGTCGGTCAGGGCGGATTCCCCCAGGGCCCCCCGGAAGTCGAAGAAGATCTTGGTCTGCAGGAGGTCTTCGGCCTCCAGGGCTCCGATCCAGCGGGAGAAGGTCGTGCGCCATCCGGTGAGGGACCGGCAGCAACGGGGCTCGCCGGACATGATCCCGCCGTGGCAGAAGGGGTAGCCGGCGTCGTCCAGGATCCCTGAAAGGCGGGCGCCCAGGGCCAGGAAGTAGTCGCGGATGGCCGGTTCGTCGGCGGGATCCCGGGGATCGGGGTAGATGACGGCGTGGTCCTGGTCCGCCAGGAGGCTCACCTCGGCGCGGCCCAGGCTGCCCATCAGCATGATGTCGAACGGGCAGGGCGCAGGACCCAGCTCGGCCACGGCCAGTTCCACGCCCTTGCGGACGGCGGCGTCGGCGTTGGCCGAGAGCATGCGGCTGACCTGCAGGGCGTCCGCCCCGTGGCTCATCATCAGGGCGGCCATGGTGGCCATGCGCCGGTTGGCGGCCGCCAGATCGTCGCTGCTTTCGGCGGTCAGGAGGTCCAGCTCGCGGGGCTTGGCCAGCCGTGTGGCCACGGCCATGAAGCCGATCCGCCCCTGGACGACCACCCGGGACACCGACAGCATGACGCGGACGAGACCGCCGTCCCGGGCCACGAGTTCGGCCTCGTAGCGGGTGGGGGCGCGATCGCCGGACATGACCGCCTGCCAGTGGCGGCGTCCGCTCTCGATCTCCGCGGATGTGGGCCGCACCAGGACGTCCGGGTCGAGCCCGGCGAATTCGGCGCGGTCGTAGCCGACGAGCTTCAGCATGCTGGCGTTGGCGAACAGCTCCTCGCCCCCGACCGACATGAAGATGGATTCGCCCGCCGACTCCACCAGGGAGCGGTACTTCTCCTCGGAGGCCAGCAGGGCCGCGGCGGTGAGCAGCCGCCCCCGCTCGGCCTGGAAGCTGGTGCGCAGGAGGATGAACAGCAGCAGGGAGACGGCGGCCAGGATCAGCAGGGCCGCGGCCTGCAGCCGGCTGGTCACCGCCGCCACCTCGGCGTCGACGTCCTCGGTGTAGACCCCGGTGCCGATGACCCAGCCCCAGGGGGCGAATCCCTTGACGTAGGACAGCTTGGGCACGATCCGCCGGGGGTCGTCCTTCCACTGCCACATGTAGCTGACGTAGCCGGCGCCCTCCTTGCGGACGACGTCCACCATCTCGACGAAGATGAGCTTGCCGCGGGGGTCGGCGAAGTCCGAAAGGTCCTGGCCCTCGAGGTCGGGGCGGTACGGGTGCACGATCATCAGGGGGTGCATGTCGTTGATCCAGAAGTAGTCCTTGCCCTCCTGACCGTAGTGGAGGCTCCGGATCTGCGCCACGGCGGCGGCCTGGGCATCGTCGCGGGAGAGGCGGCCGGCGTCCTCCTCGGCGGCGAAGCGAGCCAGGATGTTCCAGGCGGATTCGGTCAGCTCCCGGATCATCAGCCGCTTCTGGTCCATCACAGCCCGCTCGAGGGAGGGCAGGAAGGAGAAGAAGACCACACCGGAAAAGAGCCCGACGGCGAGCAGGGCGGGGAGGACGGTCCGCAGGGCCAGTCGCTTCATCGGATCTCCGCCGGTTGCGGGGTGAGTGTCGTGGATCAAGGCCGACGATCAATGATAATCAAATAACAATAAAGTTGTAAAATATTTAACAGCGCCCTATTTTTCCCCCTTCAACGGCCGGCCCGACGCGGTCCCCGATCCCGTTCGCCCGGCTGCGGCGCTCCAGAGGTTCCGGTCGCCCCGGCCATCCTGAACCCTACCCGAGGAGGACATCATGCTCCATGGTCCCGCGCAGGACTCAGGTCCCGATCCCGCCAGCGCCTACAAGACCCGCCTGGGGGTGGGGATGTTCATCGTCTACTGCATCGTCTACGTCGGCTTCGTCCTGACCAACGTGCTGAGCGAGGGCCGGGCCATGCAGACCATCGTGTTCAGCGGACTGAACCTGGCGGTGGTCTACGGGATCGGGCTCATCGTCTTCGCGCTCTTCCTGGCCCTGATCTACAACCACCTGTGCACGCGCAAGGAACGGGAAACGGCCGGCGGCGGGGAGGCGAGATCATGAACCTGCACGGAACACCGCTCTCCATCGCCATCTTCGCCCTGTTCGTGGCCCTGGTGCTGTACCTGAGCTTCTTCTTCGCGCGGAAGGCGAAGTCCGCGGCGGGCTACTATGCCGCCGGCGGCCAGATCCACTGGGCCGTCAACGGCATCAGCTTCGCGGGCGATTACCTTTCCGCGGCGTCCTTCCTGGGGATCTGCGGCATGATCGCCACCCTGGGCTACGACGGGTTCCTCTATTCCATCGGCTACCTGGCCGGCTGGGTCGTCGCCCTGTTCGTCGTCGCCGAACCCATGAAGCGGATGGGCAAGTTCACCTTCACCGACGCCCTGGACGCCCGGTTCGACAGCCGCGGCATCAAGCTGGCCGCAGCCATCTCGACCCTGGTGGTGTCCATCTGCTACCTCATCCCCCAGATGAACGGCGCCGGTTCGCTTGTGGAGCCCCTGCTCGGCCTGCCCCACTGGGTGGGCGTCATCATCGTGGGGATCATCGTCATCGCCATCGTCTCGACCGCCGGCATGACCTCCACGACCTACGTCCAGTTCCTCAAGGGCGGACTCCTGCTGATCTTCTCGACCATCCTGGTGGGATTCCTGCTGGTCCGGGGCCTGACGACCGATCCGACCAGCCTGCCCGGGGAGGACGGCAAGTCCCTGCTGAACGTTCCCGACAAGGCCACCGCCGCCCAGCTGGCGGCCGGAGGACTGGTCCAGGTCCATGCTTCGGGCGACCTGGTGAAGTTCGAGAAGGACGGGCAGATCTCCTGGTGGAAGCAGGAGACCGACGGCACGCTGTGGAAGACCCAGTGGACCGGGGTCGGCCTGGTGAACGGGTCGCCGGACGGGCTGCTGATGCCCGTGGGCCGTCTCACCCGGATCGGCGGCCTCGAGGGGACCGGCGGGGTGCAGGCGACCGGGTCGGTCACGCCCGTGGAGTTCCTGGCCTACCTGACCCATCCGGACACCCGGATCGAGCAGTGGCACCAGAAGACGGTCTTCGACGAGAAGGGGGAGAAGTTCTCGGTGCACTATCCCAAGACCGTCACCGGAACCGAGGAGATGAAGCCGGGCGTGAAGTTCAAGGTCGGCACGACCTGGGAGAAGCTCAACTTCGTGTCCCTGATGCTCGCCCTGTTCTTCGGAACGGCGGCCCTGCCCCACATCCTCATCCGGTACTACACGGTGCCCAGCCCGGCCTGCGCCCGCAAGTCGACCATCGTGGCCATCGCGGCCATCGGGTTCTTCTACGTCCTGACCCTGTTCATGGGCCTGGGCGCGGCGACCAGCGGCACGGTCAACCCCGCCGACAACAACATGTCCGCCCCCCTGCTGGCCATGTCGTTCGGCGGCGTGCTGTTCGCCATCATCTCGGCCATCGCCTTCGCCACGGTCCTGGGAACGGTGGCCGGCCTGATCGTGGCGGCCTCCGGCGCGGTGGCCCACGATCTCATGGACCGCTTCGGCGGGATGAACCTCAGCGAGGAGAGGAAGGTGCGCGCCGGCAAGGTGGCCGCCTTCGCGGTGGGCATCGTCGCCATCATCCTGGGCATCGTGTTCAAGGGCGTGAACGTGAGCTTCCTGGTGGGCTGGGCGTTCGCGGTGGCGGCCTCGGCGAACCTGCCGGCCATCCTGATGCTGCTGTTCTGGAAGAAGACCTCATCGGCGGGCATCGTGGCCTCGATCATCGTGGGCATCGTGTCGGCCCTGGGCATCATCCTGACCGGTCCGGCCATGTTCGCCGGCCCCTACGGCCTGCGGGCCGAGGACGCCTGGCATCCCCTGGGCCAGCCTGGGATCATCTCCATCCCCCTCAGCTTCCTCACCCTGGTGGTGGTGTCGCTGATGACGCCGGGCAAGAGAGCCCGATAGGGACGTCTCGTCGGGGGGGCCTGCGGGCCAGGCCCCCCTCACGATCAGTCCAGCTGGGTCAGGCCCTGCCGGATCGCGTACTTGGTCAGCTCCGCGATGGAATGGATGTCCAGCTTGTCCATGACGGCCTTGCGGTGGGATTCCACCGTCTTGGCGGAAAGATGGAGGTCGGCGGCGATCTCCTTGGTCGACCGCCCTTCGGCCAGCATCTGCAGGACCTCGCGCTCCCGGGCCGACAGGACCCCGAAGACGCTTCCGGAATCAGCTTCCACGAGATCCAGATAGTCCCGGACGACCTGCTCGCCGATGCCGGCGTCCAGATGGTAGCGGCCTGCGGCGACCGCCAGGACGCCCGCCAGCAGCTCGTCGAACCCCGCATCCTTCAGCACGTAACCGCGGGCGCCCGCCCTCAGGGCCTCCTGGACGAAGCGGCGGTCGCTGTGCATCGAGAGGATGATCACGCGGACGTCCGGCAATTCGCGGGCCAGGGTCCGGGTCACCTCGATGCCGTTCATGCCGGGCATCGAGATGTCCAGGACCGCGACGTCGGGCCGGCTGGAACGGCAGAGCTCGAGCGCCGCGAGGCCGTTGTCGGCCTCCCCGACGATCTCCAGGTCGTTGCGGCCGTCCAGCAGGGGGCGCAGGCCGTCCCGGAAGATCCGGTGGTCGTCGGCCAGCAGCAGGCGGATCGTCATGGGCGGACTCCGGTCGCCAGGGTGGTCAGGCGCACCCGGGCGCCCATGCCCGGGGCCGAGACGATGTGCATCCGCCCGCCGAAGTCCCGCAGGCGCTCCTCGATGGAATCGAGGCCGAAGCGTTCGCCGCCGGGGTCGCGGGGGCCGGCGGGATCGAAGCCGCAGCCGTCGTCGGCGACCTCGAGGACCACGCCCGAGGCGTCGCCCTCCAGGGTGATCGTCAGCTTCCGGGCAGCGGCGTGCTTGACCACGTTGTGGACGAGCTCGCGGCAGCACTTCCACAGCATGATCTTCAGGTCGTCGGGCAGGTCGACGCGCCCCCCGGCCCTCACCTCGACCTGCAGGTCGTGCTTGGCCTCGATCCGCTCGCCGAACCATTCCAGGGTGGGGCCCAGGCCCAGCTCGTAGAGCACCGGCGGAGACAGCTCGAAAGTCAGGCCGCGGGTGTAGCGGATGGCCTGCTCGCTCAGGGAGAGCAGCTCGGCCAGGGCCCGGTCGTGGCCTCCCAGCATGGCGTCCCCCCGCAGCTGCTGCAGCCGGATCTTCATGACCGCCAGGGCCTGGCCCAGGTGATCGTGCAGGTCCTCGGCGATCTGCCGCCGCTCGCGTTCCTCCGCGAGGCAGACCTCGCGGGCCAGCCGGCGCAACCCGGCGGTGCGTTCGGCCACCTGGCGCTCGAGGCGCTCGTTGGCGCTCACGATGGCGGCGTCGTCGCAGCGGTGCTGGAAGTAGGCGCGCAGCAGGTCGGCGAGGGAGCGGATCAGGTCGCGTTCCTCGCTCAGGAAGGGGCCCTCGTCGGCAGGGGGGCATTCGCGCCCGTAGGAGACGGTGACGTCGCCCCCGGTGCCGTCGCGGAGCCGGAAGGCCTCGCTCTGGAGCCAGACCGATTCGACGAATCCGGGGGTGGACCACTGCCGATCCCGCCAGCGGATGCGCCCGCCGGCGCAGTCGGGATGCTGCCACGCCGGGGGCAGCAGGGCGGCGACCCGGGGCATGACCTCGTCGAGGTCGCGACCGGCGTCCTGGAGCAGGCGGGCGGTGCTGTGCAGGGCGGTCAGTTCCTTGACGCGCTCCTGGAGCCTCCGTTCGATGGATCCGGCCATCACCCCTCTCCTTCCGGTGGAACGCCGCGGACGACCAATCTAGACCAGGGATTCCCCCAGCTCAAATCAGGAAATGCCTGATTGTCCCGCCGCGCGCGCCAGGGCGATCCTTGATCGTCCCTGGGCGGAGACCCGGGTGGGCCGACCATGGCGCCGCTCCGGGCGGATTCGGGTTCAGCGAGGAGGCTCCCATGTTCAACACCGGCAACACCGGCTTCATGCTGGTCGCCACCAGCCTGGTCATGCTCATGACCCCGGGGCTGGCCTTCTTCTACGGCGGCCTGGTCGGGCGCCGCAACGTGCTGTCGATCATGATCCAGAGCTTCGTCTCCATGGGGGTGACGACGATCCTGTGGTACGCCGTCGGGTTCAGTCTGTGCTTCTCCGGAGGCGAGGGAGGCATCATCGGCAACCTGGACCACGCGTTCCTGCGCGGGATCGATCCCACGACCCCGTTCGGGGACGGCCAGATCCCCATGCTGGTGTTCATCGCCTACCAGATGATGTTCGCGATCATCACCCCGGCATTGATCACCGGCGCCTTCAGCAATCGGGTGCGCTTTCCGGCCTACCTGATCTTCCTGGTCCTGTGGCTGCTGCTGGTCTACTTCCCCTTCGTCCACATGATCTGGGGCGGGGGATTGCTGGCCGAGTGGGGCGTGCTGGACTTCGCCGGCGGCATCGCGGTGCACAACATCGCGGGCATGGCGGCCCTGGCCTCGGTCCTGTACGTGGGCAAGCGCCAGGTGGCCGAGGGCGGCCCGCACTCCATCCCCCTGGTCGCCCTGGGCACCGGCCTGCTCTGGTTCGGGTGGTACGGCTTCAACGCCGGCAGCGAACTTCAGGTCGACTCCATCACCTGCCTGGCCTTCCTGAACACGGACATCGCCGCCAGCTTCGCGGCGATCAGCTGGCTCATCCTGGAGTGGAGCCGGGTGCGCAAGCCCCGCTTCGTCGGCCTGCTCACCGGCGCGGTGGCCGGCCTGGCGACCATCACCCCCGCAGCCGCCTTCGTGCCCACCTGGGGCGCCGCGGTGATCGGCATCGCCGCGGGCATCGTCTGCTACTGGGCGGTCGAGCTGAAGAACAAGCTGGGCTGGGACGACGCCCTGGACGTCTGGGGCGTGCACGGCGTGGGCGGCGCGCTGGGCATCATCATGCTGGGCCTGATCGGCACCACGACCGTCAACGCAGCCGGAGCGAACGGCCTGTTCTTCGGGGGAGGGGACTTCTTCCTCAAGCAGGTGGCGGCGGTCGCGGGCTCGAGCGTCTACGCCTTCGGGTTCACCTGGGTCATGCTGTGGCTGATCAACAAGATCATTCCCGTGAGGACCACCCAGGAGATGGAAAGTTCCCTGGACGAGTCCCTGCACGGGGAGCAGGCCTATCTCGCCTGAGATCCCGGACCATCCGTTCTCGTTCGCACCGGCGCCCGCTCCCCGATGGGGGCGGGCGCCGGGTTTTGTTCCGGTCACACGGCCGGCCCCGTCTCGTAATCCAGGAGGGGCCGTCCCCATGCGTGCAGTGGACGGGACCTCGCAGCGAGGTTCACCCCGGAGGTCGAGGAGGCGGTTCTCCTCGTCCCGATTCCCATAGACGAAAGGTCAAGCCATGTTGAAATCCCGGAAGATAAATCCCGCCGCCCTGTTCCTGTCCTGTTTCATCCTGGCCGCCGCCGGCGCCACCGCCCAGGTGGGCCCCCCGGGGGGCATGATCTACGCCCATGACCAGGTCTTCCGGACGGTGGCCACGCCGACCCAGCTGCCGGATCAGGGCCCCTTCGACACCATCTACGTCCTTGGCGACGGCCTGATCAACGTCTCGGAGACCGCTCCCGGGGACCAGGACTTCAACGGAGGTCGCTGGGAGGTCCGCGAGATCACCTGGATCAACATCGAACCCATGCAGTACACCAACGCCGATCAGATCCTCGCGGCCGCGGCCAGCGGCGACATTTCCATCGGCGGGGTGGCGGCGCGTTTCGTGTGTCCCATGATCAGGAACCGCTAGTCGGACAGGACGGACAAGAAAACCCCCTGCCGGGTGAGCCCGGCAGGGGGTTCCAATGACGCAATTTCGACGGCACAACCCTATTTCTTCTGATCGCCCGTCGCCTTGCTGTGCAGCTTGACCTCGACCTTGTCCTTCTCGTCGATCGAGGCGTAGTACTCCTTCAGGATCGTCAGCACCTCGGGACGGGAGAACTCGGCCGGGATGTCCCCGCCCTCGCTCAGACCCTTGCGCAGGGCGGTGCCGCTGAGGAACAGGCGGTCTTCCTTGCCGTGGGGGCAGGTCTTCATGCTGATCATGCCGCCGCACTTGTAGCACCAGAAGGTCCAGTCGATGGGCAGCATCTTGATCTCCAGCGCCCCCTCGGGCACCTCGCTCCAGATGTTCTGCGCGTCGAACGGGCCGTAGTAGTCGCCCACGCCGGCGTGGTCGCGGCCGATGATCATGTGCGTGCAGCCGAAGTTCTGGCGGAAAACGCCGTGCAGCAGGCCCTCGCGGGGACCGGCGTAGCGCATGTCCAGGGGATACCCGCCCTGCACCACGCTGTCCTTCAGGAAGTAGCCGTTGACCAGGGCGTCGATGCACTTGACGCGCACGTCGGCGGGGATGTCGCCCGGCTTCAGCTTGCCCACCAGCTGGTGGATGTACAGGCCGTCCAGGATCTCCAGGGCGATCTTGGCCAGGTACTCGTGGCTGCGGTGCATGGGATTGCGCAGCTGAAGGGCGGCGATGGTCTTCCAGCCCTTCTCGGCGAAGATGCGGCGGCTCTCCTCGGGGCGCTGGTAGATGCCGGCGAACTCGGTGGGGAAGGTGGACTCGCTGAGCACCTTCACCGGACCGGCCAGGTTCACGGGCTCCTGGTCCATGACCATCTTGACGCCGGGATGCGCGGAGTCGGTGGTCTTGTAGACGTGCTCGCATTCGAAGTTCTTGTCGATGGAGTACTTCTCCTCGACCTTCATCGTGGCCATGATTTCGCCGGTGTCGCCCAGCAGGGTGATCTCGTCGCCGTTCTTCAGGCCGTCGGCGAACGCCTGATCCACGCTCAGGGTCACGGGGATGGGCCAGAAGACGCCGCCCGCGGTCATCATCTTCGCGCAGACGCCTTCCCAGTCCTTCTTGCCCATGAAGCCGGTCAGCGGGGTGAAGCCGCCGATGCCGAGCATGATGATGTCGCCGGTCTCGCGGCTGGTCATGGTGAACTTGGGGAGATCCTTCGCCCGGGCGAGCTCCGCATCCCTCGCCTCTCCCTCCAGGAGCAGGGGCATCAGCTTGTCGCTGCCATGGGGTTTGATCAGATCGGCCACTTTTTTCCCTTTCGGTTGATCCGGCCCACCCTGACGTCAGGGTCGGGGCCGTGGAAATTCAGACCACTGCGGGCCCAAATGACGGTGATTTTCAGTGAAAACGCAAATCAAAAGGTGCGGACACATTATCGGCGGCACAGGGAGGCCGCTGATAATGGCATTCATTCTTGCCCCCCCGGGGGGCAGGCGAACAGGCGGGACCCCGCATCCGGGGTTTGGCCGCCCGGCTCCCGCAGGCTACTTTCCCGGCCATGAACAGGACCGTCCGCATCCTTGAACTCACCCGTTTCTGGGCCCCCCTGCAGGCCACCTGGCTCATGATGGCCGTGGAGGGGCCGTTCCTCGCCGCGATGATCGCCCGCATGGCCGAGCCCAAGCACAACCTGGCCGCCTACGGCGTGGCGTTCGCCCTGGCCATCCTCGTCGAGGCGCCGGTCATCATGATGATGAGCGCCGCGACCGCCCTGGTGGACGGGGCCGAGAATTTCCGCAAGCTGCGGAATTTCATGCAGATGCTCAACGGGGGGATCACGGCCGCGATGCTCCTGCTGCTGCTGACCCCGGCCTGGGGCCTGGTGACGGACGGGGCCATGAACCTGGACCCCGAGGTGGCGCGACTGGTGCGCACGTCCCTGTTCATCCTGCTGCCCTGGCCGGCAGCC
>JAHJTW010000016.1 GCA_018829565.1 bacterium | reverse complement strand
TTGACGGGAAGCCACAGGTCGGTTAGTCTCGGGCGCGGTCTCCAGCGATGGAGGCCGCGCCATTTTCAGGGAGGGCCGATGAGGAATCGCCGCAAATCCAGCCGGACCGAGCCCCTGTTCCTGGTGGGCCTTTGCCTGCTGTTCAGCGTCGTGCTGGCTGCCGGTTGCGGGAAGGAGGACCGGAACGGGAATCGGACCGGGGAAGTCAGCGGAGCCCCGGTTCCCGGCGGGACCGCGGTGGTGGCTCTCGAGGCCGATCCCGGCAACTTCAATCCCCTGATCTACACGTCGT
This sequence comes from bacterium, assembly GCA_018829565.1. GTDB lineage: Bacteria > Krumholzibacteriota > Krumholzibacteriia > LZORAL124-64-63 > LZORAL124-64-63 > JAHJTW01. Next base: position 19,968 of record JAHJTW010000016.1, on the reverse strand, counting down.
CCCTCACCGGATACGTCTTCGCGGAGATGCACGACGGCCTGACGGAGATGGCCGACGACCAGTCCTGGCAGCCCAGGATCGCCACGTCCTGGGAGGTCGCTCCCGACGGTCTCTCCATCACCTATCACCTGCAACCCTGGAAATGGTCGGATGGGGCCCCTCTGACCGCGGAGGACGTGGTCGGCTCCTTCGGCCTGTTCGTGGATCCGCGGGTGGCCAGCCCCCGGCGAGGGTTCTACCGAGACATCGCCGACGTGAGCGCGCCCGATGGACTGACGGTCCGTTACGAGTTCCTCAGACCCTTGCCCGACCCGGTCCAGCGGACCTGGCATCACGTCCTGCCCTGGCACGTGGTGGGGAAGCTTGATCCGGCGGAGGTGGGCGCATGGCCCTTGAACCAGGCGCCGCTGTCCTCGGGTGAGTTCATGCTGGAGGACCGGGAGTACAACCGGCAATTGACGATGGTGCGCAACCCCCATTATCCGGGCAGGCCGGCGTTGCTGGAGCGGGTGGTGTTCAGGATCATTCCCGAGGAGAGCGCCCGGATCCTCGCCCTGGAGATGGGGGAGGTGGATCTGGTCGACAAGGTTCCGCCGGCAGCCGCCCGGAGACTGGAGGACTCCGGGCGGGCCCGGGTGGTGTCGACCGGCTGCCGCCGCCTTTATTACCTGCAATGGAACTGCCGGAACCCGCGGCTGGCCGACGCTGAAACCCGCCGGGCCCTTTCCCAGGCGCTCGACAGGGAGAGGATGATCGCCACCCTCATGGAGGGTTACGCCCAGCCGGCAGTCGGTCCCATACCGCCGGTGGTCTGGAACTTCCATCCGGACCTGGCTGCGGTCCGCCGGGATGTCGATGCCGCCCGCGCCCTCCTGGCCGGCGCCGGTTGGGCCGACCGGAACGGCGACGGCGTGCTGGAGCGGGACGGCCTGGACCTGGAGATCGAAGTCCTCACCCGGCAGGGCGATCCCGTGCGGGAGAACGGGGCCGTCATCATCCGCGACAACCTGGCCGAGGTCGGCGTCAAGGTCCGGACCCGGGTCCTCGAACTCGCGGCCGGGCTCGAACTGGTCAATTCCGGGGAGTTCGACGCCTACTTCGGACTGCTGGTCCCCAACCTCTACGGCGATCCTTCGGGCTATGTCCGGTCGACCTCGGTTGACCAGTACAACCAGGGCCGTTTCGCCGACTCCCTGGTGGATTCCCTGCTGGACGAGGCGCTCGGCCAGGCCGATCCGGCCAAGGCGCTCCCCCTCTGGTACGCCCTGCAGGAACGCCTGCTGGTCAACCCTCCGGCTGCGTACCTGTTCTATCCCGACAATCTCGTCGGGGTGAGCACGCGGGTCCGGGACGTCCGGCCGCACGTCCTCTCCCCGATCAACAATCTTGCGGAGTGGTGGATCGCTCCCGGGGACCGCCGGTTCCTCACCGGGAATTGATCGGGGCATTGTCGATTCCCCCATCCATTCGTAAATTGATCGCGTATCGCCTCACCCCACCAGCGAGGACGTCCGTGAACAGTATCCTGACAACCAGAATGTGGGCGCTTCTGAGCCCGGCGTTGCTTGCCTGCCTCGTGGCCTGCGGTTCGAGCACCGATCCCGGGGGTGATGACGGCGGCGTGGTGTTTTCCTACTCGCCGTCGGGATCCCAGATGATTATCGAGGCCGGGACCTCCCGGGATTTCGCCGTTGCCGCGACCGGCGGCGGCGCCTTGACCGCGGAATGGAAGCTCAACGGCCTGACCGTCTCCCAGACTGCGACCTACAGGTACACCGCCGGGTCGGTGGGAGTCGACCTGCTCCAGGTGGCCGCCTCCAGCGGGGGACGATCGGGTGCGTTCGAGTGGACCGTCACCGTGAGCGAGGACGTCACGACCTTGCCGCCGGCGGTTCCCCAGGTCCGCGTTACCCACGGGACCCTTCCGGCCGAGGCCAGGGTGTCCTGGAATTTCGTCGGCTCCTCGACGTATCCCATCGATTCCTATCTGGTCGCCTGCAGTTTCGACGGCCCGCTGAGCGTCGCCAACTGGGACCAAGCGCTTCAGCTGGGGGCGGTCGCACACACGGGCAACATCGGCTATTCGGCCCTGTTCCAGACCGACGACGGCATGATTCCCGGCGCCACGGCCTGGTTCGGAGTGCGCGCCAGGGACGAACTCGGCCAGCTTTCCCCCCTGCCTCAGAGCGTCCAGCATGTCCTGTCCTACGCCTGGGATCTGACCGGTACCGTCCGCGACGATTTCGGCCGGCCCATGAGCAACGTCCTGGTCAAGTTCCTGGTGGGGGGGCGGGTGCTGAACGATCTCACCGCCCCCGACGGGACCTTCGGCTACGGGCCTTTCAGCAGCGTGGATTCGGTCCAGGTCCAGGCCACGGCCACCGTGGGCGATTATTACCGCTATTCGTCGCCGCATCTGAAGGCCGCCTCGGGGTCGGTGTATGACGTCGTCCTGATCGGCATGATCCCCGTGGATCCCGCGTGCGACGGGACGGACGGGGACTTCCTCCAGTACCTCAGGTTCATGACCATGACCAGTCCGCTGTCCGAGCAGACGAAGTTGCACAAGTGGCGGGAATATCCCGTCGCAGTCCACATCCCCGATTTCGTCCGGTCGCCCGACGGTCTGGATTTCGCGGCAGCCAGCAGGGAGGCGCTGGACCTCTGGAACAGCGACAGCGGGTTGCAGCTGTTCGAGGAGGTCGCCTCCCCCGGCGCCGCCGACATCATCTTCAACTTCGACTTCGACGAGCCTGCGCTGAACGGGCAGGCCGTCCTGGTCAGTCCCCAGGGAGTCCTCAACGGAGCCGTCACACCCGAGCTCGTCCGTGTGGACATCAACAGCGTCCTGCCTGCTGCGGGTTCCAGCGGGTATCCCGGCGTCAAGGGAGTGGCCCTCCACGAGCTGGGCCACACCCTGGGTCTCTACGCGCACAGCTCCGGCTGTTCGGATTATCGCCTGATGGATATCGGTGCGGGGAGTTCGGCGTTCAGCGACGGCCGGACCCATCCGGTTCACCAGGATGAAATGAACGCCGTCCGGTGCATTCGTTACCTCAACCAGGCGGTGGACCTGAGCCGGTATGATTCCGACGGCCGGGGGGCCGGCTCGCCCAGGTAATATCCGCGCATTGACATCATACCGGCCCATTCTTACCTTGGGTCCATTCACACCCGCCCCGCCGGCCGGCCCGGTTTTCCCCGAGCCGGCGTTCATGACCCAATCAGGGAGGATCCCATGGTCCGCAAAGCCCAGAGCATTCTTACCGATCTGAGCACGGCCGACCTGAAGCGCCTGCTCGTCGCCCGCGAGAGGATCGACGTTCTCGAGCAGGAGAAATCCCGGCTCGTCCGTGAACTCGCCAAGGTCGAAAAGGAACTCGTCGGTCTGATGACCGACGCCTCGGACCCAGGATCCGCGCCCGTCCGGCGCGGACGTAAACCCGGTCCCCGCAAGGGCGCCAAGCAGGCGGCCGCGAAGAAGACGGCCCGCAAGGCCGCTTCAGGGGAAGCGCCGAAGAAGAAAGCCCCCGCGAAGAAGTCGGCAAAGAAGAAGACGGCAAAGAAGAAGTCGGCAAAGAAGAAGACGGTCAAGAAGGTCGCCGGGAAGACCGCCGGCAGGGCGGGCAGGCCGGCCGGCGCGAAGACGGTCAAGAAAGCCCCGGCCAGGGCATCGGGCCGCCAGACCCTGGAAGAGGTCGTGCTCGCCGTCATCCGCAGGAACGGGAAGCCCATGGCCTTCAAGGACCTCATGGCCGCCATCGTCAAGGGCAAGCTCTTCGCGACCAAGAGCAAGAATTTCGACAACGTCCTGCGCCGTACGCTGTCCACCAGCGAGGTGGTCAAGAGGGTGGGGCGCGGCATCTACGCCGCGGCCTGACGGGTCCTCGCGGTTCGCGGCCCCGGTCCCGGCGGACCGGGGCCTTTTTTTCAGCCGGGAGGCCAGGCCAGGGAGCGGCCGCCGAGGATGTGCAGATGCAGGTGGCCGACCGTCTGGCCTCCGTCCTCCCCGCAGTTGATCACGAACCGGTAACCACGCTCGGTCAGCCCCTCGGAGGCGGCGATCCCGGCTGCGGTCACCAGCAGGCGACCGACCAGTTCGACGTCGGCCGATTCGAGATGGTCGAGGCCGGGAACGTGACGGCGGGGGATGACCAGGATGTGGGTGGGGGCCTTGGGGTCGATGTCCCGGAAGGCCACGAAGGAATCGTCGCTGAACACCTGGTCCGATGGTATTGTCCCTGCGGCGATCGAGCAGAACAGACACGATGACATGAGATCCTCCCGGGCTGGGTGCGCCGGAGGGGAGCCTATCACGCGGGCCGGGGTTGCGGCAAGGAGGGCCTGGTTGTCCGGTAACGACAAGATCCTGGTCGTCGGCTACAACGCCTGGGACGTCACGGTTCCCGTGGATCGGATTCCCGCTCCTGACACCAAGATGGAAGTGGCTCCGCCGATCCAGGGGGGAGGGGGACCCGCCGCAACCGCCGCCGTGGCCCTGGCGCGCTGGGGGTGCCGGGTGACCCTCGTCACTCCTCTGGCCGACGACCCTCCCGGGCGGTGGCATGCGGCCGCGCTGGCCGGTGAGGGTATCGACGTCTCCCGGTCCCCGCAGCGGACGGGAAAGAAATCCCCCCAGGCCGTCATCCTGGTCGACGGCTCCGACGGTTCCCGGCGGATCCTCTGGTCGCGCGGGGAAATCCCCCGGCTTTCCCCCGATGAGGTCCCGGTGTCCCTGCTGGACGGCGTCGGACTTCTGTACTGTGACGGGCACGAGAACCCGGCCTGCGCCCTGCTGGCGGCCGAGGCGCGGCGCCGGGGTCTGCCGGTGGTCCTGGACGCGGGTTCGGTGCGCGAAGGGCTCCTGGACCTCTTGCCCTACTGCACCGACGTGATCGGAGCCCTCGGGTTCCCCGCCGCATTGACCGGGATCAGCGATCCCGGGGAAGCCCTCGTCGCCCTGGCGGGCACGGGGCCCCGAAGGGTGGCCATGACCGGCGGGGATTCGGGTGTCCTGGCGCTGGTCGAGGGCGGTCCCCGCTACCTGCCGGCCTTCGCCGTTCCGGTGGTCGACACCACCGGGGCCGGGGACGTCTTCCACGCCGGGTACGCCTACGCCCTCCGCCAGGGGAAGGATTTCCCGGGATGCCTCGATTTCGGCCAGGCTGCAGCGGCCTTGAAATGCGGGGCTGGGGAGGCCGTGCCGGCATTCCCTCCCTCCCGGAAATCGAATCCCTCCTTCTGTCCGGGCGGCGTCGGCCCTCCGGCCTGTTCGCTCCCCGTTATCCCGGTCTCCTTCCCGGTTGAGCCTGTCCCGGATTTTTCCCTTTTTTTCGCTGGACTTTCGTCAAGTTTTCGTTATTCTCACGGAGTGGCTCGCCGCATCGCGAGGATGTGGTCCACGCCAAGGAGGATTCCATAGGAGGGTTCCATGGGTTTGACGCCACGCCAGGCCGAGATCCTGGCCTACATCACCGCATACACGGATGAATACGGTTTCGCGCCTACCCTTCAGGAGATCGGGCTCCAGTTCGGCCTGTCCTCGGTGGCCACCGTCCACAAGCACGTCAGTCATCTGGTGGACAAGGGATTCCTGAGGAGGGAGCGCCGGAACGCCAGCCGTGACCTGGAAGTGGTGGACGAAAGGGGCGGGTCGGTGATGGCCCGCGTCCCGGTCCTGGGCACTGTGGCCGCGGGGTATCCTGTCGAGGCCCTCGAGGACAGGGAGGAGATCGCACTCCCCGAGGAATGGCTGGGCAAGGGCAGGACGTATGCCCTGAGGGTCCGGGGCGACTCCATGATCGAGGAGCAGATCCGCGACGGGGACACCGTCGTGGTCGACGCCAGGGAAGTCGCCCGGAACGGGGAAACCGTGATCGCCCTGATCGACGGCGACGCGGTGACCGTGAAGCAGTACTTCCGGACCGGCGCGCAGATCCGCCTTCAGCCGGCCAACCCTGCCTTTCCGGTCATGGAATATCCCGAGGAGCGCGTCCGGATCCAGGGCGTCGTGATCGGGGTCCTGCGGCGTTTCTGAGCCGGGGGACGAGGTGGGCGCCGGCATCCTGCACTTGAGGCCGGGGAGGGTCGGTCCGCAGGGTCATCCCCGGCCCGGCCCGAGCGATGACGAACGACGACGTTTCGGGACGTTCTGCGCCGGCCTGACCCCGGTGTGGTCGTTCGTGCCGGACGGCCTGCTCCTGGACCTGACCGGAACCGGACGCATCCACGGGCCCGGATTCGCAGGCGCCGAAAGGGTCGGCCGCCTCGCCCACGATCTCCTCGGCATTCCCGCCGCCGGTTTCGCCTCATCCTGTCTTGCCGCCCGGCTCGCATCCCGGCTTGCCGCCGTCCTCGGCGGGGGGATGCTGGGCGTGCCCGCGCAATCCCAGGATACCTTCCTGGCGGGGGTCTCCCTCGCCGCCATCCCCGTCGACCGGCGCAGCCTGGACCGCTTGCGGGAACTCGGGGTCCATACCCTCGGCGACCTGCAGGTGGTCCCCCGGGATCTGCTCAAGGCCGTTTTCGGGACAGCGGGGCTGGAACTGGCCGCCCTGGCCTCGGGAGGAGGGATGGCGACGGACCTGCAGCCGGGCGGACCGGATGGCGGCTCCGGCCCCGGCAGGCTGGTGATCGGCGCCCGCCTTGCCCGCCCCCTCGACGACGACCTGGTGCTCCGGGCCCTCCTGCAGGGGTTGGCCCTCCGGGCCCTGGCCTGGGAGAGGGACCGGACGGGACCGACCACCCGGTGGGATCTCGTCGCGGGGTATTCCGGGGGCGAGGCCGGTCAGGCGCGCAGCCTGGGGCCCGCGAGTGACGGTTACCGGGCATGGCGGATGCTGGTGGGCGATCTCTGGCGCAAGCTCGGTAACCGCCGTCGGGGTCTGCTCAGCCTGGACCTCCACGTCCGGCACGGCGCCGGCGGGGCGGGCGCCCGGCAAGGGACGCTCTTCGGTGAGGACCGCGACGACGTCCGGCTTGCTGAGGTCATCGACCGGGTCGGGACCGACTGGCCGGGATCCCTGGCGCCCGCCAGCGAAGGGTTGCTGAAGGCCTGGGGCGTCCGCTGGGTCCCCGGAAAGGCGCAGGGGAAGCCCGGCAGGGGTTTGGTTGACGGCCGGGCGGCCGGCGGGTAGCATTGACCGCACCCGTGTATTACCCTTTCCCCGGCCCTCTTCGACTGGAGATCTGCAGATCATGAGCAAACCGGAACGGCCGGGGGACCTGGAAGAGATCTTCGAAATCCTGGTCACGTCCTATTCCCAGCGGAGCGGATCCCTCCCCGGGGAGACCGAGCTCAGCTGGCGACCCGCAGCCGATGCCTACGAGACCCAGGACGCCTTCATCGTCCAGATCGAGCTGGCAGGCCTGGACCCGGCCCGGATCGAGGTCCTGGCGGACGCCCAGAGCCTGGTGGTCCGGGGCATCCGCCAGGACGCCTCCGTTCCCGGAAAGAAGCATTTCCACGAGATGGAGATCAGCGTGGGGCCTTTCGCGCGCAAGATCCCTCTCATCCCCGGTGTGGACCCGGCCAGCGCCCAGGCCAGGTACCGGAACGGTTTCCTTTTCGTCACCTTTGCGAAACGGCCCGGTCCCGCGGCGGACCAGCGGAACATCGCAGTGGATCAATGATCAGCCGGTCACCCAGGACCGGAACGCGGCCCAGCGGAGGCGGGTTCCCTTCTGGAAGGAGCTAATCCCCATGCCCGACAACGTCCGGGAAGATTCGACGAGAGACCATCAGGCGGAGGTCGTCCTGCCCCGGGAGATTCCCATCCTGCCCATCAGCGAGGCCGTGATCTTCCCCGCCATGATGGTGCCGCTGGTCCTGACGGACGCCAACCTGGTCAAGCTGGCGGACGACTGCCTGGCCGGGGACAAGATCCTGGGCGCCTTCACGCAGCGGGAACTGCCGGACGAGGACGACGACACCGTCCAGGACAAGGACCTGGTCTTCAAGGTGGGGACCGCGGTGAAGATCCAGAAGATGCTGCGCTTTCCGGACGGCAGCATGCGGCTGCTGGGGCAGGGGATCGCCCGCTGCCGCATCGAGAACTTCGTCGCCACCGAGCCCTATCTCAAGGCGCAGGTGTCCATCATCGCCGAGGACGTCCAGGACGATTCGCGGACCCTGGCGTACATGCGGGGAGTGGCCAACAACTTCCTGAAGATCATCGACGCCACCGAGACCCTTTCGGAGGAACTCAAGGTCGTGGTGATGAACATCGACGACCCCGGCCGGCTGGCGGACCTGGTGGCGACCAACATCGACATCGACGTGGCGGAGAAGCAGAGCATCCTGGAGGAGCCTTCGCCGCGCAAGCGGTTGCAGACGCTGTCGAAGATCGTCATGCGCGAACTCGACGTGCTGGAACTGGGGCAGAAGCTGCAGACGCGGGTGCGCAAGTCCATCGACAAGGACCAGCGGGAGTACTACCTGCGCCAGCAGCTCAAGGCCATCCAGCGTGAACTAGGGGATGCCGACGAGGGTTCCGTCGAACTCGACGAGCTCCAGACGAGGATCGCCGAGGCCGATCTCCCCGAAAAGGTCAAGGCCGCGGCGGAACGGGAGTTCGACCGCCTCTCGCGCATGTCCCCGGGCGCCAGCGAATACACCGTGAGCAAGACCTACCTGGACTGGATCCTCGATCTGCCCTGGAAAAAGGCCAGCGACGACAAGCTGGATCTGAAGCGGGCCGAAGAGATCCTCGAACGCGACCACTACGGCCTCGAGGACGTCAAGGAGCGGATCGTCGAATACCTGGCCGTACGGAAGCTCAAGGCCAACCACCGCGGTCCCATCCTCTGCCTTGCGGGCCCCCCGGGGGTCGGCAAGACGAGCCTGGGCCGGAGCATCGCCGAGGCCGTCGGCCGGAGGTTCTTCCGGTTCTCCCTGGGCGGCATGCGGGACGAGGCGGAGATCCGCGGCCATCGCCGCACCTACGTCGGATCCATGCCCGGGCGCATCATCGCGGGCCTCAAGGAATGCGGAACCAACAATCCGGTTTTCATGCTCGACGAGATCGACAAGCTGGGGCAGGACTTCCGGGGCGATCCGGCCAGCGCCCTGCTCGAGGTCCTGGATCCCGAGCAGAACTCGGACTTCACGGACCACTACCTGACCATGCCCTTCGACCTGTCCAATGTGATGTTCATCACGACGGCCAACATGCTGGACACCATTCCCCGTCCGCTGCTGGACCGCATGGAGGTGATCCAGCTGCCCGGGTACACCAACCTCGAGAAGCTGCAGATCGCCAAGCGTTACCTGGCGCCCCGTCAGATCGATGCGAACGGCCTGACGACCAAGCACATCCGCTTCACCGACGCCGGGTTGATGAAGATCATCGAGGACCACACCCGGGAGGCGGGCGTCCGCAACCTGGAGCGGGAGATCGGCGCGGTCTGCCGCAAGGTCGCCACCATGGTCGCCAAGGGGAAGCGCAAGAAGCAGAACATCGGGGCCCGCAATCTCGAGGAGTACCTGGGACCGGCGAGCTACCGGGAGGACGTCCTGCGCAAACGGCTGGTGGTGGGAGTGGTCACCGGACTGGCCTGGACCCAGGTCGGGGGCAAGATCCTCTACATCGAAGGGGTTTCGCTGCCGGCGGGGCGGGGGCACCTCAACCTGACGGGGCAGGTGGGCAGCGTGATGCAGGAATCCGCGAGCGCGGCCTTCAGCTTCCTGCGGCACCGCTTCGGCAGCCGACCCGAGTATCAGGACTTCTTCACCAAGCGGGACGTCCACATCCACCTGCCCGCCGGCGCCGTGCCCAAGGACGGTCCCAGCGCAGGCATCGCGATGGCCTCGGTGCTGCTGTCGCTGCTGGTGAAGAAGCCCATCGACAAGCGGACGGCCATGACGGGCGAGATCACCCTGACCGGGGCGGTCCTGCCCATCGGGGGACTGCTCGAGAAGGTCCTGGCCGCGCACCGGGCCGGGATCCGGCGCGTCATCATCCCCGAGGCCAACACCGTCGACCTCGAGGACATTCCCGACGAGGTCCGCCAGGCCATCGAATTCGTCCCGGTGGGGCACGTCGACCAGGTCTGGGAGACCATCTTTCCCGGCATTCTCGCCTGAGATTCGTGGAGGCGGACCAAGACCTTGAGTGAGCATCGCCTGATCAGCTCCCTTCTCCGCCCCTTCTACCGCAAGGGGCGCGACGCCGAGTTCCGTCTGCCGGGAGCTCTCGGGAACCAGTCGCGTCTGCTCTGCATCGATCCGGGCGACCTGGCGAGCGTCTCGTTCCACATGCCCCTGATCAACGCCATCCATCGCCAGTATCCGGGATGCCGCATGGACTTCCTCGTCCCCGAGAGCCATGCCTCCCTGATCGTGCCCACCGGTCTGGCCAAGAACGTCATCCTGTACAAGGAAGGGCAGCTCAATCCGTGGCGGCCGGCCTACGCGGCCCTGCTCAAGAAGCTGGGGACCGGGAATTACGACATGAGTATCCTGATGTCGTTCGAACCACGGCCCCGGCTCGAACTGGGAGTCCTGGCCTCGGGCGCGCCCTTGCGTCTGGGGCCGTCCCATGCCGACTCCTGGCCGGCGGTCAACTGCGAACTGCGGTCCGAGCCCGGGGACGAGGGGTACCTGGGGGACAGGGTGGTGCGGCTGGCACCGTTCCTCGGGCTGGAGAAGTCGCGGCTCGACGCCCGCTGGCCGCTTCCCTCCGAGAAGATCCGGCACGTCGCCCAGCAGGTCCACTTCCACAAGCCGAACCCCGATCAGATGCTCATCGGTTTCGATCCGGGCGTCGGCAAGTCGGGTCATGTGTTCGCCCTGGAGAACCTCGAGTTCCTGGTCCGGCAGCTTACCAGCCAGCTCGTCTGCCGGGTGCTGCCCCTGGGCGAGCCCGAGCAGAAGGAGCGCCTGGACGAGTTCGGGGCCCGCATCTCCCAGATCCCGGTCGGTCTGTCCCGGGACACCCTCCTGGACATGGTGCTCCTTCTGACCCAGTGCGACCTCTTCCTCGCCGGCAACACCGACTTCTTCCACCTCGCCGTCGCCCACGGCGTTCCCTGCATCGGGCTCTTCTCGGCCAAGGATGAGCCCCACTGGGTTCCCGGGGGAAGGGACCACGTCCGGGTCCTCCGCCTGGCCCAGGGTGAAAAGGTGGACGTGGCGACCCTGATGGACGCGGTCGAACACGTGACCCGTGGCCGGGCCGCAACCGCCTCCCGGGTGATTCCCGATCCGGTTCCGGGGGAGGACGGGGACACCGAGGAGCCCTCGGGGCCCGATACCCCCTCGCCGACCTCCCCGCACGGTTCATGAACTCCCCCGCCGGACGACCGATTCGACCGCGCATCCTGGTCCTGGCTCCCAACTGGCTGGGGGATGCGGTGATGACTTCCCGCTCCCTGGATGTCCTCGACGCCGCGCTCGGCGGGGATTTCGCGATCCACCTGGCCGTCAATCGGGCGTGGCTGGATCTCTACCGGGACGACCCCAGACTCGAGGGGATCATCCCGGTGGAGCGCCCCGGCCGCCATGACGGCATCGGCGGGTTGTTCCGCCTGGGGCGCGACCTGTCGAGGCACGGGTTCGGCGCCGTCCTGATCGGTCCACCCTCCTTGAGGGCGGCCATGATCGGCCGGTTGGCCGGCATCCCCGTCCGGGTCGGGTACAGGACCGACGGGAGAGGGTCGCTGTTGACTCACGGCCTGGCCTTCCCGGGGCGGGGTGCGAGCCATTTCAGCGAGCAGATGGTTGTCCTGGCCGCCACCCTGGCCGGGGCTCTGGGGCGAGCGCTGCCCGAGGGGGAATCCTCCGGGCGGCGGTCCCCGTTGCTGCCCGGATGCCTCGGTGTTCCCTGCGATCCCGGGCCCGGGCCGGCCGTGTGGGCCTTCGGGCCCGGCGCCACCTATGGAGCCGCCAAGACCTGGCCGCTGGAGCAGGCGGCGGCCTTCATCGAGGCGGCCGTCATGAAGCGGGGGGTGCGGCTGGTTCTGCTGGGCGATGCGGCCGCTGGCCGGCATTCTCCGGCCCTGGCCCGGACCAGCGGGGTTCCCTGGAGCAAGACCTGGGGTCCGGAACCCGGCGTGGTGGACCTGCTGGGTCGGACCACCCTGCCCGAGGCGGTCGGCGTCCTGCGCCGCTGCGAGGCGTACGTCGGCAACGACAGCGGATTGATGCACCTGGCAGGTGCGCTCGGGGTCGCGACCGTGGGCATCTTCGGGTCATCGGATCCGCGCTGGACATCGCCGCTGGGTCCCTGGACCAGCGCGCTGGCCGCGGAGGGGTTCCCCTGCAGGCCCTGCTTCCGGAAGACCTGCAACCAGGACGTCTTCTGCCTCGAAACCGTGACCGCAGCCGTGGTGCTGGCCGAGGTGGAATCGTTGATCCGCCGGCGTGCCGAAGGGAGTGAGGCCCCGTGAGCGTCTGGATCCCCCTGGATGAGAACCTGGCGGCCTCCGCCCGGCCCCTGCTCCTGGTGGACCGTGACGGGGTGGTCATCGAGGACCGGGATTACCTCGGCGACCCGTCAGGCGTGGTTCTTCTGCCCGGGGCCGCCGAAGCATTGGCCCTGGCCCGCGCCGGGGGCTGGCTCGTGGTCGGTGTCTCCAACCAGTCCGGCATCGGCCGCCGCCGTTTCGGTGAAGCCGATTTCGCAGCCGTCATGAGCCGCCTCGATGCCCTGCTCGCCCGAGCGGGTGCGCGCTTCGACGGTTTCTACTACTGCCCGCACGTCCCTGCCGACCGGTGCGCCTGCCGGAAACCCCTGACCGGGCTGATCGACCAGGCGGGTCTGTCCGGCCGGTTGGGAGGCCGGAAGGTCTGGATGGTCGGAGACAAGGCTGACGACATCGCACTGGGTCGCAGCCTGGGCGCCCGGTGCGTGCTGGTGAGGACGGGGCACGGGGCCCGGGAGGAAGCCTCCGTCCGGGAACGCTGGGCGGGGGACCCGGACGTCTCCATCCGCGCCGACCTGGCGGCCGCCGTGGATCTGGCTCTCGCCGACCCACCGGAGGGTGGGGGATCATGACCTGGACCATGGGGGGCAGGACTCTGCGTTCGGTGCTGGTGACCAGGCTCCGCTACCTCGGCGACATCGTCATGTCCACGGTGGTCCTGGAAGCCCTGCGGGCCGGCGATCCCGGGTTGCGTCTGGGATACCTCTGCGAAGCCGTCCACGGGCCGGTCCTGGAGCGGATTCCCGGACTGGACCGGATCCACCTCCTCGATTCCCGCAGGCGGGGAGCGGACGCCCGCGCCCGCGACTCCCACCCGGACCGGGTCTCCGCCGGCACCGGAACCCTGGGCACCGTCCTGGCCCTGAGGGCCGCGCGCTACGATCTCGCCTGTGATCTCTTCTTCAATCCGCGCAGCGCCTGGTTGCTGTGGAGCGCCGGCATGCCGCTGCGCATCGGGGGGAGCGCCGGATGGCGCCGTCGCCTCTATACCCATACGGTCCGCCCCGAGGATCTGTCGCCGACCCACCGGGGGATCCTCCGGACCCTCGCCCCCGGCGGACTGGGAGACCATCTCTGCCGCCTGGCGCCTCTACACCACGTGGAAACGGGGCTGCCGTTCCTGGATTGGCTCGATCAGGCCGGGCCGGGCCGGCCGCTGAGGCCTCGGCTCCGCGGTTCGGGTTCTCCCGACCGGCATCCGGCCGCGCTGACCGCCCTGGGAATCAGCCCGGGGGAGGATTACCTCGTCCTGGCCCCCGGCGCCACCTGGGCGACCAAGGAATGGCCTCTCGATGGCTGGCGGGAGTTGATCGGTCTGCTGGTCAAGGCAGGTCGGGGGCCGCTGGCCGTCGTCCTGCCGCCGGGCAAGGAGGCGGTCTGGGCGCCGTTGGCCGGTGCGATCCCTTCCGGGTTCGGAGGGTTGCTGCCGGGCCTGCCGCTCGGCGAGGTCCTGGACGTCATCTCCGGCGCGACGGGGGTCGTCAGCGTGGACGGCGGGATCATGCACGCGGCCGTGGGGCTGGGCCGGCCGACCGTGGGGCTCTTCGGGCCCACCGATCCCGGCGTCTGGTTCCCCTATGAAGAGGCGGGTCCCTTCAGGGTCCTGGCCGTGCGGCCGGACTGCCATCCCTGCAACCTGCACGTCTGCGACCGTTTCGTCTGTCTGCCGGAGTTGACGGCGGGCCAGGTTGCGCGGACACTGGAGCAGGTCCTGGCGGCTGGTTGAAGCGCCCCGGCGGCGCGGGAAGGCGGGGGTGGGGAACCCCGAGGCCGGCGCCGGGTTCAAGGATGATCAGGCAATCCGCGGGCAAGGCCCGATCCCGTCGGGAAGGAATGAGGTCCGTTCGATGACCAGGATGCATACGGCGCACAAGCCACGAACCATCGGTTTCTGTGCCGTCCTTGCGGCCGGCCTCCTTTTCGCCGATTCGTCCCCGGCCCAGTCTCCGGACCAGGAACCTGCCGCGGGGGCCGTCCCCGCTCTGACCGTGTTCGGGCCGGGAGAGAAGTTCACCTTCAACATCACCTACGGACCCATCTCCGCCGGAGAGGCGACCCTCGAGATCCTGGACGTCATCGACTTCCACGGCCGGCGCTGCTACCAGATCGAAAGCAAGGCCAACAGCAACCGGTTCTTCTCCTCCTTCTACAAGGTGCGGGACCGGATCCTCAGCTACATCGACGTCGAGACCCTTCAATCCCGGTACTTCTTCAAGCGCCTGCGCGAAGGCGACTACAAGAAGACGGTGGAAGTGATCTTCGACCAGGACAACGAGAAGGTGGTTTACGCCGACGGCGAAGAGCTGCCGACCGCCCGGGGCGTCCAGGACGTCCTGTCGGCGTTCTACTACGTCAGGAACCTGGACCTCGAGGTGGGACGGGAGTTCAGCGTTCCGGCCCACAGTTCCCGCAAGACCTACGATCTCAAGGTGCTGATCCACGGCAGGGAGACGGTAGAGGTTGCCGCGGGCACCTTCAACTGTTTCGTCGTCGAGCCCATGATCGAAGGCGACGGCCTCTTCAAGCACGAGGGTAAACTCACCCTCTACATTACCGATGACAAATCCCGGATACCTGTCATGATCAAGACCAAGGTGCCCGTGGGCACCATCGACGTCGAACTCAAGGAATTCCGGCTCGGCCAACCCCTTTCTCCCCGGCCGTAAGGTGGTGAGGTGCAGCGTGAACCCGACCAAAGCGGGCGGCGATGTCGGCTTGCCCCGTCCGGACTGGCTCGATGACCACGAGGAGGAGGGCGAGCTCTTCTCCCCGGGTTTTCTGCTGGCCGCCACCCTGCTGGCAGCGCTGCTGCGATTCCACCACCTGACCTCCGCCTCGCTCTGGGTCGACGAGTTGATGACCTGGAACCATATCCGGCCGGGAGCGGGGCTGGTCTTCCTCGAGCAGATCATGGATTCGATCCAGGGCCCCCTTTACCAGGCGGTCGCCTGGGTCCTGGTCCGGTTGAGGGACGACCCGGAACTCATGCTGAGACTGCCCTCCGCCCTGGCGGGCATCGCGGCCGTTCCCCTGCTGGGAACCGCCGCCGCCAGGCTCTGGGACCGGCGGGCCGGACACTGGGCCGCTCTGTTGCTGGCGATCAATCCCTTCCACATCTGGTACAGCCAGGAGGGGCGAGGGTACGCCTTCATGATCCTGTTCTGCATCCTGGCAGGCCATCTTTTCCTGGTCATGCAGCAGGAAGGCCCGACCTGGAGGCGCGTGTTCCTGCTTGCCCTGGCGGGGGCTGCGGCGATGGCCGGCAACCTCGCCGCCATCTTCCTGTGGGTCGCCCTCGGGTTGACCTGGCTGATCTGGGTGGGGCCCGGCCGTTCGCGGCGACCCTGGCTCTGGCTGGCCTCCTTCGGTGGCGGCCTGCTCCTGGTGTCCCCCTGGCTGCTGGAAGCGACCGGAATCTGGGCCGTCGAGCGGATCATTCCCGGGGCCGGTACGGGGGAGGCTCTGCGGGGCGAGTCCACCTTCACCATCCTGGCGATTCCCTACAGCTTCTTCAGCTATGTCTTCGGATTCAGCCTGGGGCCGTCCCTCGCCGAACTGCACCTCCTGGAGGCCGGCGCCATCCTGTGTGGACACTGGCCATGGCTGGCGGCCGGGGCGTTTCCCGCGATCGTCCTCGGGACGGCCGGCCTGGGGGGCCTGGGCCGCAGGCGGCTGTTCCTCCTGCTGTGGATCGGGGTGCCCCTGGCGATCCTGGCGGTGCTGGCCGTCCGCAACATCAAGCCCTGGAACGCGCGCTACGCGGCGGCAGCCATGCCCTGGGTCATCGTCCTGCTGGCGGCGGGCGCGGCGCGGTTACGGCCGCGCCTGCAGGCGGTCATGGGCATCTGGTTCGTCGGATTGACCCTGGCCTCCCTGGCGGGCTACTATTGGGACGGCCGGTACGCCAAGGAGGACGTCAGGGCCGCAGCGGTCTACCTGGATGCGGCGAATGCCGCCGGGGAACCCGTTCTCGTCCCCTCGGTCACCGAGGTCTTCTCGTTCTACTATTCCGGTCCCGGAGCGGTGATCGATTCCTACAACCAGCCCCTCCTGGACGGTCCGGCTGCGGCGCGCAGTTTCCTCCGCGCCAAGCTCGGGGAGGCCGACGGGTTCTGGGTCGTCTGGGCCCGGCCCTGGTTCCTCGACCCCGGGGGGTTCCTGCTGGAAACCCTGGCGACCGACGGCCGGCTGGAGGCCGAGTTCGCGGCCGACGGGGTGGAGGTCATGCACTGGCGGCGCCGGGCGGAGTGATGGATGAATAAAGCGTATTTCTACGGGGACAAGCAGGGGTTCTTCGATTTCATCGCGAACGTGCGCGAGGGATACGTCGTGGCCTCGTCGCCCGGCTATCTCGCCGTCAAGAGGTTCTTCGACATCCTGGCCTCCCTGGTCGGGCTCCTGTTGATCCTGCCCCTGTTCCCGTTCATCGTGATCCTGATCAAGCTCGAGACCCCCGGGCCCATCTTCTTCAAGCAGATCAGGGTGGGGAAGGACGGGGTGCTCTTCAACTGCTACAAGTTCCGCAGCATGTGCCTGGACGCGGAAGTGCGGAAGGACGAGTTCCAGCACCTGAACGAAGCTACCGGCGCGGCCTTCAAGATCAAGGACGACCCCCGGATCACCGGGGTCGGGCGGTTCCTGCGCCAGAGCAGCCTCGACGAATTCCCGCAGCTTTTCAACGTCCTCAAGGGCGACATGAGCATCGTCGGCCCTCGACCCCAGATTCCGGCAGAAGTGGAGGACTACTCGCCCGCCCACGCCCGCCGCCTGATCGTCAAGCCGGGACTGACCTGCCTCTGGCAAGTCTCCGGCCGCAGCCACCTCGATTTCGAGGATTGGATGGACCTGGACCAGGAATACGTCCGCCTGCGCAGCCTCCGGTTCGACCTGAAGGTCCTGGCGAGGACCCTGCCGGCGGTCATCGAACGCAAGGGCGCCTATTGACCGGGGGGAAGGGCTTGGCGCTGCCCAGTCCATGTGATAGATTCTGTACCTTGCAACTCGAGCCCCACCGGGTCCGGCGGTGCGCAGGAGGAGTGTGTCTTCCCCCATGGTGTTGGAATACCTGCTGATCGACGTCTTCACCGACCGCCCGTTCGGAGGCAGCCGTCTCTATCTTTTTCCTGACGGTTCCCAGGTCCCGTCGGACCTGATGCAGGACATCGCCCAGGAACTCGGCGCAGGGGAGACGGCCTTCATCGTTCCGGTGCGGGGCGGGCAGAACGACCATTCCCGGTTGCGGGTCTTCACTCCCGCGGCCGAGATCCCCTTCGGGGGGCATTCGGTCCTGGGGGCCACCTTCGCCCTGGACACCCTGGAGCGCCGGGACGACCTCGCCCGATCGGCGCCGTTCACCTGGCACCTTGAAGCAGGCGATTTCCAGGTCGTCACCCTCGGGGAAGGCAGGGACCGGGCCTACGGGCTGATCCAGGGCCAGCCCGTGTTCATGGGCCAGTACTTCCACCGGGCGAAGGTCGCCCGGACCCTGGGCATAGCCGAGGACGACATCGCGATCACAGGCCTCCCATGCGAGATCATCTCCACCGGATTGCCCATCCACATCGTTCCCGTCGCCGGCCTCGAGGTGATGCAGGCCATCAATCTGCGCCGCCGCGACGCCGACGAGATCGCCCGGGACCTGGGTTTCGGCGATCTGTTCGTGTTCACGTGCGAAACCGTCGATCCCCGGGCGGACGTGCATTGCCGCATGTTCGCCCCGCACTTCGGGATTCCCGAGGACGCGGCCAGCGGCGCCGCCACCGGCGCCCTCGCCGCCTACCTCATCAAGCACCGCCTGATCAAGCTGAGCGATCGGGTGCGCATCGTCAGCGAACAGGGCCTGGAAATGGGCCGCCCCAGCCGGATCATCGCCGAGGCTTCCGTATCCGGGGGCCGGGCGGTTTCGGTCCAGGTCGGCGGTCATTGCGTCCTGGTCGGTTCCGGAACCATCATCATCCCCTGAGGCGGGCGCAGACGGCGACCGCCGCATCGCGAAAGGCAGCATCCATGAATGTTCCCGCCGGATTGTCTCCCGAGATGTGCGACATGGTCATCCAGACCCTCCGTCAGGTCGTTTCCCGGGACATGCCCGACGAGAAGATCCTTCACCTCGACGAGGCCGACGAGTTTCCCGTCGACATCGTCAGACGTCTGCTTTCCCCTGATGTCGGTCTGCACCTGATCTTCCTGCCCGAGGACGTGGGGGGACTCGGGGGCGGGGCGCGCGACATCTGCCGGGTCAGCGAGCAGATGGCGGCCATCGATCTGGGCCTGGCCACGGCGTTCCTGGCGATCCTCCTGGGGACCGATCCCATCCTGGTCGGGGGGACGCCCGGGCAGAAGCAGCGCTGGCTGTCCCGCATCGCCACCGAAGGGATCATCGTGGCCTACGGCGTCACCGAGCCGGAGGCCGGCAGCAACGTGGCCTCGCTGAAGACGACCGCCGACCGCATCCTCGACCCCGACGGCAACCTCAACGGCTATCGACTCAACGGCACCAAGCAGTTCATCACCAACGGCGGCGTGGCCGATCTCTACACCATCCTGGCCAAGACGCCCGAAGGTCCCAGCTTCTTCGTCGTGGAGCGGGGCGTTCCCGGGCTGGAGGTCGGCAAGCACGAGGACAAGCACGGCATCCGGGCCAGCAACACCACCGGCGTGGTGCTGGAGGACGTCGAGGTTCCCCTGGACAACCTGATCGGATTGACGGAGGGCCTGGGTCTCAAACAGGCCAACGCCGTGTTCGGCTATACCCGCCTGATGGTCGGCGCCTTCGGTCTGGGCTGCGGCCAGGCCTGTCTCGACCGCGCCCTGGCGTACGGCAAGACGCGTGAACAGTTCGGGTCGCCCCTGGTGGAGAAGGAGGGCTACCTCTTCAAGCTGCTGGTGGACAACTGGGTGGACCTCGAAGCGGGGCGGGCGTACATGGAACAGATCGCCTTGCGCATCGACGAGGGCGGCCACGACATGGGGACCGAGGGCGCCATCGCCAAGCTGTGGTGCACCGAGGCGGGCAACCGGGCGGCCGATGCCGCCATCCAGGCTCTCGGCGGTTACGGCTACACGCGCGAGTACATGGTGGAGAAGATCCGGCGGGACGTCCGGATCACGACCATCTACGAGGGGACGAGCGAGATCCAGCAGAGCATCATCGCCATGTACCGGTGGAAGGAGACGGTCCGGTCCAAGGGCGCCTACTACGAGGATCTGGCCGGCCGCATGGACGAGGTCCACGCCTCGGCCCCGCGACTCGGCGCCGACCTGGCGGCCCGGGCCCTGAGGGCCGTGAACGCCACCGTCCAGCACATGCACGCCCGCAAGCTCACCAGGAGCCAGATCGTGATGTTCACCTTCGCCGACATGATGGCCATGGCGGAGGTCGCCGGGGCCCTGGTCGAGAAGGCGGCCGACCTGGCTGCCGCGGGCCACGCCCGGGCCGGCTACTTCGGCGCCGTCAGCCGGGTCTTCACCCGCAAGCTGACCGGGGTGGTCCGGGCCGGGGCCGAACGCTGCGCCACCGGACTGGCCGCCGGGGATGAGACGGGG
>JAHJTW010000148.1 GCA_018829565.1 bacterium | reverse complement strand
TAGAAGGGATGAGCCGTGGCCGGATCGCTCCTGAGCGCCGACCTGGCCTCGATCAGGGCCCGGGCGGGAACGCCCTGGCGGGCCAGGGATCCGTAGAACGCCTCGCAGAACCGGAACGTGGCCTGGTCCTCCACGGGCCAGAGGGTGGCCACCACCGCCGGAACCCCGGCCGCCAGGAATCCCGACCCCAGCCCCAGGATCCCCTCCCCGGCCAGGATCCCTCCCGCTGCGCTTTCGCAGCTGGAGAGGACGGCCAGCCTGGCCTGCAGCGACAGGTCCGCGATCGGACCGGCCCGCAGGAGGACCGGCTCATCCGCCGTCCCGAACACCAGGGCCGAGTTCCAGGGCCGATCCGGGTCCACCTCGCCATGGCAGGCCAGGTGCAAGAGGTCGAACTCCTCCGGATCCTCGCCGCCGAACAGGGCCGAATCGGCCCCCACCCCCGCCGGGACGGTGACGTTGGCGAACCTGCGGGCCAGGAGCGCCGTCTCCGCGCGGGCTCCGGCCAGGCGCTGGCGCCCGGGGTTCTCGTGGCCGGCGATCGCGAGGATGCGGGCTGAATCCCCGGGAACGTCCGCGCGCCCGCGTAGATGAGCGAGGATGGTGGCCGACGGCAGGCGTCGCACGTCCGCATCCGGATGGATGGCGGCCAGGGGCAGCCGGTGCAGGACGCCGTCCGGGCTGAAGAAGATCGTCCCGGCGGACCTGATCATGGCGGCCACCCCCTGGTCGGGCGGCCCGGCCAGCGCGGCGGCGACCCCAGCGGCCGCATCCCGGTCGAACGGCCCGAACGGATGGGCCAGCGAGGCCAGCAGGGGAGACAGTTCTTCTTCCCAACGTTCCTCGCCAGGCAACGTCACGACCAGGCAGGTGTCCCGGGTGGCCACGAACAGCAGGCCCTGATCGGTTCCCGCCAGGACGTCCAGCAGGACCTCCCCCGGCCCCAGGATCTCCCCGCGAAGGCGGGCCAGGGACACCGGTGGCGGGACGTCCGTGGCCGGAGGCAAGGCATCGCCGGGTCCGAGCATTCGTTCCAGCAGGGTGCGGGCCTTGTAGCGCTGGACCGCCGCGAACGCGCCCGCGACGTCCCCTTCCTGGAGCAGCGAGGCCGTCATGATCCCGAACAGCTTCTGGGCCTCGGCCCCGCGTCGCTCCCGCCACTGGGGATCGGTGGGCAGGGCCCGGTCCTGCTCCCAGAGGCCTTCGGCTGCGTCCAGCAGGTCCCGCGTCGAATCCCGCTGCCCGAGGGCGAACCAGGATTCCGCCGCATCGGTCACCAGCAGCAGCCGGTGGCCCGCGACGCCGGTCTCCGCCGCCTGGACCCTGGCGGCCCTCAGGACGGCCACCGCTTCAGCGTGCCGTCCGAGGGCCCGCAGCACCCGGCCCCGGTCGATCGCCAGCATGATCTCGAGGGTGAAGTCCCGCCCCTGCCCCAGTCGCGCCCCGACGGCGTCGAGTTCCGCCAGGGCCTCCTCCGGTCGGCCGAGCCTCAACAGGGCCTCCGCCCCCCGCATCCCCGCGTTGCACCCGACCTCGAATGGGGTGTCGGGATCGGCCAGCAAATCCCGGCAGCGGGCCAGGGCGGCATCCGGCCGGCCCGCTCCCAGGTCCACCTCCGCCAGGCGGATGGACGTGATCGCCACCTGGTCCACGAACCCCCGCTCACGGCCGAAACCGAGGCACTCCTCCAGTTCGGCACGTGCTTCATCCCAGAGTCCCAGGTCCATCAGGGCCAGAGCCAGGTTGCGCCAGGGGGGACCCACCTGCTGCCACAGTCCCCGTTCGCGCTGGATGTCCCGGGATCGCCGGTATCCTGCCACGGCCGCGGCCGGATCGCCGAGGGTCATCTCGATCCCCGCAAGATTGTTGGTCGCCATGGCCTCGAGGGAAAGGGATCCGCCGGCCCGGGCCATGCGGGCGGCCAGCGAGAACATCAGCCGGGCTTCGCGGAAGGCGCCGCGCCCGACCCGGCAGTTGCCCAGGCCGTTGTAGACCGGGGCCAGGTCCGCCGAATCGCCCGACGCTTCCAGGAACGGCAAGGCGAGGGAGTAGAGGGAATCCGCACCAGCAAGATCGCGCAGCCGGAACTGCAGCCGGCCGAGCCCGTAGAGGGCCTTCCCCGTGTGGAAGTCGTCCGCCGCCGCCCGGGACCGCCGCTCCAGCTCTGCGAACCGCGCCGCAGCCTCCTCCCGGCGTCCAAGCTGCTGGCTG
>JAHJTW010000147.1 GCA_018829565.1 bacterium | reverse complement strand
GCTCGGCGCCGGGGCGGGTGTAGAACGCGACCGAGCGGAACAGCCCTCCGGCCCGCAACCGCTCGACGGCCTCCACCAGTGCGGGTTGGTCGATGGTCTGGCCCGGGCGAAGCGGCAGGTAGCGGTAGACCGTGGCCAGGGGAGTGCGCGTCGCGCCTTCGAGTTCGACTCCGGCCAGCCGCAGGGTGCGGGACGGGTTGTCGGCGACGGCCACGGTGTCGGCGGCAGCGGTGGAAGCCGGGGAGGCACCTGGGGGGGCGCAGAGGAGCAACAGCAGGGTCAGACACAGCCGCACACGGCCGCCGGGCCGGAAGAACCCCGTGTTCCTCCGGCCCGGCTGCGGTGTGGCGCCCGTCTGGCGGGGTGATGCTGTCCGTTCGTTCATGTGGTCCGTTCCCATGGCTCATTATGTTCCCTGGAGGGCGCCGGGCACAACCGCGGATCCGCCTCCGACCGATTTCCTACAGGCGCCAGGTGCACTGGATGGTCAGGCCGGCGGCGCCCACGGCGTCCTCCTCGTGTCCCGTGGCGCGGCCGGCGCTCATCCCGAAGGCGTCGGACGCGAGGCCCAGCGAGAATCCGTCGCTCAGCCGCCAGTCGTAGCCCACGCCGAACAGGAAGGCGGCCCGGTTCCGGATGGTGATCAGCTCGTCGGTGTCGGGGTCGATGAAGTCGCCGCCGCCGGCGCCGAAGCCGCCGCGGATGAAGAAACCGCTCCCCCGCGGGTGCCAGGTGAGGGCCACCAGGCCGGCTCCGAGCGACCAGTCGTCATCGTCGTCGTCCTCGGTGCGGCCGAATCCGATCATCTCCAGGCTCAAGGCCAGGCGGTCGTTGAAGGCGTAGCCGAAGCGGAGGCCGCCCAGGGCGCCGCCCAGCGCTTCCTCGGAGATCGACTTCGTGCCTTCCCGGTAATCGAGCGCGCTGCCGCCGAAGCCCGCGTTCAGTCCGATGAACATGCCGCGCTCGTCGCAGCTGCGGCCGGTCTCGCCGGCCAGGACGGCCGAGGCGGCGAGGAGCGTGGTGGCGAGGGTCAGAGCGGCCAGGGTCAGGGGGACCTTCTTCATGGTGGAGCGCTTGGAGAGTTTCATGTCGTGTTCCTTTCGTCGAGTCGGGTTTCCGGTTGTCGGTTTCGAAAGGAATCAGGCACGGAGCGTACCAGGGGGAGGGGAGGAGGATGATGTCGGCATCGACTACACAAGTGTATATTTCATAAGATCATAGAAGAACAGGCATCCTGGGGACGAGCGTTCTCGATGTGTGCCGGATCACCACAGCACCTACGAATTGTGGTGAATGTTCACAGGTTTTGGGCGCGGGGAAGAGGGGAAAGGGGCCGCCGGGAACCCGAGGCCCCCGGCGGTTCGCGGATTTCGAATGGGCCGCTCAGTCCCGGGCCGGCTCGTACTCCACGACCAGGGGGAAGCCGGTCCTTGCCGGATAGTACCGCCGCCAGACGACCACCGTCTGGCCCAGGTGCTCGTAGGTCAGGTTCGGCTCGGGCTCGACCTTCAGGAGCTTGGCGCCCACCGGCAGTTCCACCCGGCGGGTGAGCAGCCGGTCCTCGGGGAAGTCGCCCCAGAAACTGTTCACGCACTTCCCGTCCTTGCAGACGATGTCGCCGGGGTACTCCATGCGCAGCGAACCCCGCATGGTCTCGCCCGGCAGGATGGGCACCACGAAGTCGATGAACACGTTGTACAGGTCGGTGCCCGCCCGCGGTTCGATGCGGACGTTCAGACTGTTCCCGAACTGGTCGAAGGCCTGCATGGTGCGCATGGAGGGCAGCTCGCGCTCCTTGGCTCCGAACATGGCGTAGGTCAGGATCTGGTCGTGTTCGTTGGTGATCTCCTCGGCGGTCCACAACTCCTCCACGCCGTCGGTGCGCAGCACGACCCGGTGCATGGTGGGGAACAAGGGAGTCACGTTCTCCTGCGGCGGGACGCCGGGCTGTCCCCCTACCGAAGCGATCTCCTCGGCCGACAGCTCGTAGAGTTCCTGGTCGGTCTGCACCAGGTAGAGGCTGGAGCGGATCTGCCGGATGACCCCGTGCAGGGTCTTCCCGTCGCGCAGTTCGATCTCCTGGGGCTCCGGTTCGGCGGCGGGGGCTGCGGCGATCAGTGTGGTTCCCGCCAGGTTCAGGACCAGCGCCAGGGTCAGCGCCGGCAGCATCGCATTCTTCGTCTTCATCACGGTCTCCTTCATGAGTTCCGGCCCAGATCGATTCCGCCGAACTTGACGGGCGTGTCCTGCCCCGCCTTCTCCCCGTACCGGGGGACGACCACCCGCGCGGGGGTGGTGAAGGGAGGGGCGGAAGCGTCCCCGCCCTCCTGCGTCCGGAGGGAGGGGAGCACCACGGCGAAGGCCAGGGTGGCCGCGGCGGCGAGGGCAAGAGGCCACCGGGCGCGGCGCCACCGGAGGGAAGCAGGGTTCACCCCCCGGCGCTCCGTGCGGTCGCCATCCTCGCTTTCGGACACGGCCGCGACGATGCGGTCCTGCAAACCCGCCGGCGCCGTCACCTGGGGCCGGCCGCTGAAGAGGCGGCGCAGTTCGCGGCGGCTCTCCAGCTCCCGGCGGCACGCGGGGCATTCCTGCAGGTGGGTTTCCAGGGCCGCGGTCTCCTCGGCGGACGTTTCACGGTCGACGTAAGCATCCAGCAGGGTCTCGATGCGTTCACAGCGCATGGCCGGACCTCTTCAGATGTTCGCGGAGCCTGCGCACCGCGAGGTGCTTGCGCGAGGCGACGGTTCCCGTCGGGCAACCGACCACCTCGGCGATCTGTTCGTAACGGAGCCCCTCGACCTCCGAGAGATGGAACACCGAGCGCAGTTCCTCGGGCAGACCGGCCAGGGCCACCTCCAGGGCGGCGCCCAGCTCCCGGCGTTCGAGGTCCCGGTCGGGAGTCGGGTTCCCGGACGCTGCGCCGCGAGGATCGAGATCCTCGGGCGCGACCACGTCCACGTGCCTGCGTTCCAGATCCCGGCGGCGGAACCAGGAAACGGCGGTGTTGCGGGCCGTGGCCAGGACGTAGGCTTCGCTCGGCGGACCGCCGAGACGGTCGGACCGGTGCAGGCGCAGGAAGGTCTCCTGGGCCAGGTCGGCCGCCGTCTCGGGATCGCGGACCAGCGAGAGCAGGAAGCGGAACACGCCGTCCAGGTAAAGATCGGTCATCCGCTGGACGGTCATGCTTCGCCTTCTCTCCGCTGTGGTCCGCTGCGCGGGGCTCCTGCCGGGGTAGACGCTCGAACGCGGGATTCCTTCACGGATATTCTGGAGGGAAAAAGGCGGGCCCGAGGAAAGGCGCTCCCAGGCTGCGGAACCATGTCCTCAGGGGGTCTCTTCCGGATCGGTCCGATCCCCGTGCCGGTACAGGCGGATCCTGACCTTCTCTACTGTGGCCAGCCCTTCCCTGACGTTCCGGTCGACCAGCGGCAGGAACGATTCGATCTTCTCGGTGGTGTCGACGATCTCGACGATGATGGGCAGGTCGGTCGACAGGCGCATGATCTTTGCCGCGTGGAGGCGGCTGTGCGCGCCGAAGCCCTGGATGCCCCGCAGGACGGTCGCCCCGGCCAGGCCCTGTTCGCGCGCCTGCCGCACCAGCCATTCGTGCAGAGGCCGGCCGTCGTGGCGGTCGTTCTCGCCGATGAAGATCCGCAGCAGGCATCCTTCTTCGGGCAGCATCACGGTTACCTCCCCCAGAGGGCGCGAACGGCGACGTCCCCCAGCCATACGGCCGGAAGACAGATCATGATCTGCATGAGGACGAAGGAGGCGGCCGCCAGATGCTGGCCGCCCCTGGCCAGCTGCAGGGTCTCGTACCCGAAGGACGAGAAGGTCGTGAAGCCGCCGAGCACGCCGATGAAGATCACGGCGCGGCTCGTGCCGGACAGGATGCCCCGGGTCTCGGCGAGGGCGGCAAGCGCCCCGATGAGAAGGCATCCCAGCAGATTGACGGCGAAGGTGGCCAGGGGGAAGGCGGCGCCCGCCTTCGTGCGGGACACCAGGCCCCCCAGGCCGTAACGCAGGGCGGTGCCGACGAAGCCTCCGAGGGAAACGAGCAGGAACTGGCGCATGACGCTCCCTGGTGGGGGCAAGGGTCCGGCGGGAGGGGACAGCCTGAATAGTTCCCCGCCCTGAGGCAGGATTCATCAGCCCAAGAGGGCGGTCGAAGGCGAACTCCATCGCCTGTGCGGGCGACCATACCTCCGGGCCGCCAGGGGCGCAAGACCGGATGGGAAGGGCCGCACTGCTGTCCAAGATCAATCGGTTTTCCCTTTGTCCCGCCCCCCAAAGACATCTACCGGTCGAACCACTCGAACCGGGACCCGTGAAGGGAAGACCGATGGTCGGCGGACTGCACAGCCGGTACTCAAGGGACGCAGCCTGACGGAGAACCCCCGGCTGCCGGCGCCCGAGAAGGAGGATCGGTCTACCCAGAAATTCCAAAACCGCACGGGAAACCAGGATTGAAGGCTGTTTCCGGGGATGGAGGTCCCCTGGGGGGTGATTTTGGATACCATTATCAGAAAATAAGAAGGCGACCGAGCCAAGATAACGCCCTTTTCGGCGCAGATGGGGTTTTGACCTGGGACAGGACCCGGCCTTGCGGAACCGCTCTTTCATTATTATAATTCGCCAACTGACGAAATAGTGTCGTGGAATGCCGAACCCGAGGAGGTCTCCCATGTCGGATCCCAGTACCACAAGACGAGACGTGTCAGCCGATTACGCCAGAGCAGTCACCAGCGGGACGGGTTGCTGCGGAGAGCCCGTGCCCAAGGGGGTCGTGGCCAGGATCGCCGGCTACACCGACGAGGACTTCGCCGTGCTGCCGGCCGAGGCCGTGGTCAATTCCTTCGGCTGCGGCAATCCCCTGGCTTTCTCCATGGTGCAGCCGGGCCAGGTGGTCCTCGACCTGGGTTCGGGGGCCGGCATCGACCTGTTGCTGGCCGCCAAGAGGGTGGGTCCCGCGGGCCGGGCCATCGGCGTGGACATGACCGACGAGATGATCGCCAAGGCCAACGAGAACGTCGCGGCCGCCGGACTGGCCAACGTCGAGGTGCGCAAGGGGATCATCGAGGACCTGCCGGTGGCCGATGCTTCGGTGGACTGGGTCATCTCCAACTGCGTGATCAACCTCTCCCCGGAGAAGGCCAGGGTGTTCGCGGAGATCGCCCGTGTCCTGCGGCCGGGAGGGACCATGCTCGTCTCGGACATCGTGGCCGACGACATCCCGCCGGAGATCGCCGCCAACCGTCACCTCTACTCGTCGTGCCTGGCGGGCGCGGTCAGCGAGCAGGAATATGCCGCGGGCTTGCGGGCTGCCGGCCTGGTGGACGTCGAGACCGTCGACCGGCTGGTCTACGACACGGCGCAGCTCGAGATGTTCATCGGCTCGGAGTTGAAGGACGATGCGGATGGGTGCTGCGGCGGAGGCGGCGTGGATCCGGCCCAGGCCTGCCGCTGGGCGGAGCAGCTGGTCGGCAAGGTCTCCAGCGTCAAGGTGCGGGCCCGCAAGCCCGAGAAGGCCGGAGCCTGAGCGCCGGCAAGGAAGGTCCAGCATGGAAGAGTTCGTCGACGTCGCCAAGGCCCTGTCCGACTCCGGCCGGGTGCGGATCTTCTGCGCCCTGCGGGGAGGGGAGCTGTGCGTCTGCCAGATCACCGAGTTGCTCGGCCTGGCCACCTCCACCGTCTCGAAGCACATGGCGATCCTGCGCCGGGCGCACCTGGTGGAGTCGCGCAAGGACGGGCGCTGGGTCTACTATCGCCGGGCCGCCGGAAGTCTCTCGCCGGCAGCGGCGGGGGCGACCGCCTGGTGCGACGAGGCCCTGGGGCGGGATCCGGCCCTGAAGGAGGACGCCGCCCGGCTGAAGAGGATCATCTGCACCCCCCTGGAGGACCTGTGCCGAACCTGAACCCGAAACCCAAGGTGCTCTTCCTGTGCACCGGCAATTCGTGCCGCAGCCAGATGGCCGAGGGCTGGGCGCGCCACCTGAAGGGCGACCTGCTGGAGCCCTACTCGGCCGGCATCGAGACCCACGGCCTGAATCCGCGCGCGGTGGCGGCCATGGCCGAAGCGGGGGTGGACATCTCCGGTCACCGTTCCACCCACCTGGATGAACTATCCGATATCGACTTCGATTTCGTGGTCACGGTATGCGCCCACGCCCACGAGAGCTGTCCGGTGTTTCCGCGGAAGGCGAAGGTGGTCCACGTCGGTTTCGACGACCCGCCGGCGCTGGCCAGGGGCGCCGCCACCGAGGAGGAGGCCATGAAACACTACCGGCGGGTCCGGGACGAGATCCGGGCCTTCGTGTCCACGCTGCCCGGCGTGCTGTCTGAAGGGGAAGGGAGCGGCCATGGCGACTGAAGCCTGCATCACCAAGGAGCCCAAGGGCCTGGGATTCTTCGAGCGGTACCTGACGGTCTGGGTGCTGCTGTGCATCGCCGGGGGCATCCTGCTCGGCAAGGTCGCGCCCCAGGTCGCGCGCAGCCTGGACGGCATGGCCCTGGTCGTGGACGGGGCGCCCGTGGTCTCGATTCCCATCGCCGTCTGCCTGTTCTTCATGATGTACCCCATCATGGTGAAGATCGACTTCGGCGAGGTCCTGAAGGCCGGCCGCAGCCTGAAGCCCGTGACCCTGACCCTCGTGGTGAACTGGGCGATCAAGCCCTTCACCATGTACGGCATCAGCCTGCTGTTCCTGGGGGTGGTGTTCCGCCAGTTCATCGGGCCGGATGCGGTCGATCTGGTCAAGATGCCGCTGGGTCTGGACCTGCCGGTGGGATCGGTCTACGGCGCGGGGACGGTCGTCCTGCACGAGGGCCTGAAGATGCTCGAGGTGCCCCTGTGGCGCAGCTATCTGGCCGGCTGCATTCTGCTGGGGATCGCCCCATGCACGGCCATGGTCCTGGTCTGGGGCTACCTGGCCCGAGGCAACGACGGGCACACCCTGGTCATGGTGGCCATCAACTCGCTCGCCATGCTGGTGCTGTACGGGGTGCTCGGCGGCTTCCTGCTCGGGGTGGGCCGGCTGCCGGTGCCCTGGCAGGCGCTGCTGCTGTCCATCGCGGTCTACGTCGCCTTGCCGCTGGTCGCCGGCTACGCCTCGCGCCGCTGGATCATCGCCGCCAAGGGGGAGGCCTGGTTCCGGGAGAAGTTCCTCCACCTGCTGACCCCGGTGACCATCGTCGCCCTGCTGTTGACCCTGGTGCTGCTGTTCTCGTTCAAGGGCGAGGTCATCCTGGGCAATCCCCTGACCATCCTCTGGATCGCGGTGCCCCTGTTCCTGCAGACCGTCCTGATCTTCGCCGTGACCTACGCGGCGGCTCGCCGGCTCGGGTTCACGTACCGCGACGCCGCGCCGTCGGCCATGATCGGCGCGTCGAACCACTTCGAGGTGGCCATCGCGACGGCCGTCATGCTGTTCGGCCTGTCGTCGGGCGCCGCCCTGGCCACGGTGGTGGGCGTGCTGATCGAGGTGCCGGTGATGCTGATGCTCGTCGGGATCTGCAAGCGGACCACCCACTGGTTCGGGAGCGAGGAATGACCAGGAAGACGGTGCTGTTCCTTTGCAGCGGCGATTCCTGACGCAAGGGGAGGGATGGTGACCGGTGCCGGGGCTTGGGCCGATTCCGGTCTTGACTTCAGGAATCTATTTGCATTAATTGCCAAATACGCAAACAACCGTCGGTCCGATTCGCAGGAGACCTGATGTCCACCACCACCAAGCACCTCCTGGACGCCCGCGCCGAGGTCTTCAAGGCCCTCGGCCACCCCACGCGCCTGGCCATCGTCGACATGCTGGCCGGCGGTGAGCGCTGCGTCTGCGAGATCGACGAGCACATCGATGCCGACATGTCCACCGTCTCCCGTCACCTGGCGGTGCTGCGCAACGTCGGCATCCTCTCGAGCGAAAAGCGCGGCAACCAGGTCTTCTACCGCCTCGAATGCCCGTGCATCACCTCCTTCTACGCGTGCGTCGAAAGCGTGATCAGGGGCGGCGACGGGACCGTGCAGCTGGAGGCGTCACGGTGACCATCAAACGTGATGCCAGGACCCTGGCCGCGGGGATCGCCGTCTTCGCCGCCCTCTACCACCTGCCGGTGGGCACCCCCCGCTTCGACTCCGCCGTGCACGAATCCCTCGCCCTGACCCGCTGGTATGCCCGGGAGCACGTGCTGCTCTGCCTGGTTCCCGCCTTCTTCATCGCAGGCGGGATCTCGATCTTCGTCAGCCAGGCGTCGGTGATGAAGTACCTCGGGGCGGGGGCGCGGAAGTCCGTGGCCTACGGCGTCGCCTCGGTCTCCGGCACGGTCCTGGCCGTGTGCTCCTGCACGGTCCTGCCCCTGTTCGCGGGGATCTACGGCATGGGAGCCGGGATCGGGCCCGCCACGGCGTTCCTCTATTCCGGCCCGGCCATCAACGCCCTGGCCATCATCCTGACCGCCCGGGTGCTGGGGCCGGACATCGGCCTCGCCCGCGCGATCGGGGCGATCGTCTTCAGCGTCGTGATCGGCCTGCTGATGCACCTCGTGTTCCGGCGGGACCAGCAGGAGCGTCTGGCGGCGGCGTCCATTCCGGTCGGGGAATCGCGACCCCTCCTTCAGACCGGGCTGACCTTCCTGGCCATGGTCGCCATCCTGGTGTTCGCCAACTGGGGCGGCGGCGGGACCGGGTTCTTCGCGGCCGTCCACGGGGTGAAGTGGTGGCTGACCGGGATCGGCGCCGTAGGTCTCGGCCTGACCCTGGTGGCCTGGTACGGTCTGGCCTGGTGGAAGCCGCTCGCCGTGGCCGGGGCCGCGCTGGCCGCCGGCTTGTGGCCGGGCGGAGCAGTCGCTGTCTTCGCCACGGCGACGGTCGCCTTCGCGGTGGTGATCGCCACCGAGAAGGGCGAGCTGAACGAATGGTTCGAGGCCAGCTGGGGCTTCGCGAAGCAGATCCTTCCCCTGCTGCTGGCAGGCGTGCTGGTGGCCGGTCTGCTGCTGGGCAGGCCCGGCCGCGAGGGGTTGATCCCGTCGGCCTGGATCGCTGACCTGGTCGGAGGCAATTCGTTCGGGGCCAACCTGTTCGCGGCGGTCTCGGGCGCCTTCATGTACTTCGCGACGCTGACCGAAGTCCCGATCCTGGAAGGTCTGCTCGGTGCGGGCATGGGCAAGGGCCCCGCGCTGACCCTGTTGCTGGCGGGTCCGGCAGTGTCCCTGCCCAGCATCCTGGTGCTGCGCAGCATCATGGGGGGCCGCAAGACGGCGGTCTTCATCGCCCTGGTGGTCGCCTTGTCGGCGGTCACGGGCTTCATCTTCGGCAATCTGGTCTGAGAGGACGTCGCCATGGAAATCCGGATCCTGGGCACGGGGTGTCCCAAGTGCCACAAGCTCGAGGAAGAGACGCGGCAGGCGGCCGTCGAGATGGGCTTGGTCTGCAACATCGAGAAGGTCACCGAGCTGAAGGACATCATGTCCTACGGCGTGATGATGACGCCTGCGCTGGTGGTCGATGGGGAAGTGAAGGTCGTCGGCAAGGTGCCGGCGCGCGAGGACATCAAGAAGCTGCTCGCCTAGCGAGGACTGCGGAGGAACTCCATGACCGGAAACCGATCAACCCTGCGCCTGACGGCCTTCGTCCTCATCGCCGGCGTGGCCGTCGCCGCCTACCTGCTGCGTCCCGCCGCCGACGCCGGGTCGGGGCCCGGCGACGCCCCTGCGGCGGTCCAGGCGGCCGGCCTGCCCCGGCTGCTCGACCTGGGGGCCGACAAGTGCGTACCCTGCAAGATGATGGCCCCCATCCTGGAGGAGCTGAAGCAGGATTACGCCGGGGTCATGACCGTCGAGTTCATCGACGTGTGGAAGGATCCGACCGCGGCCACACCCTACGGCATCCGGGTCATCCCGACCCAGATCTTCTTCTCGGCCGAGGGTACCGAACTGTTCCGCCACGAAGGGTTCTTTTCGCGGGAAGACATCCTGGCCAAGTGGAGGGAACTGGGCGTGGCGCTGCCGGACAAGGGAGCCTGACCGGTGGGAGCCGTCTTCGAGAGCCTGACGGGCGCCGTCGAGGGAGCGCCCCACGTCGCCCTCCTGGCCGCGCTGGCCTGGGGCGTGCTGAGCATCGTCCTGAGCCCGTGCCACCTGGCCAGCATCCCCTTGATCGTCGGGTTCATCCAGGGCCGGGGGGAAAGCGCGCCGGGCCGGGCCGCACTGCTGTCCACGCTCTTCGCCGCGGGGATCCTCGTGACCATCGCCGTCATCGGTGCGGTGACCGCGGCCGCGGGACGCCTGATGGGGGACGTGGGAACGCTGGGCAACGTGATCGTCGGGGTGATCTTCATCCTGGTCGGCATGGCGCTGCTGGACATCGTGCCCCTGGCCTGGACGGCTCCCCAGCGGGTGGGTCTGAAGCGCCGGGGGGTCTGGGCGGCGTTCGTCCTGGGCCTGGTGTTCGGCATCGCCCTGGGGCCCTGCACGTTCGCTTTCATGGCGCCGATGCTCGCGGTCACCTTCAAGGTCGCCGGCGAGGCGCCCCTGTACGGGGCGGCCCTGCTGGCCGCCTACGGCATC
This sequence comes from bacterium, assembly GCA_018829565.1. Taxonomy (GTDB): domain Bacteria; phylum Krumholzibacteriota; class Krumholzibacteriia; order LZORAL124-64-63; family LZORAL124-64-63; genus JAHJTW01. Next base: position 37,000 of record JAHJTW010000147.1, on the reverse strand, counting down.
GGTCACTGCCTGGTGATCGCGCTGGCGGGTTCGAGCGCCGCCTGGACCCAGCGGGTCCTGGACTGGAACGCGACCTCGGCGACCGGCAAGCGGGTCAAGCACGTGTGCGGCGTCCTGGTCATCATCGCGGGGCTTTACATGCTGTGGACGGCGAACTAGGAGGACGTTCCTTGCGCGGATTGACCATCGGGATCCTGGCCGGGGCGGCGCTCCTGGCGGCGGCGGCCGGGGCGACCCCTGCACCTGCGGAAGGGCGACCCCAGGTGGTCGCCACCTACTTCCACCGCACCCTGCGGTGCCAGACCTGCCTCCAGATCGAAGCGCTGGCCCGCTACGACGTGACCGGGGTGATGGCGAGCGACGTCGAATCGGGCCGTCTGGTCTGGCGGTCGGTGGACTTCGAGGTGGAGGACGACGCCTCCAACCGGGAACGGTTCGGCCTGGACGGACCCTCGCTGGTCATCACGCTCGAGGACGGCGGCAAGGTCCTCCGTTGGGTCCGGCTGGACCGGGTCTGGGAGTTCTCCACGGATGTGGCGGCCTTCGACGAGTACGTGCTGGGAGCGCTGGAGGAGTATTTGACCGCGGCCTCGGAGATCGTCCCGAGCAGGAATTCCTCGCAATGACGGCATTCCTGATTCCCTGATGTCGGTCCGGAATTTCGATAACGACCGGATGTGCGTTTTTGCGGGCCCCGGGTTATCTTGGAGGTCACGGTCGAAACCCGGCCACCTATGGTTCGCCGGATTTACATCCTCGAGGACGCCTTCGAACCGGACGTGACATGCTGACCCCCCGCCTCATGCTCATGCTCGCCCAGGGCTTCCTGGTGCTCGGAGCCCTGGCCATGATCCCCGCCTCGGTGAGCCTCTTCAACCGGGCCTTCGCCGCGGGCATGCCCCCATGGTACCTGTTCATCATCGTTCCGGTCGCCCTGGCCCTCGGCGCCGCCAAGGCGGTGTTCGTCATGCGCAAGCGGATGCGCCTGAACATCGTGCGCATCGCCGACACCAAGGGCAAGCTCTGGCCCTGGCAGATCTATCCCCCGCAGCTCCTGGCCTTCATCGTGACCATGGTCATCCTGATGAACGTCGCCAAGCGCGCCCTCGCCGACAACGCCCTGGGTCTGGGCCTGCTGGGCGGGGTGGACGTCGCGGTGTTCGCCGCCCTGCTCATCGCCTCGGGCGAGTACCGGCGGCGGAGGGAATAGACCAGCCGTTGGGGAACCCGCTGAGGGCCTCCCGCCGCGCTCGTGACCCGTGGCATCCGCTTGTCCTGGGATTTCCCGTCCCCCTGGATTAGATTGAGGCCGTTCGTCGAACGAGCGGACCGGAAACCACCCCCGACCAGGAGAACCATCCATGACCCAGCTGGTGATCACGATCGTCGGCGACGACCGCCCGGGAATCGTCGAGAGCCTGGCGGCCGTCGTGGCCGACCACGGCGGCAACTGGCTGTCCAGCAGCCTGAGCGACCTGGCCGGCCAGTTCGCGGGAATCATCGAGGTGGCGGTCGATGATTCGCGGTGCGACGACCTGGCCGCGGCCATCGGCGCCCTGAAGGGGCTCCAGGTCCACTCGGTGAAGGGCAGGGCCGCGTCCGAGCCGAGCGGCCAGTCCATGGCCACCCTGGATGTGGTGGGCGTGGACCAGCCCGGCATCGTGCGCAAGCTGACCCTGCTGCTGAAGAACAACGGCGTCAATCTGCTGCAGTTCGCCAGCTGGACCGAATCGGCGCCCAACTCCGGCGACGAGCTCTTCAGGGCGGTGGCCGAGTTCGAACTGACCGAGGCCGTGGACCTGGACTCGTTGAGTGCCGGGCTCGAGGATCTGGCCGACGACATGGCGCTCGAAATCGAACTGGAACTGGACGGCGACGAGGAGGAGGGCGGGGAGGAGGACTGAGTCCACTGGAATCGGTTCCTTCGCTGGTTTGGTTCATCATGAGGCAGACGATGGTCGGGGTGAATGCCCCAAGCCAAGGAATGCGCCATGAGAACCAACGACGTCGGAAACCGGTGGTTGCCGGTCATCCTGGGTGGATTCGCGCTGGCCGGGCTGATCGGTTGCTCCGCTGACGATCCCACCTCTCCGGTGGACCAGACCGGTACCTATGATCCGCCGGACCTCGAGCTCGTGTACGCGATCGTCGATACCGACCAGAGCACGTGCTACGACAACCAGGCCACGATTCCCGATCCCGGGGCCGGCGAGGCCTTCCAGGGCCAGGACGCCCAGTTCCACGGAGCCCAGCCCAGCTATGCGGTCAGCCAGGACGGACTGACCGTCCTCGATCGGAACACCGGGTTGACCTGGGTGCGCTCCCCCGACACCGACGGGGACGGCGTCCTGGAATCCCCCCAGGACAAGCTGACCTGGTCCGAAGCGCAGGCCTATCCGGCAGTCCTGAACGCCGCCGGATTCGGGGGATACGACGACTGGCGCCTGCCGACCATCAAGGAACTCTACTCCCTGATTCTCTTCAGCGGTGAGGACGTGGCCCCGGAGGCGCCTTCGGGGGGAACGCCCTTCATCGATACGGAAGCCTTCCGGTTCGTTTACGGGAACACGGATGCCGGCGAACGGATCATCGATTCCCAGTATGCCTCCGGCACGCTGTATGCGGGCGAGTCCGCGGAAGGGCCGCTGCTTTTCGGCGTCAACTTCGCCGACGGGCGGATCAAGGGCTACGGCCTGACCATGCAGGGCATGGGGGACAAGACCTTCTTCGTCCAGTGCGTGAGAGGCAACCCGGCCTACGGAGTCAACGCCTTCGTGGACAACGGAGACGGAACCGTCACCGATGAGGCCACCGGTCTGATGTGGGCGCAGGACGACAGCGGCGCCGCCGCGCCCGGCGGGATGAACTGGGAGAGGGCGCTGGCCTGGGTCGCCGGACAGAACGCGGCCGGCTACCTGGGTCACGACGACTGGCGCCTCCCCGACGTCAAGGAACTCCAGAGCATCGTCGACTATTCGCGGTCCCCGTCGTCGTCAGGTTCGGCGGCCATCGATCCCATCTTCCAGGCCACGGCGATCACCAGCGAGGCCGGCGAGACGGACCATGCCTTCTACTGGAGCAGCACGACCCACGCGAACGCCATGGGCGGCCGGAGCGGCGCCTATGTCGCCTTCGGGCGATCGCTGGGATTCATGAACGGTTCGTGGGTGGATGTCCACGGCGCCGGATCCCAGCGCAGCGATCCGAAGACGGGCGATCCCGCGGACTATCCCACGGGATTCGGTCCCCAGGGTGACGCCATCCGGATCTTCAATTTCGTCCGGCTGGTCAGGTCGGCCGACGCCGGAGCCTGAATCCGTGCAGAGCGGGCCGCAGTCGGGGGAGCGGTTCACTCCCCTGCAGCCTCCCGATACCGGTCAGCCTTCCCGGCCTCCCCCGCCTGTTCGTAGAGAGTGACCAGGGACCGGGCGGCGTACTTCGTCCGGGCGTGGTCCCCCCCCAGCGTGGCCAGGAAGACCTCGAAGGCGGGGATCAACTGCCGCTCGGCCTCGGCGTTCCTCTTCAGCGCGGTCAGGGTGATGCCGCATTCGAGACGGGCCAGGGCCGTGGCCGGATTATCCTCCCCGTGCATGCGCAGGGCCGTGTCCAGGAGCTCCCGCTGCACCCCCAGGGCCTCGTCGTTCCGATCCAGGAACCGCAGGGTCATGCCCTCGTTGCGCAGCACCGCCAGCACGTCGGGATGGTCGTTGCCGCGGGCCGCGATCAGCCTGGGCTTGAGATCGCGGAAGATCTCGAGCGCCCGGTCGTAATCCTGGGCGATCATGGCGACGGTGCCCACGTTCAGGCCGGTCCGGACCACATCGATGTGGTCGGGGCCGAGATTGCGCTTGCGGACGTCCATGACCTCCTCGAGGGCGGCGAACGTCTCGTCGGTGCGTCCCAGCTGGTAGAGGACGCCGCCACGGTTCTCCAGGCAGACGGCGTACTCGGGATGGTCGGTTCCGAAACGATCCCGGTAGAGGACCAGGGCCGAATCGAATGCGGCGAGGGCGCCCTCCTTGTCTCCCTTCTGGCTGCGGAACTGGGCCAGGTTGTTGAGGTAGACCGGGACGCTGGGATGGGATGGATCGACGGACCTGGCCAGATCGTACGCCATCTGGGCGAAGGAGTCGGCGGCGGCCACGTCGCCGTCACGGTCGTTGTAAAGGTTCGCCAGCTGGGTGAGGTTCTCGGCGCCGCTGATCCTCTGCACACCCTGGAGCCGGGGTTCCAGATCTCGGGCCAGGGTCAGAAGGGATTCCGCCTCGGCGAAACGACGATCCGACAAGAGGTTCCGCGCCTGGCGCAGGTAGGCGTTGATCAGATCCTGTGGTGGGGTTTCGGGATGGCGCAGGAGGATCCCGACGGCCTCCGCGGCCGAAGCCGCGCCCGGCCCATACTCGGCGGCATCCTCCCGGAACTCCGACTGGACCAGGAGCAGCGTGGCCAGTTCAAGCTGGTCGGGCCCGCCCAGTTCGCGGCGCATGGCCACGGCGGCTTCGATCTGCTCGCCCGCCGGCTCCAGCTTGCCCAGGCCCAGGTAGGTCTGCCCGATCACCCCCCGCATCGAAGCCTCCACCTCGCGTTGCCCCGCGAAGGCGGTGCCGATCTTCTTCACGGCGACATCGAGAGCCTGGACCACGGTCGCCTCACGGTCGCCGCCGGACCAGGGGTCGGCCGAGGCGAGCGTCTCGGTGAGGAAGGCGTTCATGGCTGCGGCCTTGGCCGCCTCGGCCTCGGCCCGGTCCCGCTCGCGGGCGATGATGCCGGCCTGCAGGCTCGAGGTCACCGCGAAGGCGGCCAGGCCCAGGACGGCGACCGCCGCGATGGCCACTCCGGTCCGGTGGCGCCGCACGAACTTGGAGGTACGATAGCCGACGGTCGGAGGCCCGGCGATCACCGGTTCGTTGCGCAGGTGGCGCCGCACGTCGGCCGCCAGGCCGTTGGCCGTTTCGTAGCGGCGGTTGCGATCCTTCTCCAGGGCCTTCATGGTGATCCAGTCCAGGTCGCCGCGCAGCTCGCTTTGCAGACGCTTCGGCGCGCTGCCGTGCGAAGCCGCCACCTGGCCGGACTTCTCGCCCAGGCTGCTGAACCGGGTGCTGGGGCGGGGCGGATCCTGCTCGCAGATGATCCGGCGGATGGCCTCGTAGCCGGCCTTGCGCAGCTCCTGGGATTCGAAGGGCCGCACGCCGGCCAGCAGCTCGTAGAGGACCACCCCCAGGGCATAGACGTCGGTGCGGGTGTCGACGTCGTCCTCGGAGAGGGCGGCCTGTTCGGGGCTCATGTACTCGGGCGTGCCGATCATCTGCCCCAGCTGGGTGAACATGGTCATCTCGGTCAGCCGCTGGGTCGTGGCCTTGGCCAGGCCGAAGTCGATGATCTTGGGCAGCGGCAGCCCGTCCACCTCGGTGACCAGGATGTTCGTGGGCTTCAGGTCGCGGTGGATGACGGCCTTCTGGTGGGCGTGCTGGACCCCCTCGCAGACCCGCACGAACAGTTCCAGGCGGGCGGTGTTGTTCAGTCGCCGGCGGTTGCAGTAATCGGTGATAGGCTCCCCGTCGACGTATTCCATGACGAAGAAGGGGCGGCCGCGCTCGGTGGCCCCGGCGTCGAAGACCTTGGCGATGCAGGGATGGTCCATCATGGCGAGCGCCTGGCGTTCGGCGTCGAAACGGGCGATCACCGACTGGGTGTCCATGCCCTGCTTGATGACCTTCAGGGCGACGCGCCTCCGGATGGGTTCGGACTGCTCGGCCTCGAAGACCTCGCCCATGCCGCCCTCGCCGATGCGGTGGATCAGGCGGTAGGGGCCGATCTGGGCGCCGATGGCCTCACCCGGCGCGGTCCCGTCGGCGGGCCCCAGAGGCAGGGTGAGATCCTCTTCGGGGCCGGTGGGAGGTGTGCGGTCGTCGTTCATGGGGGCTCCGGGGTGAGGGGATGCAGGGCGGCCCGGCCCCGAGGAGGGGCCGGGCATTCAGGGCTCAATCCTGTTCGAGCAGCTCCATATCCTCGCTGATGTCCAGCGGGGGCATCGGTCCATCCCAGGTGTTGTCGTTCTTCAGATACCAGTCGAACCAGGCCAGGGTGCGGTGGATGAAGTCCTCGCGTCCGAACCGTTTCGCGTTTCCGTGCTGCTCGCCCGGATAGAAGACCAGCCGCACGGCCGGGTGGCCCGCCATCTTCAGGGCGCGGAACAGCTCCTGGCTCTGGCTGGGGTGGACGCGGGGGTCGCTGTCGCCGTGCAGGATCAGCAGGGGCGTGCGGCTGCGGTCGGCGTAGGTCACCGGGCTGCGCTCCCTCATGAGATCCCATTGCCCGCGGACCGGGGCGCCCATGTGCACGTACTCGTCCTCGTAGGGGATGTCCGTCAGGAACCGCTTGCTGACCAGATCGCTGACCCCGACGAAGCTGACGCCCGCCTTGAAGTGCTCGCTGTGGTAGGTGGTCAGCCAGTTGGTCGCGTAGCCGCCGTACGATCCGCCCATCACGCCGACGCGGTCGGCGTCGACGAGGCCCTCGGACACCAGGTGCCGGACGCCGTCGACGATGTCGTCGAACTCGGGGCCGGCAGGTTCGCCGAAGGCCAGGGCGGCGAAGGCGACGCCCCGGCCGGTGCTGCCCCGGTAGTTGGGGAAGAACACGCCGTAGCCGCGCGCGCACATGGCCTGGCCCGGGCTGGCGTAACGGCTGAGCCAGCCGTCGGATTCCTGGGACTCGGGTCCCCCGTGCACGTCGACGATGAGCGGGAAGGGTTTACCATCCCAGCCGACCGGCAGCATCAGGATGCCTTCCAGCTCGAGCCCGTCGGCGGCCTGCCAGCGCACGACCCGCTGTTCACCCAGGGCCACGTCCTTCAACCAGGGATTGTGATGCGTCAGGCGCTGCGCACTGCCCTTGCCGTTCCAGGCGTAGAGCTCGCGGGGGGTGGTTCCGTTGTGGCCGACGAGGGTCATGGTCTTGGTCGTGGACTTGAAGGCCGGCAGGCCGAACACCAGGCCCTCGCCGCCGCCGTCCAGGATCACCCTGGGGCCGGGCGCCCCCTCGCCCACGTCCTGCAGGCTGAGGGTGGTGGTGACGCCGACGTCGGCGCGGTAGAGGATCGTCGATTTGTCGCGCCAGACGAGATCGCGGATGTGTCCCTCGAAGCCCTCGGGGGTCAGGTTGCGCGGACCCTTGCCGTCCAGACCGGCAACGTACAGGCTGCTGACCGAGTGGTCCGAGCGAGAGGCGGCGGCGGTCCAGGCCAGGTGGCGGGCGTCCGGTGCGATGCGGAAGGACCCCAGCTTGCCGGGGGTATCGAGGATCATCCGGTACTCGCTGGTGTTCAGATCAAGGAGATAGAGGTCGCTGAACATGTAGCGCTGATCCACCAGGTTCTGTTCGCTGGCGCTGAAGACGGCCCAGCGCCCTTCGGGTCCGGGCTCCACGTCCCAGACCACGATGTCCTGGACCAGGACCTCGGCCTCGGCGGGCTGGTCGCCCCAGGCGAAGGGGACGCGGCAGAGGCGCCGGCCCTTGAGGTTTTCCTCGTAATAGCGGGGGAGCCAGCCCTTGTCCTGGAGCTTCTTCTCCCGGGCCGGGGTCTCCTCGGTCTCGACGAAGTAGAGGTGGGCGCCGTCATGGCTCCACTTCCAGGATGCGACGCCGGACTTGCTGGCGGTGACCGGGCGGGCTTCTCCGCCGTCGACGGGGATGACCCAGACCTGGGTCTTCGCGTCGTCGCCACGCTTGAGGGTGAAGCCCAGGAAGCGGCCGTCGGGGGCAAAGGAGGGGGTTCCGACCTGGACCTCGCCGGTCACGAAGGGACGGGGATCGCCGCCGGCGGTGTCGATCAGGTAGAGGCGGCTCCAGGCGCCTCCTGCGTCCTCGTCCAGGGAACGGTTCACGGCCACGGTGAAGGCGGCCAGCTTTCCGTCAGGCGAGATGTCCGAGGCGCGGACCTGTTCGATGTCCAGCAGGCGGGAGGGATCCATGCCGGCCGGCGAGTCATCCGCGAGAACGATGGCGGTCGGGCCGCCGGCGAGGAGGGCCGCAAGGCCCAGGCAGACGCTGAGGGTCAGTCGCTTGTACGGCATGGGTTCCTTCCTGTGCGGTGATTGGAGGTGGATACCTTCAGAATGGACTCAAAGACCCATGATAGGGTCAAAACATGGAAATGGCAGCGAAAACGGGGTGATGGGCGGATTTTATCCAACCATCACCCCGCTTCCCGCCGCGTCACCCTCTTTCAAACAGGAACCTGGCCGGAACCCGCTGCGGCGTGCCGCCCACTTCCAGGAAGGGATACGCCAGGAAGTTGATGGGGCCGGTGGCCGGGCCCGGATCGAGCACCAGGTCGCGGCCGCGGCTGAACTCGAAGCGGTTGGCGGGATGGTGCCCGAAGAAGTACATGCTCAGGGCGCTGAACTTGTCGGCCTCGCTGATGTCCACGGGCCACCACTTGCCCTCGGCGTAGAATTCCGCCCAGCAGTGGTAGCCGTCGGTGCCGCCCTCGTTCCGCTCCGAGGGGATCGAGGCGCCGATGGCGAACCGGGCGGGGATGCCGACCGCGCGCGCGAGCCCGATGAAGTAGGCATGGTAGTCGGTGCAATTGCCGTAGAGCGAGTTGCAGGCGAACATCGCATCGCCCTGGCCCCAGCCCTCGCCGAACTTCTTGTAGCTCATCTGGTCCATCACGTGGTCGTAGAGCGCGCGGGCCTTCATCAGCTCGTCCTGGCGGCCGGCGACGGCGTTCTCGGCGATCGCCGTGATGAACGGGTCGGCCGGGACCATCCGTTCTGCCCTGAGGAACTTCTGCGCCTCTTCAGGATCGCCGGGGTAGGCGCTCTTCTCGGTGCGGACGACGTCGTAGACGATCTCGATGGTCTTCCCCCCGTCCTCTGGGGTCAGATCCAGCACCAGCACGCGGTTGCCGTGGTCTTCGTCGGTGATGACCCGCTGGACCCCGGGAGCGGTCGTGGACTTCACGGTGACGGTCTGGAAGGCGTCGGATCCGGCCAGCGGAATCCAGCAGCGCGCATCGTCCTGAAGTGGGGGCAGGGTCGCCTGGTAGCGGAACTCGAAACGGTCGGTTCCGCTCACGACCCCGAGCAGGGCATGGGAGGCGTCCTTGACCTCGGCGCGCACCCAGCGCTCGCTCTCGTCCTGTTCCCACAGGTAGAACGGCCGGCCGTTGAGCTTGTGGACCGAGGTCTCGGTCACGGTCATCCGGCCGGGATCCCCGGCGAGGAAGAAGTCCACGTCGTAGAACTGGCCGTCGTCGCTCGCCATGTCCACGCAGGCGAAGTGGTTGCGGGGGCCCAGGGATGCGAGGTACTCCAGGTGGACGCGCACGAGCTTGAGCTTCAGATCCCGGCCTTCGAACTCCACGGTGAAGAAACCGTCGCCCAGAGCGACCTGCTCGGCGATGTGCTTCTCGATCCCCGCCTGGATGTCGGCGGTCACGATGGGCGGCGCGCTCTCGCAGGCTTCTCCGCCGCTGGTCTGGCCGGTCTGGCCGAGGGACGGCAGCGGGCTCAGGGGAATGGCGGCGGCCAGGGCCGCCGCGGCCAGGAAGAGTCGGGTCTTCAGCGGGCTATGGGACATGACGTGGTCCTCCAACCGTCTCCGGGGTCACGGGATTTCGAGGGCGGCGACCACGGGATCGCCGCCTCGAAGGCAATCAGGCAAGGTTCAGGGCCGTCAATGGGCCGGATGGTCCTTGGGCTTGTCCGACGCAGGGTGCTCGTGGGCTTCGCCGGGCATGATCACCGCATCGATGACGTGGATCACGCCGTTGCCGGCCTTCAGGTCGGTCTTGATCACCCGGGCGCCGTCGATGGTCACCACGCCGTCCTTGACCTCGATGGCCAGGTCATGGCCGTTGACGTTGGCCGCCTTCATCGTCTTCACGTCGGCCGCCAGGATCATGCCGGGCACGACGTGGCTGGCGAGAATGCCGGCCAGCGCGGCCTTGTTGGCCGGTTCGAGCAGGTGCGCGAGCGCACCCTCGGGCAGCTTGGCGAAGGCGGCGTCGGAGGGGACGAAGACGGTGAACGGGCCCTTCTCCTGGAGCTTGTCCACGAGCCCGGCCGCCTGGACGGCTGCCACGAAGGAAGTCAGGTCACCGGCCCCGGAGGCGATCGAGACCAGATCGTTGTCGCCGGTGAAGTGCTCGCCGGCCGCGGGATGCTCCGTCGTTGCTGGATGCTCGGTCGTTGCGGGATGCTCGGACTTGGCCGGGTGCTCGGTCTTCTTGGGGTGATCCATGGCCTGGGCGGCGCCGATGGCGACGAACGAGACGGTCAGCGCGACCAGGGCAAGCATGTGAACGGTCTTCATGTCATCCTCCGGGAAACGGACAGTATCGGGCCCACCCTGGGCGGTTGGATCTCCCGACGGGAAACGCCCAGTGAACCGAGGGGGTTTAACGGGGTCAGTGTAGTAACTTTGGAAATTGCCGCCAGGGGGCGGGTGGACGCTCCTCAATAGGGCAGCCCGAGAACCAGATACGCCGCCGTCCGTCCCCGGTCCGCCCAGCCCCAGCCCAGGAAGAACGGTCCCAGCAGGGTGTCCACGCCCAGGAATGCGGTTGCGCCCAGGCGCATGGTGTCCAGGGTGAGCCCCGACATGAGGGGGGCCGCAGCGCCCGTTTCGAGGCTCGCCCCGACGTAAAGGCCACGTCCGGCCACGGGCGAGGGGCCGCCCAGGCGGCGGTAAACAGTCAACGAGCCGAAGACGGTGTTGTCGCCCTGCAGCTCGTCCTTCTCCAGTCCGGCCATCCCGGAGAACCCGCCCAGTCGAGGCTGGTCCCAGAAGGGGATCTCGGACCCCAGATCGCCGGTGACGCGGCCCCTCAACAGCACGGTTCCGCTCCCGAGAGGGAAGGCTTGCCGGACTTCCAGGCTCGCCAGATCGTAGTCATCCTCCCCGCCCAGGTCCTTCCGCAATAGATCGAGCCGGGCAACCAGGAAGGCGCCGCTGCGGGGCAGGAAGGCGTGATCCAGCTTGTCCACCGTCAGCCGCAGGTGGGCGCCGCCCCGCTGGCGGGTCAAGGGCTCCGCTTCGACGGTCAGCTGTTCGGCCAGGCGCACGAAGCCGCGGGAGTAGGCCGCGCGGATTTCCCCGAAATGGCCGAGGTTGCGTCCGAAGGCGAGGATGGTGATGCTCCGGTTCTCCTTGAAGGGAAGCCTCAGGTCGGAGGCGATGTAGAGGTCGCGCCGGGTGCGTTCATTGAACAGGATCGGGTTGATGAACCACCGACCGCGGTAGTCGAGCGGCTGGTAGAAGTCGGTGCTGATTCCCTGGCGGCTGCCGAGGGCGACCCGGTTGCGCCACTCGCCGCCGTAACGGTTGACGAAGGCCCGCCGGTGGTTGACCAGCAGCGTGAAGTCGCCTTCGCCGTCCAGGTTGCTCTCCAGGGCCAGGCCCAGGCGGATGTAGGTGGGGCCCCAGCTCTTCTCCTGGGCGGAGTAGGTGAGGGCGTCGCGGCCGTCCAGACGCTTGAGGCGGGCGTCCACCCGCGAAACCTCGCCGATGCGGTAGATCTCGTCCAGCTCGTCCTGCAAGCGCTCGGCCTGCAGGGTGTCGCCGACCTGGGTGCGAAGCCGGCTCCGCACCATGGCCTCGGGGATGCGCGAGAACCCGTCCAGGACGATCTCATCGACGATGGGCCGGGGGCGGAGCGGCTTCCGCCGCGCCGTGCGATGGGCGGCATACTCGTCCTCGGAAACGGCGAAGGCCAGGAGTTCGAAGGCGTGGGCGCGTGCGGTCTCCTCGCCCCTGCGCACCGATTCGGTCAGGCGATCGAATCCGGCGGTGGTGACCGGGCCCATGTCCGGCACCAGGAGAAGGTCCCGGGGGCCCAGGAGGGCCTTCTGTTCGGCCACGTTCTTCTTGCTCAGGAGATCCAGGGTGCGCATGACCACACCGAGCATGTTCTGGCCGGGTTGCATTTCGCCGGCTGGAGTTCCGATGTCCACGGCGATGACCAGGTCGGCGCCCAGGTCCTTGACGACCTGCACCGGCAGGTTCATGGCCATGCCTCCGTCCACGAGAAGGCGGCCGTCCAGGTTCACGGGAGTGAAGGCGCCGGGGATGGCCATGGAGGCGCGCATGGCCATGGTCAGATCGCCCTCGCCGAGGACGACGGCCTCGCCGTCGGCCAGGTCGGCGGCCACGGCGCGGAAGGGGACCGGCAGCAGGTCGAAGTCCGATACGGTGTAGACGGGCAGGGTCAGGTTCCTCAGGAGGTAGTCCAGTTTCTGGCCGGAGATCAGGCCCGACGGCAGCGAGAAGCCGCCCCTGTTCCAGCCCACCTCGAACTGGAAGAGGGGCACGTGGTCCTCCTCCTTGCGCCGGAAGGGGCGATCCCGGCGCGGGGGAGCGTCGTCGAAGACCCCGGCCCAGTCGATGCCCGCGATGGCGCGCTCCATCTCGTCGGGGCTCATCCCCGAGGCGTACAGGCCGCCGATGATGCTGCCCATGCTGGTGCCGGCGACGTAGTCCACCGGTACGCGGAGTTCATCGAGCACGCGCAGGACCCCGATGTGGGCGGCGCCGCGGGCGCCTCCGCCGCTGAGGACGAGGCCGATGCGGGGGCGATCGGGACCGGGCTCCAGGCCGGTCGGGCCGGAGTCCAAGGCCCGGACCGCCGGAGGGGCTGTGGCGAAGGCGGCGGTCAGCAGGATACAGGTGGCGGTCCTTCGCAGGGACATGATCGGGAGCCCTTTCCGATTATGATCCGGAAGCGGAAGGCGTGGTCCCGCCGCCCGCAGGGGGCGAGAGTAGCGAATAAGCAGGATCATGTCATCCGGATGTGCTACGGTTGAAACCTCGGACTGAACCGGAGGAGGGGGTCATGCTCAAGGAAATCCATAACCACATGGTGAATGAACTGCAGCAGATTTCGCGGACGGATACCGTCTTCGTGGTGTCCGCTGTGGTGTTCAATCTGGTGGCCCTGGGGATCAACTGGGGCGTCGCCTCGGAATCGGGCCGCGGGCACAACCCGGGGCAGAACGACATGATCCTGGCCTTGCTGATCCTTGGGACGATCCTGATCAATGCCTTCGCGATCCGGGCTCTCCTGGCGGGCCGGGCCACGAGGTCCCGCCTGGTGACGGGCCTGAGGAAGATGTACCAGGACAACGGGGTGGATCAGTATTATGACGAGCATCTTCTCAAATCGTATCAGGCGCGGTATTCACTGTTTTCGCTGATTCTGGGGGTGATCGGGCTTCTGGCCATTGTGGTGCCGCTGATCGCCCGATCCATGGCCCAGGCCTGATGGTTGTGCCGTCGAAATTGTGTGCTGCTCTTTGTCTGGGGATTTAATGTTCGGATTCATCATTTTTTTGATGGTTGAAAGCCCACAATGAGGTGTTTTTCCATCATTTTACCCCGGGACACAAATTCGACGGCACAAGGGTTTTAAACAATTGAACCCAAATTCATGGTATAATCATTGCCGGCGGTGACTTGATTCGGTTACCGAACTTAGTATATTGTGATGACAGCGAAGTCCCTGGTCATTCTCCGAAAGGACGGACTCGTGAAGCACAAGGTCCGGATTCATCCCCTCCTTCTCTCCGTCCTGGCGGTTCTTGCCTTGAGCGGGTCGGCCGTGCCCGCCCACGCCACCTGGTCCCTCGTCTGGTCGGACGAATTCAACGGCGCCGCCCTGAACCTGACCGACTGGTCCTACGACATCGGCACCGGCTGCCCGAACCTGTGCGGGTGGGGCAACGCGGAACTCGAGTACTACCGCGCCCAGAACGTGGGCGTCGGCGGCGGCTATCTGACCATAACGGCGAAGCGGGAATCCATCGGGGGCGCCAGCTTCACCTCGGGCAAGATCCATACGAGGGACAAGCGGTCCTTCCTCTATGGCCGGATTGAGATGCGGGCCAAGCTGCCCACCGGCGGCGGCATGTGGCCGGCGTTCTGGATGATGCCGGAGGACGACGTCTACGGCGGCTGGGCCGCCAGCGGCGAGATCGACATCATGGAGTCGGCGAACGCCACGACCACCGTCGGCGGGGCTCTCCACTACGGAGGGTCCTGGCCCAACAACACCTCGACCAGCGGTTCCTATTCCCTGGGCGGAACCAGCTTCGCCGACGACTTCCACGTCTACGCCGTGGAGTGGGAGCCCGACCAGATCCGCTGGTACGTGGACGGGGTCCTGTTCTCCTCCCGCAACAGTTCCCAGTGGTACTCCGAAGGCGCCCCAGGCAATCCCAGGGCGCCCTTCGATCAGCCCTTCTACCTCATCCTGAACGCGGCGGTCGGGGGCTACTACACCGGCTGCACCGAACCGGGATGCATCACCGCCTCATTCCCGCAGGAATACGTCATCGACTACGTGCGGGTGTACGAGGACATCGTGAACGAGGCGCCGACGGTGACGATCACGGCGCCGCCTTCGGGGGGGACCCTGCCCCCCGGCGACATCACGATCACCGCGACGGCCAGCGATAACGACGGCACCGTGACGATGGTCGAGTTCTACGACGGAGACACCCTGCTGGTGCAGGACGCCACCGCGCCCTACGAGTACGTCTGGACCTCGGTGCCCGACGGCTGCTACCTCATCACGGCCCGCGTGATCGACGATCTCGGCGGAGTCGGGACCGACAGCGCCGACATCACCGTGGGCGCGGGCTGCGGCCAGGCCGCCTTCCTGGGCAGCCCCTTCGTCCTGCCGACGCGCATCGAGGCCGAGGACTTCGACACGGGCGGCGAGGGCGTGGCCTACCACGACCTGGAGGCCGCCAACAACGGCGGCGCCTACCGGCCCTCCGAAGGCGTGGACATCCAGCAGTGCTTCGATGCGGGCGGTGGTTACAACACCGGCTGGACCACGCCGGGCGAGTGGATGGAGTACACCGTCCAGGTTCCCGGCGCGGGGGACTACGCCGTCGAGGCGAGGGTGTCCTCCCTGTCCGGGGGCGGCATCTTCCGCCTCGAGTTCGGCGGGGTGGACGTGACCGGGGACATTGCGGTGCCGTCCACGACGGGGTGGCAGACCTGGACGACGATCTCGGTTCCGGTGTCGCTCACCGCGGGAACCCAGGTCATGCGGTTCGTCGCGGTGGACGACGGCTTCAACGTCAACTACTTCGACGTCACCGGAGGCCCGACCGCGGCGGCGCCCGACCTGCAGCCGGCAGGTGCGGTTTTGCATGCGAACTACCCCAACCCGTTCAATCCGATGACGACCATCAGCTTCGACCTGCCGGCGCCGGGAACCGCGACGCTCCAGGTGTTCGACCTGGGCGGCCGCCTGGTGAGGACCATCCTGGACGGCCAGGACCTCACAGCGGGCCGTCACGAGACCGTGTGGAACGGCCGGGACGAGGCCGGCCGGGAAGCCGCGGCGGGCACCTACCTGTACCGGCTCTCCACCGGCGGATTCAGCGAGACCAGAAGGATGGTCATGATCAGGTAGCGCCTCACCGGCCCGGTTCCGGGATGGGACGATCCCGGAACCGAACCGGGGGATCGGCCAATTGGGATTGATTCAATCCTGTTAAATGGGGTATCATGGGCTCAGGCGTCCTCCGCCGTCCCGGCGAGGGCGCACTTCGACCGTGCCCTGGGCCCAGGGCCAGCGACAGGATGACCCTCATGTCCGCTTCCCGTTGCCTTCCTGCGCTCCTGGTCCTGGGATTCCTCGGGATGGCCCCCTCTTCCGCCCTGACGGCCGTGGTTCAGTACACCCTGGAAAACGTCATCCTCGACGACGGCGGGGCCCTCATGTCGGGAGCCTTCACCTGGACGTACGCCCCCGGCGATTTCGAGAACGGGACAGGGGAGTTCACCTCCCTCGACATCCCCTACACCACCCACGACCACACCGACTTGCTCGCGGTCTTCGACGTGGGCGGCTCCATCGAGATCACTCTCGAGGGAAGCGTCCACGATGACGGGGTGGACATCACCCTGTTCCTGCTCGAACCCCTGACTCCGACGACCGGTTCGGACCTCGACCTGGCCCGCAGCGCCTATGAAATCGGGGGCAACGGCTTCCATACCGGATCGTTCCTGAGCGGGAGAGTAGCCCCTGTGGATATTCCAGGCCCCGGCCTCGAGGTCGCCATCGTCCCGACCGCATCTCCGGTCCTGATTCCTGCCGCCGGCGGCAGCTTCGCCTACGACGTGCTGATAAGGAATGCGACCGCAGCCGACATCACGGCGGATGTGGTGATCCAGGCCGTCCTGCCCGGGGGGACGATCCACCCGGTCCTGTTCCGCGGCGCCGCCGTGTTCCCCGCCGGGAGCACCCTGGTGCGGACGGGCCTGGTCCAGGACGTGCCTGCTTCGGCTCCCGCAGGAGCCTACCTCTATCGCCTCGGAGCGGTGCAGTCGGGGGCCGCCATCGGGGGCGACCAGTTCCCGTTCGAGAAGCAGGTCGTGGGCCTGGGCGCCGGCAGGGTCGGGGATTGGACCTCCAGCGCCGAGGACCTCCTCTTCCCGGAGGATGGGGCCGGCGAAAGCCCTCTCCCTGCTCCGGTCGCCGGGAAACGCGCGGGGGTTCCCGCCATGGCCATCCTGCACGGGGCCTTCCCCAACCCCTTCAATGCCCGGACCGTGGTGGCCTTCACCCTGTCCCGGCAGGAGGATGTCGAACTTGAGGTCCTGGACGTGGCCGGGCGGGTCCTGACTTCGCTCCTGGCAGGGGAGACCCTGCCTGCAGGGCGCCACGAAATCGTCTGGGACGGACTGGACAAGGTGGGACGGCCGGCGGCCTCGGGGACCTATGTCTTCCGCCTCTCCGCGCGGGGACAGGTGGTGACCAGCAAAGCGGTCCTTCTCAAGTAGGCCGCGACTCTTTTCCCGTTCGATCCTCCTGCCAACAAGACCGGTGAGGTCTGGCGGCCGGTTTTTGAGGATATGTTTTGAGGATATTGAGTTGATCCCGCCTCTTGGTGTATACTGGATTCGATGATGATCATCGCTGGTCCCGCCTCTTGCACTCGCCCGTATTCTCGAAACCGCATGGCCGGTGGCGTTTCGATTCGACTCGGGGGAGGGCGTTTCCATGAAAACCATTTTGATTGCATCGATCGTCGGATTCCTGGCTGCCCAAGCCGGGGCCCAGTGCCCTGCCGGTCCCGGCAACTGGAACCTGACCGGCGGACGTTCGTCCGAATCGTTCTGCGAACTGGACGGAGAACCGGCTGTTCGGGGGGCTCCCGGAAACATCCTCGAATTCCAGTCCTGGGACGGATCGTCCCTTGGGCTCCAGTGGCGGATCCAGGACCTCAGGATCGACGACAACGGGGCTGAACTATTATTCGAAGAGATCAACGAGAACGGCGACGGATATCGGATTTACCACGCATGGTGTACAGGAGGACGATATCGGCTGGCCCCCGGCTGGCCATGGTCGGCTGGTCCTGAGGATCTTCATGGACAGGTGATCTCGGCCGAGGTCGCCTGGTCCGAAACGATCTTGAACTGGAAGTTGGTCTACTATTTCCATGATTTTTCGGCCCTGGCCGGGATCGAGGGCTGTTCCATCCCCCAGGTGGATACGATCGAATTCCACGTATCCTCCCTGACAGCCTGGATTCCCGAACTGGGTCATCCACTCCCGGCCGATTATCCATCCTTCGGCTGTATGGCAGGAACGGGTGATCTTCTGGACGTTTCCAGTTTGGGGATCAAGATTGACCCCATAATGCCGACCGGACAGGTGAGCTGGAGCACGGTGAAATCCTGGTTCCGCTAGCCCACCTTGCCCCCGCGCCTGGTCCCGCCTATATTGCCGCCCCGCCTGGCGGGCGTCCCAGGCGTCGGGTCTCGACCCGGATTCACCACGGCGCCCCGATTCCCCCCGACAACCTGGACGGGTATGCGCGGAGCCCTCGTCTTCGCCCCCCTCGCCGATCCGACCTATGCGCCGCTGGGCCTGGCGACCCTGTCGGACCACGTCCGCACGTCCGCACCCGATTGCGAGCTGATCCCCCTGGATCTCAACTTCGCCTGGTGGCAGGCCCTGGCCGGCCGGGATCCCGACGTCGGCGCGTTGCGCGGATGGCTGCGGACCCCGGCAGAGGAATTCTACGATCCCCTGGCCTACGGGGACCGCAGGAAGGCCTGGAACCGGGCGGCCCAGGGGATCGCAGCGGTGGCCGGATGGAGCCGCGCCTACCTGGAACGGGACGAGATGGCTCCAGGGCTTCGCCAGTTCCTGCAGTTCGGCGCCGGCCTGATCACGGCCTCCGCCCCGGGGTGGATCGGTTTCTCCATGCTCTATCCCGAGCAGGTGCTGCCCACCCTGGCCCTGGCGAAGTTCCTGGCCGAGGAGGTGTTTGCGGGCGCGCCCGCGGGCGACCGGCCCGCCTTGATCCTGGGCGGCGCCTCGGCCTCGGCGCTGCGTCCGCAGGAGGTGCTGCCGGCCTGCCCGTTCATCGACGGCGTGTTCAGCGGGGAGGGGGAGCAGGGACTGGTGCAACTCCTGCGGGGTGATGATCCGGCCACGATCGCCGGCCTGGCCCACCGCCGCGACGGCGGGGTGCGCGAGAACCGCAAGCCCGACACCCTGAGCGCGTCCGGCGTCCAGCTGCCGACTTTCGAGGGGCTGGATCCGACCTCGCGCTGGAATCCCACGCCCGTCCTGCCGGTGGTGTTCTCGCGCGGCTGCAAGTGGCGGCGGTGCCGGTTCTGCGCCCACAACCTGTCCTACAGCGGCTACCGCCGGCAGACCGTCGCCCGCTTCGCCGATTACCTGGGATTCCTGCAGGAACGATGTGGGGCGAGCCACTTCTACTTCGCCGACCAGTACGTCGACGCGGAGGATCTCGAGGAACTTTCCCTGGCGATCCTGGACCGCGGCCTGCGGATCTCGTTCCACGTCATGGGCCGTCCCACCGCCGCCTATTCCGCCCGGCGCCTGGAGACGATGGCCCGGGCCGGCTGCCGGTGGATCAGCTGGGGCGTGGAGACCGGATCGGCGCGCCTGCTCGAAGCGTGCGGCAAGGGCACCACTCCGGGCGAGATCTCCCAGGTGATGACCGACTCGGCGGCGGCCGGCATCTTCAACCTCATGATGATGATCTTCGGCCTGCCCACCAGTACGGACGAGGACCTCCAGGCCACCATGGATCTCGTCGCCGACCTGGGCCCTGCGGCATCGGGGGTGACCAGCAGCCGGTTCCAGCTCTTCGACCGGACGCCCTATGCGGTCCAGGCCGCGAAGTACGGCCTGCGCATCACCGGCCGCGAGGTCCTGTTCGCGCGGGGGGACCAGTCGGTCCATTCGCTCCGCCTGTTCCACCAGGAGCGGGCCGGGGACGGCGCCTGGCGGCCGCCCCGGGGTTCGCTGGAGATCGCCCGCTGGAAGGACTTCTGCCGCTGGACCCGCCCCGCATCGGAGATGGACGGCCTGGGCTGCGAGCACACCCTGCTGTATGCGGCGCCGAGACCGCAGCCGCAGCCTGTCACGGCCAGGCCACCGGCCGCCTGACCGCCTTGCCGTCCCGGATGTCGCTGTGGCGCAGGGTTCCCGCCCGGGCCTGGACCACGATGTAGAGCATGGGTCCGGCGCTGGTGTTGCGCCAGGTCCGCACGCCTTCGGGGGCGATGCGGATGGCCGTGCCCTCCCTGATCGGGATGACCTGCCCGTCCACCTGCATGTCCCCTTCGCCCGAGAGGAAGAGGTAGAATTCCTCGTTCTGCTTGTGGCAGTGGTAGAAGGGGACGCTGAAGCCAGGAGGCAGGCGATGGAGGCTGACCTCCATACCGGTCAAGCCCAGGTCGTCCCTCAGGAACTTCTTGCCGGTCAGGGGTTCGGGGACCAGGGGGTGCAGGAAGGAAAACCTCTCCAGTTCCGCCATGGATCCCAGGTCGATCACCGAAAACTGAACGGCAGTCGGGGTGGGACGGATCAGACGGCCGAGCCTGGTCAGGGCCTTCGCCGGTCGTCTCAACCAGTATCGCACGCTCTTCATGGGTGCATCCGGTCCTCGGGTTGAAGTAACTTTCGATGCAGGGACCGCGGGTCAGATTCGACTCATCGATCGGGGAAAGGATCCGACCACTTCGGATCCGTGTAGATCGCGCTGCCGGCGAGGGTCCTCAGGAACGCCTTCACCGCTTCACGCTCTTCCGGGGTGAGGTACAGACGCTGGGGGTTTCCCTGGGGCTGGAGCCGGTTGTCCAGGTTCGTGTTCCCCTCCGCCGGGATGCGGTCGTAGTGGTCCAGGACGTCGTCCAGGTCGAAATCCCCGGTGTGCATCAACGGGCCGTTGGGGGAGCCGTCGGCCTTCACCACGTCGCGCAGCGTCGGGGCTCGGGTCACCGAGAGGTCGGTCCCCTCGCCGGAAATGGTCCGGATCACCCCGTTGTTCTTCATCTCGGGATCGATGTCGAACTCGGGAGCGCGGTGGCAGCCGGCGCAGGCCAGCCCGCCTCCGATCCGCTCCCCCTGGGCGCTGAGGGTGGGCGGGACGACGAACAGCTGCTTGCCGAGGTTCTCCTGGTCGGTGAAGTTCGGGAAGGGGGTCCGGTCGTCCGGGGCCAGGGCCCGGCCTTCGTCGTACTTCGAGTCGAAGGAGCGGATGCTGCGCAGGAACTGGGAGAGGGCGTCCTGCAGCCGTTCCTCGGTGACGGTCGCGTCCCCGTGGACGAAGGTGAACAGTTCCCGGTAGTAGTCCGTCGCCTCGAGCCTGGCCAGCAGGGAATCGAGGCCGGGGTTCCCGTCCTGCCCGCTGAATCCCATCTCGATGTGGTCGCGGATGGGCTGCGTGGTCTGGTCCTCGAGGCTTTCGGCCCGCTCGTTCCAGAACATGCGGGCCTCCTGGGCGAACTGCACGTTGACCAGGCGCATGGAATGGCGGGCGGTCACCCCGGACATCCCCTCGGATGCACGGGCGTCGTCGCTGAAGGCCAGCTCCTGCCGGTGGCAGCTGCTGCAGGAGATCGTCCCGTCGACCGAAAGGAGCCTGTCGTAGAACAGCACGCGACCGAGGGTGGCTCCTGCGTCGGTGATGGGCGCAGCAAGACTGTTGTCCTTGCGGATGTACCTGGGAACGGGCTGTCCGGCGTAAGCGGGAAGATCGTCCAGGTCGATTGCCCCGGCGAACGTGGCGGCGACAGCCGACACCGGGTCGGGGATGGGTGTGGTGGGGTCCTCGTCCCCGGAGCAGCCGCAGGCCACCGCGCCGGCGAGAAGCAACAGGGTGACCAGGTGTTTCGGGCCTGCGGTCATGGGGCCTATGCTCCGCCGTTGAGGCCCGTGGGCGCGGGCCGATCGGGTACGTGGCCATTCAGGAATAACCATGAACCGGACATGATAAGGATTCGGCGGAATCCCGCCCCCGCTGAATTTGCAGGATTCAGTTCATCCGGAACCGGTACGGGATCGCCACCCTCACCGGAACGGCCAGTTCCCGTTGCCGGGCGGGGGTGAACCGGCATCTCATGGCCGCAGCCAGCGCCGCCTTGTCCAGGAGCGGATGGACGCTCTGAAGGATGGATGCATGGCCCACGCCACCGCCGGCGGTGACCAGAACCTCGATCACGACGGTGCCCTCGATGCGCGCCCGTCTGGCCAGTTCTGGGTAATCCGCCTTCGCGAAGGCGACCAGTTCCGGCAGGGCCGAACTGGCCACGAACCCCTCTTCCCCCATGCCGCCGGGAGCGGGTTCCGTGAAGGGATAATCGAAGGGGAAGAGTTCGGGGATGGTGTCCACGGCGTCGGGATCGTCGGCGGTCGCGGGCTCGACGGCGGGTCGGGCTCGGGTCATGGTCGCTCCTGATCGCCGTGTGGGGAGCTGGATGACGATCGGGAGCCCGGTTCGCGGTGTCAATACCCGGTCGATACTCAGGCAGCTTGACCATGCCGGCCGCCATCCCTAGGATGGCGGGATCGGATCAGGACACCCCGCGTCCGCCCTCGACGGGAAAGGACCCTTGAGCATGGTGAAGCCCTTCGCCTTCCTCGTGTTGACCGGCGGCATGCTGGCGACCCTGGTCTTGCCTGCGGAGGCCCAGGATCCCGACCCCTTGCCCCCCGTCAAGACCGTTCCTTACGTCGACCTCGAGCGGTACCTCGGCCTGTGGTACGAGATCGCCAAGATTCCCAACAAGTTCCAGAACCAGTGCACGTCCGGGGCCACGGCGCAGTACACCCTGCGCGAGGACGGCGCCATCGACGTCGTCAACAGTTGCCGCATGGCAGGCGGGAAGCGCAGCGAGGCCCAGGGCAAGGCGGAGATCGTTGACACGTCAACCAACGCCAAGCTCCGGGTGAGCTTCGTCAGCTTCCTGGGCTGGCGCCCGTTCTGGGGGGATTACTGGATCATCGGTCTGGACCCGCTCTACCGGTGGGCCGTGGTCGGTCATCCCGAGCGCAAGTACGGCTGGATCCTGGCCCGCAACCGGATCATGGAGGACTCCGTCTACGAGGAGATCATGGAGATCGTCGAGCAGAACGGCTACGAGCGCGAGGTCTTCGTGCGGAACCGGCGGTAACCCTTTCAATCCTCCGTTTCATCTTCCTTCTTCAGGGGAGTGCGCAGGACCTTCAGGAAGAACTTCCCGCTGAAGAAGATCACCACGCTCCAGGTGGCCGCGAGCATGATCCAGGCCGCAGTGGTCACGGGGCAACCTCCCTTTTCCTCTTCCAGGCCCGGTGGACCAGGAATCCCCAGCCGATGAACACGCAGAGCAGCAGGATACGGGTCGCATCCTGGACGAACATCCGGGTGAGGGCGCCGTCGCGGATCCACCGCTGGTCGTCCACCCCCACGTGCAGGATCTTGCCGATCACGCTGTCCCCGTCCAGGGGCCAGCCCCCGCCGGTCCCGAGCATCGCGAAGGCCGCGCCCCAGTCGCCCTCCGCGGGCTTGACGAGGCTGCTCAGGAAGATCACCAGGATGAAGGCCGGGGTGACGAAGCGGATCACGAACCGGAAGAACCGGGGAACCTTCATGTCCGCCCCCCGGGTGATCTCCTCCCAACCCTTGTCCATGCCGAAGACCCAGGCGAAGATGATGGACTCGCCGAGCGCGAAGGCCACCAGGGAGAAGGTGCCGGTCCAGAAGTCGAACTCGTCGAAGGCGCCGCCCGGATAGAGCCACACGCAGAGGAAGCCCAGGGCGAAGGTGGCCGCGCCGAACGTCAGGGCGGCCTTCAGCCGGGAGAACCGGAAACTGTCCTCGAAGAAGGCGAGGATCGGCTGGCCCATGGCCAGGGACGAGGTGATTCCCGCGAAGAAGAGCAGTCCGAACCAGAGCATTCCGGCCAGGGGTGCGAACCATCCCCAGTGGTTGAACAGCGTGGGCAGGGTCAGGAAGCCCAGCCCGAACCCGCTGCCGCCGGCGGTTGCGCTGCGGACCGCATCCAGTCCCAGGTAGGCCACGGCGATGGGGATGATGATGGAACTGCCGAGGACGACCTCCACGAATTCGTTCATCCAGCCCGCGGCCGAGGCGTTGAGGGCGATGTCCTGCCTGCTGCGGAGGTAGGAGGCGTAGCAGTGGATGCTCCCCATCCCCACCGAGAGGGTGAAGAAGACCTGGCCGGCGGCGGCGAGCCAGGTGCTGGGGTCGGTCAGGCCCGAGAGGCGGGGGCGCCAGATGAAGTCCAGTCCGGCCAGGGGGCTCTGCACGACGTGGGGGGTGTCGGGTCCCAGGGTCAGTCCCCGCACCGCCAGGATGATTCCGAACAGCATCAGCAAAGGCATCCCGATGCGCGCGGCGAGCTCGATGCCCCGGGTCAGGCCCCGCGACAGGATGAACAGGTTGAGGGCGAGGGTGAGGCAGAACCAGAAGGTCGCCTCCAGCGGCAGGGCGAAGAGCGAGCCCTCGGTCTGGCCGAGGAAGCGGGGGAAGAAGGCGGTGGCGGACTCGAGGCGAAAGGTGCCGACGAGCGAGTGCCACACGTAGGCCAGGGTCCACGATTCGATGTAGCAGTAATAGGCCGCCACGCACAGGTTGGTGAACAGCCCGAAGACGCCGAGGTACTTCAGCAGGGGACTGCGGCCCATGACGTCGAACATGCCGGGGGTGGAGTGGTGTCCCCGGACACCGCCGTGGCGGCCGATGGCCCATTCGATCCAGAGCAGGGGGATCCCCATCAGCAGGAAGGACACCAGGTAGGGGATGATGAACGCTCCCCCACCGTTCTGGGCTGCCTGGGCGGGAAAGCGGAGGAAGTTGCCCAGCCCGACGGCGTTGCCCGCAACTGCGAGAACCAATCCGACTCGGGTGCCCCAGCGTTCACGGGTGTTCAAGCAGGTCTCCAGGCCGGACAGGGCCCAGGTGGGGGTCAGGGAGCCGGAAGATGATATAGATGACCGAACCGGGCGGCAAGAGAGGGATTTTTTTTGCCGCCGAACTGGTTTTCCTCAAATTACATGTGCATGATTCCGGCTGTCCTCACCCATGATCCTTCCGGGAGGAGAAGCATGACCAGGATCAAGGAATTCCTCGCCCACCCCATCATCCAGATGGCGCTTGTCCTCGGCGCCGTCACCATCCTGCTCGCCATCTACTCCAAGCGGGTGGCCGCCGAACCTTTGCGAAACTGGGAACTGGCCCTGCCCGGGTTCTGTGGAACGCTGTTCCAGGGTTTTTCGCAATCGCGCCGGTCTTCGACGTTCAGCCGCACCTGGATCGGTCTGGTGATCGTCGCCCTGATGGCGGGACTGGTCATGGTCTTGAATCGTCCTTGATCCCGTCCGGTCGTCCGGATGATTCGAGAGCAACATCGGGGTCGTTCGCGGAGTATCATATCGATCCAGGTTCCAGTTCCCCGCCCTCCATCCAGGCGGTGTGCCATGCCACGGTTCCAGCTCCTTCTTCCCTGTCTTGGTCTAGGTATGTTCCTGGTCGGTGTCGTCCCGACGGGCGGAGCCCAGCCCCCGGAACCGGCGCCTCCCTCCGCCGCATCGGAATTCGAGCGCATCCTCGCAGCGCGGGGGCTCGCTGACGCCTGCGACAGCCTGGCGGTCATGATCGCCGACACCACCGGAGCCTACGGCATCGATGGCTACCGGCTGGTCAAGGGCCTACCCGGCGAACTGAGCCTGGCCGGACGACGCGACGCGGCCCTGGCCCTGATCCTCACCGTGGAACCGCTGTTCGGCGACCATCCGGTGTACTGGTCGGAGCTGTCCGGCGCCCATCTGCGGAATCTCCGGATCGACGACGCCCGTGCGGCCCTGGAGAAGTCCCTGGAGCTCGACCCGAGGAACCCGCAGCACCCCTGGATGCTGGCCAACCTGGACGATCTGGCGTCCGTCATCGCCCGGCAGATCGCGGCCGAGGGACGCTTCGCGCCCGGAGAGAACACGGGCTTGAAGGGGCCATACCTGGGTCAGATCCCCCCGGGTGGCGCGCCCGAGGTCTTCGCCCCCGGCCTCCTCAGCACGCTGGCCCACGAGTACAGCATCAGCTTCGCGCCGGACGGGCGGACGATCATCTTCTCGCGCGGGGGCGTGGGCACCATGGCCTGCCGCTGGGAACCGGAGGGATGGACGGCGCCGGAGGTCCTCACGCTGCGCGGCGAGGGTTTCCTGGACGAGGAGGCGGCGTTCGCGGGAGACGGCGAGCGCATCTTCTTCTGCTCGCGGCCCCGTGACCTGAGCGCGGAGCGGGAGATCTACCTGGTCGAACGGAAGGGGGATGTCTGGGGGGAGGCGGTCCACCTGTTCCAGGGCATGTATCCCACCTGCTCGTCCGACGGCGTCCTCTATTACACGGGTATCGGTGAGCGTCCCGACCACGGGGTCATCGTGCGCCGCCTGCCGGTCGGGGAGGGGTTCGGCGAACCCGAACCGGTTCCCGGCGAGGGCATCAACACTCCGGCGCCCGATGCCCATCCCTGGATCGCCCCGGACGGCGACCTGCTGCTTTTCGATTCCTATCGGGATCCGGGGGCGGGGCTCTTCGTGAGCTTCCGCAATCCGGACGGAGCGTGGAGCGAGGCGGTCGGGCTCGGGAACGAACTGGGCATTCCGCCCGTTGGCCAGCCTGCGCTCTCGCACGACGGCAGGTACCTGTTTTTCTGCCTGGCCGGCGACATGTACTGGGTGGACGCCGGTTTCCTGGACGGGATGCGGCCCGTCAGATGAAGTCGCGGCCGTCGGGACCCTGGTGGGGATGGGCCGGCCGCTCCGACTGGCGGCCGGGAGGGCGGCCGCCGGCAGGCTGTGCTCCTTCACCATGACAGCCGCCCTCATGGCAGGATATACTCCGGCGTGCTGAACCTCATGCCCTCGACCTCGCCGGTCCTGAGCAGGGGCAGATGGGTGACGGAGACGCCGACCCGGTCGGAAAGCCCGGTCAGCTTCATCCTCCGCTTCACCAGCATCAGATCGAGCTTCACCTGGATGCCCATGGCGCCATGATGGGAGGGATCGCCATGATCGCCGGTCATAAGTCATTGAAATACATGAAAATAATTACCCTGGTCCTGCCCCTGGTCCTCTCCGTGCAGGCCGCGGGCCAGGAACAGGAGGCCGCCGGCGACTTCACGCCCCGAGTGGAGCATCCGGCCTTCAAACCGGGCACCGGACCGGAAATCTGGATCGACGAGGCCCACCACAACTTCCACACACGCGGCGGCCGTTACCGGGCGTTCGGGGATCTGCTCGAGGCCGACGGCTTCCAGGTGGCGGCGAGCGTCCAGCCGTTCACGTCCGGTTCCCTGGACGGCTGCGACATCCTGGTCATCTCCAACGCCCTGTCGGAACAGGACGGCGAGGACTGGGCGCTGCCTTCCGCATCCGCCTTCACGCCGGAGGAGATCGCCGTGGTCCGCGACTGGGTGGACCAGGGCGGCGGCCTGTGGCTCATCGTCGACCACATGCCCATGCCGGGGTGCAACAACGAACTGGCCGCCGCGTTCGGCGTCTCGTTCAGCAACGGTTACGCCATGGTTCCGGGCCACCAGGGAGCGCTGGTCTTCCGGAGGGAGGATGGCGGTCTGGCGGACCATCCCATCACCTGGGGGGCGCGGGCCGACGAGAAGATCGGGACGGTGGCCAGCTTCACGGGGTCGGCGTTCCGGGCGGATCCCTCCTTCGAGCCGCTGATGATCCTGCCCCCGGATACCGAATCATGGTTGACCGCTTCAGCCGGCGACTTCACCGACGACACGCCGCGGGAAGACGTGGGGGGATGGCTGCAGGGCGGTGTCCAGGAGGTCGGCCGGGGACGGATCGCCGTGTTCGGGGAAGCCGCCATGTTCACCGCCCAGGTGGCGCGTGACGGGGATGCCGAGGTGCGGTTCGGATTCATCGCTCCGGCCGCTCCGGACAACCAGCAGTTCCTGCTGAACGTGGCGCGGTGGTTGGCGCCGGGTTCGACCCTGGATTCCTTTTCATCGGTGCCGGTCAACCGGGACTGGACCTTCTCCCGGTTCACCCGTCCCCGGTATCCTGCCGGAGCGTCGGCGGCCGACCGCAGCCGCCCCGTGCGCGTCAGGGTGGCCGTATTCGTCAAGTCCGACGGGACTGCCGGCCAGACGATCCTCTTGGGCAATTCCGGCGCTGCAGCCTTCGGCGAGGCGGTCCTGGAGGCCGCTGCGGACTGGACGGTCGAATGGCAGGGTGATCCCGGCGAGGGACGCTGGATCATGACGGACCACGTGTTCCGGGACGATGAAGAAGGCGGAGGCGAACGATGAGGTCGGGAATACTGGAAAAGTTCATCCTGGTGACGGTCATCCTGGCGACGATGGCGTACCCCTGGCCGGTGTCGGCGGTGGAATCGCCGGCCGCCGCCGAACACGGCATGGTCGTCTCGGCGCATCCGCTGGCCACCCGGGCGGGCTTGGGCATCCTGCGCCAGGGCGGCAACGCCGTGGATGCGGCCGTCGCCACGGCCCTGGCCCTGGCCGTCTGTGAACCCTATTCCTCGGGCCTTGGTGGGGGGGGATTCCTGGTCTGCTTCGATGCGGAGACCGGCAAGGTCACGGCGCTGGACGCCCGCGAGACGGCGCCCCTGGCCGCCCACCGGGACATGTTCGTGCGGAACGGCGCCCCGGTCGACAGCCTCAGCCGCGACGGGCCCCTGTCGATCGGCGTGCCGGGCCTGGTGAGGGGGTTGTGGGAGGCCCACCGGGCCCAGGGCCGCCTGCCGTGGGCGCAGCTGGTGCAGCCGGCCGTCGCCCTGGCGCGCGGAGGCGTCCCCGTCTCCCAGATGCTCACCGACCGGATCGCGGAGGAGAAGCAGCGGTTCAATCCTGCAGCCAGGGAGGTCTTCCTGAGTGGCGAGAACGTTCCGCAGATCGGAATGATACTGGTCCAGGAGGATCTGGCGGCTACCCTGGAGGCCATCGCTGATCGCGGCCCCTCGGCCTTCTACACGGGCCCGGTCGCCCAGGCCATCGCCGCCGAGACGGCCGCCGCCGGGGCGGGCATGACCCTCGAGGACCTTGCGGGCTATCAGGCCATCTGGCGAGAGCCGATCCACGGCCGGTACCGCGGCTGCGACGTCTGGTCCATGCCCCCGCCGTCCAGCGGCGGCGTCCATCTGGTGCAGATGCTGAACGTCCTGGAGGGGTTCGACGTGGGCGGTGCAGGCATCGGTTCGGCGGCGGCGGTTCATCCCATGACCGAGGCCATGAAGTTCGCCTTCGCGGACCGCAGTCGGTTCCTGGGCGATCCGGACTTCGTCACGGTTCCGGTTGCCAGGCTGACGGGGAGGGACTATGCCGACTCGCTGCGGAGCCTGATCCGGTCCGACCGGTCGATCCCCGCCGCCGACATCCCCGGCGCGCCGCTGGTTCGCCGGGAGAGCGCCCACACGACGCACCTCTCGGTCGTCGACGCCGCCGGAAGCGCCGTGGCCGCCACCTTGACCATCAATCTGTCCTTCGGTTCGGGCTGGATGGCGACGGGCACCGGAGTGATGCTCAACGACCAGATGGACGATTTCGTGGCGGCGCCGGGGTTCGCCAACGCCTTCGGGCTGGTGGGGGGCGAGGCCAACAGCGTGGCTCCGGGCAAGCGGCCCCTGTCGAGCATGACCCCCACCATCGTCCTGCAGGACGGCCGGGTCAGGATGGTCACGGGCGCTCCGGGAGGCTCGAAGATCATCACCACCACCCTGCAGACCATCGTGAACGTCCTCGACCACGGCATGGACGCCCTGCAGGCGGTCTCGGCGCCGCGGATCCATCACCAGTGGTCGCCCGACCTGATGTATTTCGAGGCGCACGGATTGAGTCCCGACACCCGGAAGATCCTGGAAGGGATGGGTCACCGGCTCAAGGAGCGGATCCCGATGTGCAACGCGCAGGTCATCGTGGCGGATCCGGAAACGGGCCTGCTCACCGGCGCGTCGGACCCGCGGGGGATGGGGGAGGCTGCGGGTTTCTGACCCGGATGGTTCAGGGGCCGGGAATGATGTGCCTGTAGATGGCCAGGAAGTGGAAAACCGTCCCCGCCAGCACGCACAGGTGCCACACCGCGTGGTGGTACGGGAATCCCCGCCAGGCATAGAACACCGCCCCGCCGGTGTAGGCGATGCCGCCGGCCCCGAGCAGGGTGAGGGCCTCGGTGGGCAAGGCTCCCATCAGGGGCTTGACCGCGAAGACCACCAGCCATCCCATCAGCAGGTAGAACGCCAGGCTCAGCTTCTTCGAGGGCCGCAGCAGGACCACCTCGTAGACGATCCCCAGGATCCCCAGTCCCCAGCTCAGGCCGAACAGGGTCCAGCCCCAGGCGCCGCCCAGGGCGACCAGGGTGAAAGGCGTGTAGGTGCCCGCGATGAGCAGGTAGATGGCGGCGTGATCCAGCAGCTCGAAGACCCGCTTGGCCCGGGGCGGGGTCAGGGCGTGGTACAGGGTCGAGGCCAGGTAGAGGATCAGCATGGTGACCCCGAAGACGGCTACCCCGGTGACGGTGCGGGCGTCCGCGTAGCGGGCGGCCTTGACCACCAGGAGAACCAGCGCCACCACGCTGAACAGGACCCCCAGACCGTGGGTGACGGCGTGGGCGATCTCTTCACCGGTGGAAAAATCCTTGTGAGCGAATGCGCCGCGCATGGCCGGCTCTCCTGTCGGCGGGTCCGGGAAGGGGGCCGTCTCGGCCCCGGAACGACCACAATAGCCACCGTGGGGAATTTTCCGCAAGGAAAGTCGGATTATTCCGCGATTATGAGAGGAAAAATCGGAATTGAAGAGCGATTTTTGATTAATTATTCAAATATTTGTGATAAATAGATTTAGAAGATGGAATCCGGGGATGATTCGTGGTAGAATCATGGGGTTCCCAGCTGCATTCTCGCCATGGATCATCCCGGGAGGGAAAAATTGACCATGCTCGAAAGATGTCGTCCCTATGCTGGCCTGTGCGCCGGAATGGCCCTGTTGCTGACCGCCGCCCTGGCCGGCGCCGCGCAGCCGTCGATCGATCCTCTGGCCGTCGAGGGCCCGGTCGCCCTGGAGTTCCCCGTGGCCAAGGCGGCCGGTCTGCCCGCTCTGGTCGCGGACCCCATCGACCTGGAGGCGGCCCGCAACGAGGACCGCGACCGCGAGGGCCTGGGTCTCGCCCCCCGCTTCGCCCTGCCCCAGGCCGTCTCCGTCTCGCCGGAGAACGCCGGCGTGTGGGAGGATCTGGATTCCCGCTTCCAGCTGTGGCGCCACCGCATCTCTGCTCCCGGGGCCCTGTCGGTGAACCTGGGTTTCAGCGCCTACCGCCTGCCCAAGGGCGCCCGACTGAGCATCTATCCCGTCGATGCGACCGGCCCGGATGACCCGCGCGGGGTGCGCACCTTCACCGACGGCGACAACGAGACCCACGGCGAGCTGTGGACCCCGGTCATCCTGGGCGACGAGATCGTGATCGAACTGGTGCTGCCCTCGGAGTCCCGTCACGACTACCGCCTGGAACTCGCGAGCATCAACCGCGGGTACCGTTTCTTCGGCGAGGATCTCGCCGACCTCCTGCGCGAGAAGTCCGGGTCCTGCAACGTCGACGTGATATGCCCCGAGGGCGACGACTGGCGGGCCGAGATCGCGTCTGTCGGCGTGATATCCACCGGCGGCAGCACCTTCTGCACCGGCTTCATGGTCAACAACACCGCCCAGGACGCGTCTCCCTACTTCATGACCGCCAACCACTGCGGCATCAACGTGGGCAACGCCCCCTCGCTCGTGGTGTACTGGAACTTCCAGAGCCCCGTCTGCGGACAGCAGGGCGGCGGCAGCCTGGCCGACTTCCAGACCGGTTCGACCTGGCTGGCCGGCAATGCGACCTCGGACTTCACCCTGGTGGAGATGGACGACCCGGTCGATCCCGAGCACGCCGTGGCCTTCGCCGGCTGGAACAACGGCAGCGAGGATCCGCAACAGGCCATCGCCATCCATCATCCCAACACCGACGAGAAGAGCATCAGCTTCGAGTTCGATCCCACCAGCACGACTTCATACCTGAGCAATGCGGTGCCCGGCAACGGCACGCACATCCGGGTGACCGACTGGGACGTCGGAACCACCGAACCGGGTTCCTCGGGCTCGCCCCTGTTCGACGAGAACCACCGGGTGGTGGGCCAGCTGCACGGCGGCTACGCGGCCTGCGGCAATGATCTGAGCGACTGGTACGGCCGTTTCTCCGTGTCCTGGCCGGCCCTGGCTCCCTACCTCGATCCGACCGGATCGGGGGCCGCGGTGCTGGACACCTGGTGGCCCGGCCTGGCCGGCATGAAGGTCACCCCCTCGACCGGCTTCTACGCCGAAGGCGAGGTCGGCGGACCCTTCGCCAATCCCCAGCAGGATTACGTCATCAAGAATCTCGACGACGCTCCCCTGCAGTTCGTGGTGGACGTCGACGCGTCCTGGCTGACCGTCGATCCGGCCTCGGGCACGGTGCCGGAGGGCGGGGAGGTCACCGTGACGGTGGCCCTGACTCCCGACGTCTTCGGCCTGCCCCAGGGCACCTACACCGGGACGATCGCCTTCACCAACCTGACCGACGGTCTCGGCGACACCACGCGGGACGCCGTCCTGCAGGTGGGCCTGCCCGAGCTGGCCTACAGCTTCCCCCTGGACACCGATCCGGGCTGGATCATGGAGACCGGCTGGCAGTTCGGGGTTCCCCAGGGCGGCGGCGGCGCCTACGGCGGCCCCGATCCGGTGAGCGGCCACACCGGCGCCAACGTGCTGGGCTTCAACCTGGCGGGCGACTATCCCAACAACCTCCCCCTGAGGAGCCTGCGCACCGGGGCCATCGACTGCTCCGGCCTCGAGGGGGTCACGGTGAAGTTCCAGCGGTGGCTGGGCGTCGAGCAGCCGTCCTACGACCACGCCTACTTCAGCGTGAGCAACGACGGCGTCAACTGGACCACGGTGTGGCAGAACACCGGCGAGGTCGCAGACACGGAGTGGACCCTGGTCGAGTACGACATCAGCGCCGTGGCCGACGGCCGGGCGACGGTCTACCTGGCCTGGACCATGGGCCCGACCGACGCCAGCTGGACCTATTGCGGCTGGAACCTCGACGACATCGAGATCTGGGGCCGGGACTCCTCGCCGTCGGATCTGGTCCTGACGGTGACGCCTCATGCCGCGCCCATTTCGATTCCGGCCAACGGCGGGACCTTCGCCTACGAAGTCATGCTCGAGAGCACCGATCAGGTCACCTTCGGCGCGGTGATCGACGCGGTGCTGCCCAACGGGAACGTGTACACGGTGCGCCGTCTGCCGACCCGCACCCTGCAGGCCGGCACCCACGTGTGGCCGAACGTCTCGCAGGACGTGCCCGCGGGAGCGCCGGCCGGCACCTACCTCTACCGGATCAGCCTGGCGACGGCCGACGGCCGAACGGCCTCCGACTCGTTCACCTTCGAGAAGTCCAGCGTGGCCAAGGGCAACGGCCTGGTCACCGGCTGGGACCTGTACGGTCTCGGCGACGAGGACGGCGGCCGGGACCTGCCGGCGGGCTTCGCCCTGCACGGCGCCGCGCCGAACCCGTTCAATCCGCGCACGGTGATCTCGTTCGACCTGCCGCGGACCGCGGCGGTCAGCCTTGACGTCTACGACGTGGCGGGCCGGCTGGTGCGGCGCCTGATCGACGGGGAGACCATGCCGGCGGGGACGCGCTCGGCGGTGTGGGACGGCAGGGACGGCCAGGGCCGCGGCGCGGCGGCCGGGGTCTACTTCTACCGCCTGCAGGCCGACGGGTTCAGCGGCGCGGGCCGGATGCTGCTGGTGAAGTAAGCGCCCTTCGCTGCGATGATGCTGAAGGACCGCCGATCCCCCGGGGGGATCGGCGGTCCTCTTCGGAGGGGACACAAGGGGAGCCTGCGCCTACAATGGCCGGGTCGGCCAGACAGCATCCCCCGAATGGAGGCGACCATGCCCGGCCCCCTCGACAGCCAGCGCGAACGCATCGACGCCATCGACCGCCGCATCCTCGATCTGCTGCAGGAGCGCAACGCCCTGGCGGCCGAGGTGCTCCAGGCCAAGCTGGCCGCCGGGTTGCCGATCTTCGTGCCCGAGCGGGAAAGCCAGAAGGTGGCCTCGTTCCGGGAGGCGGCCGGACAGCTGGGTCTGGATCCGGAATGGGCCGAGGACTTCCTCCGCATGATCATGAGCGCCTCGAGGGCCAGGCAGTCGGTGGCCGATTTCCCCCGGGCGACTCCGGAGCCGCGCACCATCCTGGTCGTGGGAGGCCGTGGCCGCATGGGATCCCTCTACGGCCGGATGCTCCAGGCCAGCGGCCACCTTGTGAGGGTCCTGGATCAGGGGGACTGGGATCGGGCCCCTGGACTTGCCGCAGGGATCGACGCAGCGATCGTCAGCGTACCCATTCGTGATACCGAGGGCGTCATAACACGTCTCGGTCCGTTATTGCCGCCGGCCGCCCTCCTGGCCGACTTCACCAGCGTCAAAAAGCGCCCCCTGGAGGCCATGCTGGCCGCCCATCCGGGCCCGGTCCTGGGCCTGCATCCCATGCACGCCCCCGACGTGGGCAATCTCTCCAAGCAGCTGCTCATCTGCTGCCCCGGCCGGCAGCCCGAGGCCGGCCGCTGGCTGCTCGACCAGGCGGCTCTGTGGGGCATGCGGGTCAAGGAGGTCGAACCCGGGGCCCATGACCGCATGATGAACCTGGTCCAGGGCTTGCGCCATTTCGTGGCCCTGCTGCACGGGTCGTTCATGAGGGCCTGCAACATCGCCCCGGGCGACATCCTCGATCTATCGAGTCCCATCTATCGCGCAGAACTGATGATGACGGGGCGGATCTTCGCCCAGAACGCGGAACTCTATGCCGATATCGTCTTTGCGGACCAGGAGCGGCGGCAGTTGTTGCTGGATTTCGCCTCCCACCACGCCCGGCTGGCCGAACTGGCCGAAACCGACGACAAGGAGGGGTTTATCCGGGAGTTCGCAGCCATCGGCGCCTTCTTCGGGGATTTCGCCGATCAGGCCATGCGGGAAAGCGGCTATCTCATCCACCGGCTGGCGGACCGGTTCGTCTGATTCCCGCCAGGTCAAAATTGACAGTCAATTCTAAAGTTCAAGGGACATCCGGCGATAAGTACCCGGTGAGACATCCTGACTCCCGGGAGGGCGGCCCGGCCCGCCCTGCAACTCGTGCTGGAGATCGCCAATGCCCCGAACACTCCGACTCGCCCTCTGGAGCACGCTTCTCGGCCAGCTGATCATGGTTCCCCTCGCCGGGGCCATGGCGGAACTCCCGGTCCGGTTCCAGCGATTGATGCTGGCGGACGGCCTCTCCCAGAGTTCCATCCTCTCCGTCTACCAGGACAGCCGCGGGTTCATCTGGCTGGGCACCCAGGACGGGGTGAACCGGTACGACGGCCGCCAGATCATCTCCTTCAAGGCGGATCCCGAGAACCCCAGCAGCATCAGCGATCCCAACGTCTGGTGCCTTACCGAGGACCCGAACGGGGACCTCTGGATCGGCACCGAGGGCGGGGGGTTCAACCGCTTCGACCGGCGCACGGAGACCTTCACGCCTTACCGTTACGATCCGGACCTGCCGGGCCACGACGGATACTACGACGTGCGGGCCATCCTCGCCGACGAGGAGGGCTTCGTCTGGCTGGGAACCATGGCGGACGGATTGCTCCGCTTCGATCCCGCCACCGAGACCATCCGCAGCTACGCCCCGGGTCAGGTGAATGAAGGCGAGGGAATTTCCGGCCAGATCCGCTGCCTGATGATGGCCGAAAGGGGGATGCTCTGGGTGGGATCCAGCACCGGGCTCACCCGATTCGACACCTTGACGGGCAAGATGCGGCATTACTTCCACGATCCGGACGATCCGGATTCGCTCCCCGCGGGCGAAATCCTGTCGCTGGCCCGCGCGGCCGACGGCGGGGTCTGGGTCGGCACCACGGGCGGCCTGGGCCTGCTCGAGCCCCGCACCGGTGAGGTCCGGAGACGCCCGATCGATCCCGGCAATGCAGGAAAGCCCCAGGCGGTTTCCGTCAGCGCGATCCTGGAGGCGCCGGGGGGGCAGCTTTGGGTGGGGACGGAGCACCGCGGGGTCTACAACATCGACCTGGGGACGGGCCACTGCCGGGGGTTCCAGAACAATCCCCAGGACCCCATGAGCCTCAGCGACAACGAGATCTACTGCCTCCTGCTGGACAAGGCCGGAGTGATCTGGATGGGGTCGAGCAACGGGGCCAACCGCCTCGACACCAAGGCCAAGCAGTTCTTCCACATCAGCAACCAGCCCGGCAGCGGGGCCAGCCTGACCAACGCCTGCGTCTGGTCCATGTGGGAAACCCGCTCGGGGGACGTGTGGACGGTCACCGAGTCGGGTCTGAACGTCCTGCATCCGGAAAGCGGATCCATCACCCAGATCATGGCGGACCCGGACGACCCGCGCCGGCCCAGCTACGATTCCTTCATCGAGGTGGTGGAGGACAGCCTGGGCGGCATCTGGCTGGGGGCCAGGGACGGCGCCCTGAACCGTTTCGACCCGAAGACGGGGCTCTACCGGCGCTTCGTGGCAAACCCGGACGACCCCCGGGCCATCGGCGACGACCGCGTTTTCTCCGTGTGCAGCGACCGGTCGGGCGGGGTGTGGATCGGAACCATGACCAGCCTGGAGCGCTACGACCTCGGAACGGGCCTGTTCACCCGGTTCCGGCATGATCCGGAGGACTCGACCGGACTTCCCCCGGGGAGCATCCGGGACCTGTTCGTGGACTCCTCGGACCGCCTGTGGATGAGCGTCTGGGGCAGCGGCGCGGCGTCCTACGACCTCGAAACCGGGACATTCCGGCGCTACCAGCACGATCCCGATGACCGGCGCACCCTCAGCAGCAACGTCGTCCTTTCGATCACCAGCGACAGCCGCGGCCGCATGTGGCTCGGCACCACCACGGGCCTGAACCTGCTCGACCCCCGGACGGGGCACTGCCGCTGGTTCAGCATGAAGGACGGCCTGCCCAACAACACGATCTACCGGGTGGAGGAGGACAGTTCGGGCCGCCTGTGGATCGCCACCAACTACGGCCTGGCCCGGTTCAATCCCCGGAACGGCGAGATCAGCAACTACGTCGAGCGGGACGGGATCCAGGACAACGAGTTCAACATGGGCGCCTCGCACGTCGGGCGCAGCGGCCGGATGTACTTCGGCGGCATCAACGGCTTCACCGCCTTCTATCCCGACAGCATCCGCAACAATCCCTACGTTCCGGACGTGGTGCTCACCGACTTCCGCATCTTCAACAAGCCGGTGCCCGTGGGCGAGGACCGCCGCGGCCACGTGGTCCTGGACCGGTCGGTGAGCGAGGTCAAGCACATCGAACTGGACCACAAGGACCACGTCATCTCGTTCGAGTTCTCGGTGCTCCATTACGCTTCGCCCCTGAAGAACAACTTCTCCTACATGCTCGATGGGTTCGAGACGCAGTGGAACGACGTGGGCAACCGCAACCACGCCACCTACACGAACCTGCCGCCGGGCAACTACACGTTCCGGGTCCGGGGCTCGAACAACGACGGCGTCTGGAACCAGGACGGACTGGCGGTGACCATCCACGTGACCCCTCCGTTCTACCGCAAGGCCTGGTTCATGGCG